>JBDSIM010000259.1:0-28012 GCA_039917935.1 Cyclobacteriaceae bacterium | reverse complement strand
GCCTGGACGATATCTCTGGCAACTTCTTTTTTGCTTTTCAACTCAAAACTGCGGGCTTTGGTTTTTCCGTCGAGGATGGTAATTTTATTGGTATCATGACTAAACCCCGCACCCTTGTCATTTAGTGAGTTCAAAACAATTAAATCAAAATTTTTCCTTTCAAGTTTTGTCAGAGCATGGACTTCCTCAGCCTCCGTTTCCAAGGCAAAGCCTACAATGATCTGGCCATTGTGTTTCATTTTTCCCAATGACTCCGCGATATCGTGGGTTTTTGTCAGCTCCAAAGTTAAACCTTCGTCCTTTTTTTTGATTTTTTGTCGGGCTTCCTCGGCTGGCCTGTAATCGGCTACAGCGGCGGATAAAACGGTGATATCCGAGGAAGGAAAAAGAGCGGTGCAGGCGTCAAACATTTCTTGTGCGGTAGTGACCTTTTTAACGCTGATCTTAGGGTGAAGTGTATGCTGATTGGTCGGACCGGTAATTAAATTTACTTCGGCCCCTTCAATGGCCAGCGCTTCGGCTATGGCAAATCCCATTTTGCCACTGGAGTGATTGCTAATGAACCTGACAGGATCAATGGGTTCATGGGTTGGGCCAGCGGTAACCAGCACTTTTTTGCCCTGTAACTTTCGCACACGATTAAAAAAATCATAGAGACGGTGCAGAATTTCCTCTGGTTCAGCCATCCGTCCGTTCCCGGTGAGGCCACTGGCCAATTCGCCGAAATTGGGCTCGATGAGTTGATTGCCGTATCCCGAAAGGGTTTCAATATTGCGTTTTGTAGCAGGGTGTTGCAACATATCCAGGTCCATGGCCGGGGCAAAGAAAACCGGGCATCGGGCTGATAAATAAACTGCCGTCAGAAGATTATCACACATACCCGTGGCCATCTTAGCCAGCGTGTTGGCAGTTGCCGGTGCGATGACGATGGCATCCGCCCATAATCCCAACTCAACATGGTTTATCCACTGTCCGCTTTTGTCTTTGACAAATTCCGTGAAAACCGGATTTTTGGAAAGTGTGGATAACGTTAGGGGGGTTATAAAATCCCGGGAAGCGGGGGTCATAATGATCTTTACCTCTGCAGCGGATTTTATCAGGAGTCGGGTTAATACGGCAGTTTTATAAGCTGCGATACTCCCACAAACTCCTAATACGATTTTTTTACCTTGAAGCATGGACCTGCAATTTAAAGGACATCCTGCTAAAGAAAATTGCCATCCGGCAAGGGTTCTTAATCAAGCTTTTCTTCTAGCTCATTTCTCAACCTGTGATTGAGCTTTTCTTCCAGAAATTCTTCCGTTGCCGTGGTAGTGGGTTTGGGTAAGCGCTCGTAAAATTTAGAAATTTCAATTTGTTCACGGTTTTCAAAAACCTCTTCGAGGTTGTCTACTGTAGTGGCAAACTCCGCTAACTTGTTGTTAAGTTCTTCTTTGATGTTAACCGCAATCTGTCTCGCGCGTTTAGAGATCACAACAACGGATTCGTATACATTACCAGTTTGTGCTGCAATTTTATCGAGGTCGCGGGTAATTACAGATGATTGTGCTGCCATAATATTTAAGAGTTTGTGTGCTTTAATGAATTTACTTTATCTAAACTTTCCGCGTAGAACCTCTCGGCTTCCTTCAAGAATTCGCTATTGGGATACCGATCGAGAAATTCTTTATAATGGTCTACAACGGCGCGGTAGCGGTCCGGCTGCTTTGACTGAATGCTCTGTTGAGCGAGTTTGTATTCAGCGGAGATTACCAGGTAGTAAGCTTCTTCAATGTATTTTGAATCAGGAAAATTCTGTTTAAAATTATTCAAGGCAACTATGGCTGCCGTGTAGTACTTCATTTTATAATATTGCCTTGCATTTTCAAATCCTTTTTTCTCCAGTTTAACCTGGGTTGAAAGAATTACTTCCAGGGATCGATCGTGAAATTCGCTGTTAGGATACCGGTTAATATAAGCCTGCATGGCAGCCATGGCATCAATGCTGCTGGTTTGATCCAGGTTTGGATTGGGCGACGACTGAAAAAGGGAGAATGCATGCATGAAACGAGCCTCCTCAGCCAAAGTGCTCCTGCCATAAGTTTCATAAAAAGTCTTAAACTGTTCGGAGGCAAGCAGGTAAAGTTTATCGTAGAACTGGCAGTAAGCCAGGTAAAACTGCACCCTTTCGCCTTCTGGTAAACCCCTGACAATGGGTAAAATCTGTTCAAAAAGAACGGAGGCACGGTAATAGTCTTTCTTATTATAATAATTTAAACCAGCCTCATACTTGACCCTCCAATCCTGACTTTTCTCGATCTTCCTGAATTTGCTGCAGGAAAATGAAATAAGAATGATCAAAATAAAGCTAACGATTCCTGATACTTTCTGCATAAGCCCGCAAATATAACATAACACCACTAACTCTAAAACGGGTTCACGCCAGTATTATGATTAACTATCCTAAAAACAGTGAATATTATTTCTTGACGATGAGTTTCCTGGTCATAACGCCTTCGTTATCCAGGTACAGGGTATAAAAGTAAATGCCGGCATTCATGGATTCAGCGCGGATTTTAACTTTGTTTTCTCCAGACGGCAGGGCATATTCATCAATGGGATTACCAAGGATATTGTGTATGATGATCTTTGCTGCTACCTCGTCATTTATCAGGGAATAATTAATAAAAGCATGGTCTATGACTGGATTTGGATATACATCATGCAGGGAAATATGGGGTGAAATATAAATATCTTCTTTACCTGAACGCTCCTCTACGGCAAAATTAAGGTCAAATTCGAGGCTTTCCTGAGGGTTATATTTGTTAAAAACCAAATATCTCGCTGAGCTGATGCCATTGGCAAGACCAGCTTCGAGGGCAATTTGAAACGTAGTCAGCGTTTCCTGCGGTTCCAGGCGGAAAGCAACATCTTCCACTTTTTGATCAAGGCAATTGTTATCGGGACAGAAATAATTTTTTTGAGTCCCTCCCAGTGTTGAATGTATCTTTCTGATGATCAGTGTGAGGTTTTTTTCGCTGTTATTCACGATTGTAAGGGGTACTTTTAAAGTTTCCCCAATAGAACCCTTATAGACATCCTGCAAACTCCCCATCTCAAAAGACTGTGCGGACACATCAAAGGCTAGAAATAATAGAAAAATCAACCAATAAAACTTCCTCATAGGCTCTGTTATGATGGATTCACACAAAATTTAGTGTTTTTAAGTAATAGTCATAACATTATTAAAAGATTTTTCGACGATAGCACAATATTGGCGAATGATGGCCGTTTCAACGACCTCCACTGTAAGAATGTACCGGCATTATTAGCAAAAGTTTCCAAAAAATCGTAATTTTCTAGTAGTAGCCTAAAGCCGACCACCAACGACGTATTTCTACGCCACGTAAGATTAACCGACAGTTTGATTTTTTATCCTTCCCAAAGAATGGGACTTACAAAACAAAAAAACCGACTATGAAAAGAATTTCAACAATTTTACTGTTCGTTTATGGCGACTGCGGTCGCTGTGAATGCGCAAGAGTACAAACCTTTTAAAATTGGTGTAGGTTTGGGTTATGCCATGCCCTGGCGGCGAAGGGGCTGGTGGAGGTGTTTTGTTCGCTTTTGAACCGGCTTACCGTGTGAATGATGCTATTGCCGTTGGACTTCGTTTGGAGTGGGCAGCTGTAATCAGAGGTTTATCAGAATCTGTTGATACCTACAATGCTTCTGCCGCATCTATTGGTTCTTATACCATCAATGGTAACTATTATCTCAGCAATGGGGGTTTCAGGCCATTTGTTGGTGCTGGCGTTGGTCTTGTGAAATTGGCTGCTGTTGGAGTTGGAGTATCTTCAGGTGGTGGTGCAGTTGGTGCTGCTGCTGAAACAAAAATCGGGTTCTATCCCCGTATTGGTTTTGAAGCAGGTCACTTCAACCTGACTATTGACTATAATATTATCGGTAAAACCACATTTGAAGGTTCTGATCTTGAAATGAAAAATGGTTACATCGGTGTACGTATCGGTGGTTTTTTCCTCGGTGGAAGAAATTAATCCAAAATTATATTCAAAAAAAAAGCTGTCTTAAACAGCTTTTTTTTAATGCCCGATTTTAATTTGGCGAACAGTTTTCAGATTTACGAAGATATTATTACTCCATTAAAGTACTTTTCCCTCCCTATTTCTCCATAACCTGTACTCAAGTATCTATTGTAGGATCAATACGGATCGTCTTTAATCTCCGATTTTACCACGTCCTGCTTGCTGGGTTTGGTCTCCGCCCTCCATTCAAACCCTTTCAGTGTTTTCTGTTCTTTTTTTAATTCATGCGGTGGAATAAAGCTCCCTTCAGGCTTTACATAAAACGACAGGTTATTCACTTTTCCATCGTGAAAACGGATGGTAATGTTGCTGCATATGATTTTATTCATACCTGTAAAAGACTGGTCTTTATCATCCAGCACAAAATATAATGTCTCACCATTTCCCCGGACGAAAACCCGTTTGATCTTACTGTCAGAAAATTCCGCTGTCATGTGCCGGCCTTTGATTTGATTACTGTTTTTCAGGGTGTCCTGCGAAATGACAAAAGCGTTGTCCACAAGAAACATTTTGCTAATCGTGTTGTGTTCAATGAGCAGGCGGATGGAATCCGCTGTCAGCTGATTTCCCTGTGTCCAGAGAACAGGGTCATTGTAAAAGTATATAGTTGAGTCGGCAGCCCGGTATTCCAAAGAATCGGCGGTGCCCTGCAGGTCTTTCTTAAAGATCTTAACGTTGTGATAGGCAAGAATCCGCTTTTTCTGAGGGTCCTTGTTATCGACAGAAACGAGCGTGTCTGCTGAAACATACAGCGTGTCCTTGTCATCCGTCACCTTTGCCACAAAAGCTTTATTATACACTTTGGTAATTCCTTTGGCTTTAAAATAATCAGAGGACTGACCGTAAATAATCAGGTTTTCTTTCTTTGAAGTCATGACCACATTGCCCCGGACTTTCCCAATATTTCGGATGGCATCAAGGTCATATTTATCTCCCTCAATGATGTAGTCCTCTGATTCTCCTACGCCCTGATGCAGGTCCGAGATCTTGGTAATGGTATTGTACTTACCGCCTTCATATACCGCCCTGCTGCTGTCTTTATTGATTACGGTGGTCTGTGTAACGAAGAAAATATCTTTTGTTCGTGAATTGTACTGCAGGCTGTCCGCGAACATCGTATAATCCGGATTTTTAACTTTTACATTGCGTTTAAAAGAAGCCAGATTTGAACTGGCGTTATAATATCCCTTGCTGCTGGTCAGCACATTAATACTGTCGACAAGTCTTCCACCATTAAAGTAATACGCCCGATTTCTTGGCCGGGAATAATCCAGGTTGTCGGTGTAAAGGACGGCAGTCCGTAATTTTGTAAAAACTACGTTGCGCCTTAGTTTTGCGATTTTTGTATCGCCATTGTAGAGCAATTGAGACCCTGTAATGGTTATAGAATCACCCTCGATTATTCTCACATGACCAAAAGCCTCAACGGAATTTTCTCTTTTGTAGAAATGGGCGGAATCACAATAAATAGTGGTTTGATTCTGAACAAAAACTACGTTTCCAATCAACCGCTGAAACTTTCCTCCTCCTTTTAATAAATCAGCATCTTTTAACTTTACCCTTTTTTGCCCGTATGTGGCGGTTACGCAAACCAACACCAAAGCTAAAACCAGGGACTTTTGAATAATTTTCAAGAAAAGGGAAAGGTTCATGCTAAATGGTAGATTTGAGCGTGGTAGAGCAATTATTAAACCATATAAACCGCTTTGCACTGTGCAAAAATACAGATAAAATCCTGTTAGCGGTGAGCGGCGGGTTGGATTCCATGGTGATGCTGCATCTGATGAGGAAGGCGGGATTTCATGTGGCGGTCGCTCACTGCAATTTTCAACTCAGAGGCCTGGATTCAAATTCCGATGAGGATCATGTTCGCGAAGCGTGTGAGAAATCGGGTGTTCAATTTCACAGTTCCGGATTTAATACCCAGGCGTACGCCACGCAAAAGGGAATTTCGGTTCAAATGGCAGCCAGAGATCTTCGATATAACTATTTTCAGGGTTTGCTGGAATCGCACGGCTTTGACTATCTAGCCACCGCACATCATTTAGACGATACCATTGAAACCATTTTCCAGAATTTGATTCGCGGAACGGGCATTCAGGGACTCACCGGAATTCCTGTCAGAAACGAAAAAGTTATTCGACCGCTGCTTTTTGCCACCCGTAAAATGCTTGTCGATTATGCCATTGATCAGGAGGTTCGCTGGCGGGAAGATTCCAGCAACTTTTCGGACGACTATCAAAGGAATTTCTTCAGACATGAGATCATTCCCAAATTCCTGGAAATCAATCCAAACTTTCAAGAAACTTTTCGCGATACACAGGAACGCCTCGCGGGCGCGGTTAATATGAACAAAGCTTTCTTGAAAACGCTTGAATCTTCCGCTCTTCAAGTGAAGGGGGATATCCGGATGATTGATATCGGGAAAATAAATGAGTCGCCATCTCCTATAGTAATTCTCTGGGAATTCTTAAAAGATCTGGGTTTTAATTTTGATCAATGCAGGCAAATCAGTCAAGGGCACCAGGCGGGAAAACTATTTTATTCTCATTCGCATAAACTCCTTATTGACAGACAAAATTATTTAATAAGCAAAAAGACGGAAGCGTTTTTTACTTCCGTCACCATAGATCCAGGGGAGAGAATGGTGGGTAATGCCCGATGTAAATTAATGTTTACAGAAGCTTCGAACCAGGGATTTGAACTCAGAAAAAATTCGACACTGGCTCAGGTGGATGCTGACCTTTTACACTATCCGCTAACCTGGAGGACCTGGCAGGCAGGTGATTATTTTATGCCCCTGGGTATGCGCCAGGAAAAAAAATTAAGCGATTTTTTGATCGACCTTAAAATGCCTTTCAACGAAAAGGCAGATGTAACGGTGCTTGAGTCAGGAGGAAAGATCTTGTGGGTTGTGGGCTACAGAATAAGTGAGGGATTTAAGGTAACTCCGGAAACAAAACGCGTTTTAATTATCGAACAGGCACCTTCGCTCTGATAAAAAATAAATTTCTTAAGTCATTGCTAATTGATAAATTGGCACCCGTTAAAGGCCTGCAGTTTGCAGTGGGCCGCCGATGATGAAGATCAAGCGAAAATATGATCAACTAAAAAAAGCTCTCCTTACCTTTCACACACTAAATCATTGAAACTTATGAAAGTAACTGTAGTTGGCGCTGGTAATGTGGGTGCAACCTGTGCCGATGTTCTTGCCTACCGTGAGATCGCCAATCAAATTGTCCTTGTGGATATAAAGGAGGGGTTAGCAGAAGGAAAATCTCTGGATATATGGCAAAAAGCTCCTATTGATCTCTACGACAGCCGGATTATAGGATCTACAAACGATTATGCAAAGACCGCAGGCTCAGATGTGGTGGTCATTACTTCAGGGCTACCGCGAAAGCCGGGCATGAGTCGGGATGATCTCATCGGTACAAACGCGGGTATTGTGAAGACGGTTACTGAAAGTGTTGTTCGTCATTCACCTAACGCCATTATTATCGTCGTATCCAACCCACTCGATGTAATGACCTACCAGGCGCACCTGACTTCCAAGTTTCCCCGTACACGGGTAATGGGTATGGCAGGAATTCTCGATACTGCCCGTTACAGAGCGTTTCTTGCGGAAGCACTAAACATATCCCCAAAAGATATTCAGGCCGTTTTACTGGGTGGTCATGGAGATACCATGGTTCCGCTACCCCGGTATACGACGGTATCCGGCATCCCCGTTACCGAACTCATTGATAAAGATAAACTCAACTCCATTCTGGAGAGAACGAAGGTAGGAGGCGGTGAACTTGTGAAACTCATGGGAACATCGGCGTGGTACGCTCCCGGATCTGCGGCGGCCCAAATGGTAGAAGCCATTGTAAGAGATCAGCGAAGAATATTTCCCGTTTGTATAAAACTTGAAGGTGAATACGGAATAAAGGATTGTTACCTGGGTGTTCCGGTTATTCTTGGAAAAAACGGAATTGAAAAGATCATTGAGCTGGATCTGACCAATGAAGAGAAAGCCATGATGGAGGCGAGCAGGAAAGCTGTCAAGGAAGTAATGGAAGTCCTGGAACGACTTAGATAGCGTTCATTCTAAGGTTTACAATGCCCCACTGCCTCTCTTTGGGGCATTTTTATTTTAGGCTAAGCAAATGGAATCTTAAAAAATCATCTTGCTTGTGCACATGAATGAATATACTTTCTGATAATCCTTTGCATCTTTCAAAAAAAACATCATTTTTATTTACTGAACTGTAACGAGATTGATGAATGCTAAATTTTTGATCTGATCAGTTACTAAACCACCGCTCACAACCTATGCAGAAATTACAGCTTTGGGACTACATAGTCTTTCTCATTTACTTCGTGATTGTTGCTTTTTATGGTTACTGGATTTACAACCGGAAGAAAAAAGCGGTGACAGATTCAAAAGACTTTTTTCTTGCCGAAGGCGCGCTTACCTGGTGGGCCATCGGTGCATCGCTCATTGCGTCTAATATATCTGCAGAACAATTTATCGGGATGTCAGGATCAGGGTTTAAAATGGGGCTCGCCATCGCTACCTATGAATGGATGGCTGCTGCTACGCTGCTGGTAGTGGCTATATTTTTTATGCCCATTTATTTAAAGAACCGGATCTATACCATGCCGCAATTTTTAACGCAACGGTATAGCACTACAGTGAGTACCATCATGGCTGTTTTCTGGTTGTTATTATATGTGATTGTAAATCTCACATCCATTTTGTTTCTGGGTGCATTGGCAATCAGTACAATTTCAGGGTTGAATTTTTGGTTTTGTATGATCGGACTGGCCGTGTTTGCCGTGATCATTACGCTGGGTGGAATGAAAGTGATCGGTTATACCGATGTGATTCAGGTATTCTTCCTCACCCTTGGCGGATTAGCGACCACCTACCTGGCCCTCGAATTAGTCTCGGCACATTTTAATACGACCGGTGTTATCAACGGATTTTCTCTGATGATGGAGCGTGCCGACGATCATTTTACGATGGTCTTTGACCAGGATAATCCCAATTATCTGGACCTCCCCGGACTGACCATTTTATTGGGTGGAATGTGGATCGTCAATCTCAATTACTGGGGTTGTAACCAATATATTACGCAACGGGCGTTGGGGGCCAGTCTTCCCACCGCGAGGAATGGCATTCTCTTCGCCGCATTTTTGAAAGTTATCATGCCGGTGATCGTGGTGCTTCCCGGTATTGCGGCTTTTGTTCTGCACAAAGAAGGAATGTTTCAGGAGGAGATGATGGCCGATGGATCAATTAATCCTGACCGCGCTTACCCTGTTTTGTTAAACCTGTTACCCGTAGGGTTGAAAGGCCTTTCCTTTGCCGCATTAACGGCAGCGATTGTGGCATCGCTGGCGGGTAAGGCCAATAGTATTTCGACCATTTTCACCCTGGACATTTATAAAAAGTTTTTCAAAATAGACGCGACAGAACAACAACTGGTGATGGTTGGGCGTATTGCCATCGTAGTCGCCATGATTCTTGCCATGATCATTGCACCATTTATGGGCATTGATAAAAAGGGAGGATTTCAATATATACAGGAATACACAGGGTTTGTGTCTCCTGGTATCTTTGCCATTTTTATCCTGGGGTTTTTCTGGAAACGAACCACGGCGACCGCGGCGCTTGTAGCAGCGATCATCACCTTTCCGTTATCATTATTGTTTAAGTTTCTACCCAGGTTTGCGGATTTGTCCCTATTACAAAAGTATGGATTTGCAGCAAGGAACCCGGAGTCGGCAGTTTTTGAGATACCCTTTATCGACCGGATGGGTTTTGTGTTTTTGATTGTAGTAGCCGTAATGGTTGTTATCAGCCTGGTTGATCCGAAGGGTAAAAACAATCCTCGCGGATTGGAAATCGATTCAAAGATGTTCAAACCTGAGGGAGCATTTGCCGTAGGGGCAGCGATTGTTTGTGGTATCCTTGCAGCTTTGTATATCATTTTCTGGTAGTCTCTTAAATCCTTTTCCCATAGACTATAAAACGCCTGTGGTCTTTGCGTCTTTTCGTGAGAAATGGACGCGACGCTAGTTTTAAGATTATTCCTGCATCGAGTTTATGAACAGGATAGACCGTCTTACAGCGATTCTTATTCATCTGCAAACCAAGCGCGTTGTTAAGGCTGAAGAGATATCCGGTAGGTTTGAAATAAGTCTGCGCACCGTTTACCGGGACGTTAGGGCGCTGATGGAGGCTGGAGTACCCATCGGATCGGAGGCGGGAAAAGGTTATTTTATTGTCGATGGTTACCACCTTCCGCCGGTAATGTTCAATCAGGAGGAAGCCAGCGCGATGCTCACCGCAGGGAAACTGGTGGAAAAAATGACCGATGATTCCATTCGCAAGGCTTATGATTCAGCCTTATCGAAAATCAAATCCGTTCTGAATACTTCTGAGATGGATCATCTTGAAAACCTGCAGTCATCCATTGCTGTTTTCAAATCACCGGATCATCAGCCGGATTTCCCCAATGAATTTATGGCGGATATTCAGAAAGGGATATCGAAAAAGAATATCCTTACGCTAAACTATTATTCGAATAAGCAGGAGCATACGAACCGAGACGTGGAGCCCATCGGTGTTGTTTACTATTCGGGCCGATGGCACCTCATCGCCTGGTGCAGGTTGAGAAATGGCTACCGCGATTTCAGGATTGACTTTATCCAGTCTATGAAAAACACGGGACAAATATTTGATTCGCGTAATCTTTATACGCTGAAAGAGTACTTTAAAAGTCTCATGCAGGCTCATGAGGACATGATCAAGGTAGTTGTATCCTTTGAAAGATCGGTATCCCATTATGTAAAAAATGCGCGTTACTATTATGGTTACGTTACGGAGGAGGAGCTGGAAGGCCGATGTCATATGTCGTTTTTGATAGTTAACATGCGCTCTTTTTGCCGCTGGCTTCTGATGTATGGAACAGCGGTTGAGATTGAAAGTCCAGAAGCACTCCGGCAAACCATGGAAGAGATGGTGGAAGAAATCAGCCAGCATTATAAATTATTGACCGTCAGGTAGTGACGCTATTTTTTATTTACCCGGGTACATGTTTTTTTTACAGGATTTAACCCTTTGGATATTTTTACTGATGACATAGGGTTGTCATCCCCCTGTGTCTATTTGCATCTGTAAAAATTTAGTATGCGCAAAATAACATTGGGTGTGGCTGTCAGCCTGGATGGATTTATTGAAGGTACGGGCGAGGATTCAGCATTTAAAGTTTACCTTAAAAAAAAATTATCATTCCTGGTTTCCCCTCATCCTGAAAGTAATGCCCAGCCTATACTCAATCATGTTGAGAACACTGTTGTACACATATCCCACATGGTGTTCATGAATAACCTGTGTTTGGCGGTTTATAAATTTCGCAACGACATCCCGATCAGGTGTCCGTTGGGCTGGATCCATTTCCGAATTCATATAATTTACTGTGCCGCCGCTGGTGCTGTGAACACTGACGTCAATATAAAAACGTTGTGTTTCAATTTTTTTGAACAAAGCACCCAAATCTATTCTCAACCCGCCGCCTCCACTAAGGGAATAGGTATTATCCCTTGAAAGTATATCCGATTCGAGGGGATGACAACTGTATTCATCTTCCGGATCTTCAATGGTTAGGGTAGTGTTGAACCAGGACCAGCCCACTTTACCACTGAGGTAAGGATTTATTTTTTTATTGTTTCTAAAAAAATGTTTTCCAGTCAGACTAACATTAAAAAGGTTATTGCTCACACTGACGTCCGTTTCAGTAACCGAACCATCATCAAAAGTGTATTGTTGCCTGGAGGTCTGGTAACCATAATTACCGAAGGCTATCTCAGCCCCAATGGAAAACGGGGTCTTAAAGTTTTTTGAAGCCGCAAGAGTCAAACCAAAAGCATTGTTCATATTTCTGCCCATGGTTCCCAGGGGTTGCGATACATTAAAACCAGATCCGAATTCCAGTTGTTGGGCGTATGAAACCGCGCTTGCGCACATCAATATTAAAAGAACTTTCAGGGTTTTCATGGTGAATCTGTTTGTTTTCATCAGATTTGTTTAAGACCAATTAGTATAAAAAGGTACGAAGTAAAACGATGAATTGAAATTGGTTTATTGTTTTTTTAAAAACCCAAAAGATGCACCCAAATGAAGCCTTGATCCACCAATTTTATAATGCATTTAAAAATAACGACTACCGCCGTATGCAGGAAGCCTATCACCAGGAGGCATCGTTCTCGGATCCGGTATTTCAAAATTTATCGGCAGAAGAAGTGAAAGCGATGTGGCAAATGTTGATTACTTCGGCCAGAGATCTTGAAATATTTTTTGACAGGGTACAGGCGGACGACACTTCAGGGACGTGTCATTGGGAGGCGCGGTATACCTTCTCGGGCACTGGCAGAAGGGTCCACAATGTTATTGTGGCATCTATCCAATTCAGAGATGGCAAAATTTATCGACACAGCGACAAATTTAATTTCTGGCGCTGGTCGCGAATGGCATTAGGGGGACCCGGTTTATTATTGGGATGGTCACCTTACCTTCTTCATGCGGTAAGAAAAAAAGTACGACGAAGGTTAGAACGATTTATGGTAGAAGATCCGCAGAAAGGGAAGGCCGAAAATCGTTAAGTATTTCAGCCGGGAATTTATATCAATCCGACTATCAGATCAGGGAACACGCCAAAAATTATACTTAGCGCCATACAAATCGCCAGTACGATGGTTTGTCGTAAAGGTACTTTTATGATCATTCCTTTCTCTGTTGATTTCAAATACATCGCGATGATAATCCGGAAGTAGTAGTAAATACCAATAAGGGAAGTGACTACACCCAACATAACCAGGCCAATATATCCGCTCTTGAAGGCGACTGTGAAAATATAATATTTAGCAAAAAATCCGGCCAGGGGAGGAATTCCTGCCAATGAAAGCAGAGCAACCCCCAAACAAAATGCGAGGTATGGATTTCTTTTCGCTAGTCCATTGAAACTGTCAACAATGGCATTCTCATCCTCCATCTCAATACTGTGCAGTACCGTAAAGGCAGTGATGGAGGCTGCAGCATAAGCTACTACATAATACAGGATTGCGCTGGAGGAAATATCATTGAGTGCTACCAGCGTCATCAGCATGTATCCCGCATGCGCTACACTGGAGTAAGCCAGTATCCGTTTTACGCTGTGCTGATAAACCGCTGTAATGTTGCTGACCAGTAATGTAAGGATTGAAATTACCTGTACGACATCAACCCATTCATTCGAAACGCCGCTGAAGCATGTGGAAAATAGGCGGTAAAATCCGGCGAAAGCCGCAATCTTTACGATGGTGGACATAAAAGCTGTCACTACTGTGGGTGAACCTTCATAGACATCAGGAGCCCAGAAATGAAAAGGGACGGCGGAAATCTTAAATCCCAAACCGATAATTAACATCAGGATTCCCGTGTAAAGCCACGATGTTTTATCCCCAGCGCCGGCAGAGATCTTCTGGGCGACGGTAGCCAGGTCAAAGGAACCTGTAACGCCGTATAGAAGCGCAATTCCAAACAATAAAAAACCGGTGGCAAAAGAGCCCATCAAAAAATATTTGAAAGAAGCTTCATTTGAAAAGATGTCCTTAAAGTTGCTTCCAGCGAGAATGTATAGTGAAATCGATAGTACTTCAATGCCGAGGAATAACATGGCGAGGTTGCTATACGAAACCATAAATACCGCCCCAACAAGGGAAAAAAGGATCAGGGCAAAATGATCTGTTACATGTGTATTGTTCTCAAAGTAATCCTTAGACATGAGAAACCACAGCATGGCAATGATTGATAGCGTGGTGCTGAAGGCTACCGCGAAATTATCAAAGGTTAGCATATGGCTGTAATGAGAGGTGCCCGCATTCCAGTCGAAAACAAACAAAACAGCCGAGGCTATTAGCCCCAGTATCACCACCGGAAACAAAAATCTCTTAATATTGAAGATCTCCGCCAGCAGCGAAAAAATTCCCAACCCCGAAAGGACAAAAACTGAATTCATATTTTAAAAGCCTTAAAAAGCTTAAAGCAAAAGGGAAACCTCGAATATCGACTATTAACAACTGACTACTGACCATTGACTACTACCTACTACCTAATACCTAATACCTAAGCCTAATGCCTACCTAATTCCCCTTCATTGCCTGGTAATTGGATATTATTGCCAGTAAATCATCCACCGCTACTTCTGTAATTTTCAGCAAAGGTGTAGGGTATACGCCAATGAGTAAAACCAGGAGAACGATGGGATAAAGTACCATTTTTTCATGTTTATCCAAATCAGGAAAGCCGGCGGTGGAGGCATTGGACTCGCCAAGCATCGTCAATTGGAAACTGCGGAGCATATATACAGCCCCGAGTATCATGGTTAATGCAGCAAACGTGCCGCTGACAAAATTATATTGAAAGACAGCGTTGATCAACAAAAATTCACCCACAAAGCCGCTCGTCAACGGTAAGGCTACACTTCCCAACAAGATGATCATAAAAACCCCTGTAAAAGTAGGGGCAGCGGTCCTGATCCCTCCCAGGCTGGTGATCTCCTGCGTGGATGTTCGGGAAACAATGATGTCAATAATATAGAACAATCCAACGACGACAATCCCATGACTGACCATCTGGATCATTGCCCCCTGAAGGCCGATTTTATTCATTGTGAAAATACCGGCAGCGATAAGTCCAACGTGTGCGATAGACGAATAGGCCAACAGACGTTTGAGATCTTTCTGAATAATGGCCAGGAGAGAAGCATAGACAATACCTATGACCGAAAGGGTTAATGCAGAAGTTCCCCACCTTTCCACGCCCTCGGGCACTACCGGAATCAGCCAGCGTATAACGCCATAGATACCCATCTTCAGCATGATCCCTGATAACAACATGGTTCCGGGGGTGGGAGCCGTGTGATAGGTATCTGGTTGCCAGGTGTGAAATGGGAAGACCGGCATTTTAACGGCAAAGGCAAGAAACAATGCCCAGAAGACAAGCCCCTGCTCATAGGAAGGTAACCCTTGCCCTGCTCTGTATAAATCATATATGGCAAAACTATGGTCACCAGGTGTCTGAAAGTATAGATAAATTAAACCGATAAGCATGATGAGACTTCCGGCAAGGGTGTAGATAAAAAATTTTAATGTTACCGGTCCGCGGTTTACACCACCCCATCGGAGGCAAATAAAATAAATGGGGATGAGTGCCATTTCCCAGAAAATATAGAACAGAAAACCATCCAGCGCACAAAAAACTCCGATAAGTGCCATCTCCATAAATAGCACTAAGCCATAAAAAGAGGGGGCGTTCTCATAATTCTGTTTGAAGGAAGAAAGAATGATTAAGGGAGAAAGCACGGTAGTCAGTAATACGAGTAATAAGGTTATGCCGTCAACGCCAACAAAGAAGCTGATACCCAATGATGCGACCCAGGGGTGGTTCATTTCAAATTGCGTTTTCGCTGAGGGGTCGAATTGAATTGCCAGTACAATAGACAGGACAAGCTCAATCAATGAAGCGGTTAGCGCCCAGTTTTTTACCGCATCCTTTTTAATAAAGAATAACGCAAGGGCTGCCAGTAGGGGCCAGAATATTAATAAAGCGGTTAACATTTTTTATGTTTCAGAACCATGGCAAGTCTTGTCAGGCAAAAGTTTTAACGACTAATAGAATAATTATGCTCACTACCATGGCAAAGAGATAGAAGCCCGTGTTCCCTGTTTGCACTAACCGGATTGTCTTACCACCCCAGGTCACAACCCTTCCCGTGCCATTCACTATTCGATCGATCAATAACCGTTCAATCAACGCATCCAAAGCTTTTGATAAGAAATTCAGTGGCTGGAGTATGGCTCTTTCATACACCTCATCAACATAATATTTGTGGTAGATGAGCCGGTGGAAGGTATTCATCGTAACCCCTTCAGGAGTAGGCACTTTTTTCTTTCGAACATACCATGTGTAAGCAAGAAATATTACAACGAGTGTTAAACCCACTACCAGTGCCATGAGAAGAATCTCGGCGGTGTGGGAAAGATGATGTTCGGACAACAGGCGTTCTGAAGTTATAAAAACCGGGGATAAAAAATGCGCTAACCCATGGCTTCCGCCCAACACCTCGGGTATGCCGATGAAGCCTCCTATAGCGGAAAGAATAGCCAGGCATATCAAAGGAATCGTCATACTTGATGGCGACTCGTGAATCGGGTGACTCAGTTCATGTTTTGCGCGTGTTGTTCCTGAAAATGTAAGGAAGAATAAGCGGAACATATAAAATGCGGTGAGGAGGGATGCCAGTAATGCCAGGGTCCAGACTATTAAGTTTTGTGTAAAAGCATTTGCCAGGATTTCGTCTTTCGAAAAGAAACCTGCGAAAGGTGGTAACCCCGAGATGGCCATGGTGCCTATTAAAAATGTGGCAAATGTAATGGGAAGATATTTTCGAAGTCCACCCATGTTACGGATGTCCTGTTCTCCGGCCATGCTATGGATGACACTTCCTGCACCTAGAAATAACAGTGCTTTGAAAAACGCATGGGTCGTCATATGAAAGATGCCACTGGTGTAAGCGCCTAGTCCCAGGGCGACAAACATTAATCCCAACTGACTTACCGTTGAATACGCCAGCACTTTTTTGATATCATTTTGTGCAACGGCAATAGTAGCTGCGAGCAACGCAGTGGATAGACCAATAATAACGATCAGATCTAAAGTAAAGGGAGACAGTGAATATAAAATATTATTTCGGGCGATCATATACACTCCGGCTGTCACCATGGTTGCTGCGTGGATTAAAGCGGAAACTGGTGTAGGGCCAGCCATCGCATCAGGCAACCATGTATACAATGGTATTTGCGCACTCTTACCAATGGCTCCAATAAAAAGCAAAATGGTAATGATGGTAATTGTTTGCGACCCCGGAGTGAGACCAGAGGCTTTTGCAAAAACATCCCCGTATTCAAGGCTGCCGAAATGGTTAAATATCATGATCACACCAAGAATTAAACCCATGTCACCGATGCGGTTCATGATGAAGGCTTTTTTCGCGGCGTTGTTGTATTCAGTATTCTTAAACCAGAAACCTATCAACAGATAAGAGCACAATCCTACACCTTCCCATCCAACGAACATCAGGAGATAATTCGAACCCATGACGAGGAGAAGCATGAAGAAAATAAACAGGTTCAGGTAGGCAAAAAAGCGGTTAAAGCCAGCGTCTCCGTGCATATATCCACTGGAATATACATGGATTAAGAACCCGACCCCAGTAATGATGAGCATCATTACTATACTGAGTGGATCCACAAGAAAGGAGAATCCGACAGAAAAGTTTCCAGTACTTATCCAATCAAAGGCCGTGTAGGTTAGCGAAGTCTGCTCATCGCCCAATTGAAAGAATAATACGATGGACAATATAAAAGACAAAAGTACAGATGAGCAGGCGATAAGGGCCACCAGCCAATGACGCAGCTGCCTGTTTAGCAAACTGATGAGCAAAAATCCTAAAAATGGAGCAAGCGGAATGAAAGCAATTACGAAATCCATCACCATTTCAATTTATTCAGAACATTAATATCGGTGCTCCTTGTATTGTGATAAATGACTATCAGAATGGCGAGCCCCACCGCGACCTCAGCCGCGGCAACAGCCATGATTAAAAAGACGAACACCTGCCCGCCACCATCATTGTGAAAACTTGAAAAGGCAACCAACAATAAATTTACCGCGTTTAGCATGAGTTCAATGCACATGAAAATAACAATCGCGTTCCGACGATAGAGTACGCCTAAAACACCGATGACAAACAGCGCCGAACTCAGCCAGATATAATAATTCAGGGGTACACCGTGCATGGCCTGGCTTGCCGAATCATTCATTGGTAAATTGTTTTGCATTCTTGATATTCATCGCTGCCGGATCAGCTGACAATCCATTTGTTTTTTCGCTGGTTACCGAAGAATTTTTCATGTGTGTTTTCCCGAGCATAACGGCACCTACCATGGCTGCCAGCAAGAGTATGGAAACAATTTCGAAGGGCAAAAGGAATTCATTGAACAACATTTTGCCCAGATTTTTTACAAGGCCGATTTCCGCACTTGCGCCAAACACGATTTCGGCAGATTCTGCGCCTCTTAAGGCGGCTACTATCACCAGCATCAATAGGCCGGCTGAGATGAGGGCTGAAAATCTGTAGAAATGAGTTTTCAAAGGTTCTGTTGCCTGATTAAGGTTTAACAACATGATGACATACAGGAATAAAACCATGATGGCCCCTGCATACACGATAATGTGGACCGCAAAAAGGAATTCAGCACTCAGAATCAGGTAGTGCCCCCCAACACAGAAAAACGTAATGACTAGGTAAAGAACACTATAAATCGGATTCCTTGAAAATACCACCATTAGCGCACTGAGCACAGCCAGAAAGGAGAGGAAGTAGAATACGTATAAAGTCACAAAAATGTAAAGATTACTTTAATGTTGCTTCAAGTTAGATAAATACAACCCCCAAATTAAGCGAGGAAAGGTGCAAATTCATTATTTATTATGAGTCAGGCGTTTATTTTTCTTAAATTCTAACACTTCACGGGTTTGCCGTTTAGTAACATCTATTCGCTCGTCTGCTGGCTCCACCAGTTTATCTTTCCCATAAATGAAATCGTTTCTTTCAAATTCAGTGGCCACCAGCCTGTCTGTTAGAAATATGGCTTCCTTCGGACAAGCCTCCTCACATAAACCGCAAAAAATACATCGCAGCATGTTGATCTCATATTTTGCGGCATACCTTTCTTCCCGGTAAAGATTTTCTTCGCCCTTCTTGCGTTCCGCTGCCTGCATGGTGATGGCCTCAGCCGGACAAGCAACGGCGCACAGGCCACAGGCCGTGCAGCGTTCGGCACCTTGATCGTCGCGTTTCAAAACGTGCTGGCCGCGGTATACATCGCTGAAAACACGCGTCTTCTCTGGATATTTAATGGTTGTTTTTCTTTTAAAAAGGTGTTTTAGCGTAATCCATGCACCGCCTAAAATAGCCGGCAGATAGATCTTTTCAGCAAAGGTCATCTCCTTCTTCACTACAACTTTTGATCTTCCACTTAAGGATTGCATAATACCTCCTTTTAATCCAACAAAATCATAACTATCCCTGTGACAACTAAATTAATGATCGCCAGTGGAATTAATCCTTTCCATCCTAAATTCATCAACTGATCATAGCGGAATCGCGGTAAGGTCCAACGTATCCACATAAAAAAGAAAATGAAGAAAAATATTTTGGTAAATAAGCCTATCGTTCCAATAATTGTGATCGCGTTCTGGCTTAATCCCAGGTCATTCATAAACGGAAAATTATATCCGCCGAAAAACAAGGTTGCCATCACCGCAGAGGAAGTAAACATGTTGATATACTCAGCAAATAAATAAAAACCAAGCTTCATGCTGCTGTATTCAGTATGGTAGCCGCCGACCAGTTCTGTTTCAGTCTCGGGCAAGTCAAAAGGCATACGATTGCATTCCGCAAAGGCACAAATAATAAATATCATGAATCCCACGGGCTGGTAGACAATGTGCCACATGTTCCATTCACTTCCTACACCGCCACCTTGCATGGCTGCAATTTCCCTCATGCTTAAAGTTCCTGTGAGCATAATCAAGGCAATGATGGATAAACCCATAGCCAGTTCGTAGCTGATCATTTGTGCGGAAGCTCGAATGGCACCCAGTAGTGAAAACTTATTATTCGAGGCCCAGCCCCCGATCATAATGCCATACACACCAATGGATACAACAGCAAAAATGTAGAGTATGCCAATGTTGATATCGGCAATCTGCAGGCTGTACAATGTCCCATTGATTTCCAGAGACCCGCCCCAGGGGATCACAACCCCCGCCATGAGGGCGGTGATCATAGCGATACACGGCCCCAGGATAAATAATGTTTTGTTTGAAACATTGGGAATGATCTCCTCCTTCATAAAAAATTTCACACCATCCGCCAAGGGTTGAAGGATCCCGAAAGGTCCCGCCCTGTCAGGACCCACACGGTCCTGTATAAATGCAGCCACTTTTCGTTCAAAATAGGTAGAGTACATCGCGATCAGCAAAGTGATTCCAAAAACGGCAGACACAAGAATGAGCTTATAGGTTACGTACTCGTTCATGAAGGTGTATTGTTAGCTTCATTCAGTCTTTTTCCTTCCTGAAATTTTAATTGACGTTCGACATCCTGTTTCAATTTTTGCAGATCGATACGCTCATAATGGTTCTGTGCGATCACCGAACTACGATCAATATGGCGGGGGCCCTCGACGACCCAATCTTTCATATCCTTATGGTCGTATCTGCATTCATTACAAATAAATTCTTTCACTTCCCCGAATTGATCTTTGCGCCCCGTAACCCTTAGTACATCTTCGCCTTTGGTCCACAGCACAACTTTGCCCGGGCATTTCGCACAATCACGGTGAGCATTCAGGGGTTTGGTAAACCATACCCTGCTTTTAAAACGGAATGTTTTGTCTGTCAGCGCGCCTACCGGACACACATCGATCATGTTTCCGGAAAAATCATTTTCAATGGCTTTTTCAATGTATGTGCTGATCTCGGCATGATCTCCGCGGTTTAAAATGCCGTGTACCCGGTTATCTGTTATCTGGTCTGCTACATAGGTACACCGGTAACAGAGAATGCAACGTGTCATGTGAAGTTTGATCTTGTCACCGATGTCATGGGGCTCGAATGTTCTTCTTTCTTCCTCATAGCGGGTCTTGGCCATTCCATGCTCATAGGCGAAATTCTGAAGATCGCATTCTCCCGCCTGGTCACAGATAGGACAATCCAGCGGATGGTTTAATAATAGAAATTCCACCACTCCTTTACGTGCCTCAAGCACAGCGGGATTAGTAATGTTCTCCACTACCATCCCGTCCTGCGCGCTGGTGATGCATGATGGCACTAGCTTCGGCATCGGGCGCGGATCTTTTGCTGATCCGGCAGTAACCTTCACCAGGCATGCGCGGCATTTTCCGCCACTGTTTTTTAACGTAGAATAATAACACATCGCTGGCGGCACAATTTCGCCCCCGATCTGCCGTGCTGCCTGCAGAATGGTTGAACCTTCAGTAATTTCGGTCTCTATTCCATCTATCGTTACTTTTAACATCGCTTTAATTATTTTGCCACCATGACACCGAGACACAAAAAAGCTAACGCTTTATGATTTTCATTTCCCTTTTTTGTGTGATGATGCCCTGGTGGCCACCATGTTTTATTTCTTGAGCGTTATTTACAGTCACATTTCAACCATCACCTTTTTTGTTACAAATAAACAAAGGCCAAAACTGTTTTTATTTTCATGCCTTCTCAACGGCATGAGTGTTTTGTGCGCCTGGTGGCAACTAGACTTCAACCATTGCCTTCTCGGAGACAAAGGGTTGTTTTTCAAAATGCTTCCGGTCTTTCACTTTCTCCGGATATTTAATGTGGAATTCAAATTCTTCCCTGAAATGCCTGATGGCGCTGGCTACCGGCCACGCTGCCGCATCACCCAGGGGACAAATTGTATTACCCTCAATATTCTTAGCCACATTTACGAGCAGGTCAATGTCGTGATAATGTCCATGACCATGTTCAATCCTGTGAAGCACTTTTTCCATCCATCCCGTACCTTCACGGCAAGGGCTGCACTGCCCGCAGGACTCATGGTGGTAAAATCGTGCAAAGGTCCACAAATTTCTAACAATACAAGCCGTTTCATCCAACACCACAAAGCCACCTGATCCCAGCATGGTTCCGGTCTGAAAGCCCCCATCGGCGAGAGATTCATAACTCATTAAGCGAGGTTCACCTTTCGCAGTTTTTAATATGAGGTTTGCGGGTAAAATGGGGACGGAAGAACCGCCAGCGATTACCGCCTTCATTTTTCTGCCTTTCCATATGCCGCCGCAATATTCGTCTGAATAAATAAATTCTTCCACGGGCAGCCCCAATTCAATTTCATAGACACCTGGTTTGTTAATATGTCCGGAGGCGGAAATCAATTTTGTGCCAGTGCTTTTTCCTACACCAATTTTCGCGTATTCATCCCCTCCCATATTCAGGATAAGCGGAACGGCCGCAATGGTTTCGACATTGTTTACAACGGTTGGGCAACCGTATAACCCCACAACCGCCGGGAAGGGTGGTTTGTTACGGGGATTGCCCCGTTTTCCTTCAAGGGATTCTATCTGCGCGGTTTCTTCACCGCAGATATAAGCACCTGCTCCGGGATGCACATAGAGTTCCAGGGAATAATCTGTCCCGAGTATATTCATACATAGAAATCCTGCGGCACGCGCTTCTTCAATTGCCCGTTCAAGAATGGGAAAGATCCACCCAAACTCACCTCGCATGTAAATGTAGGATGTGCGGGCCCCTAAAGCGAAACTGGATACGATCATGCCTTCAATCAGCGCATGAGGAATATACTCCATCAGGTATCGGTCCTTAAATGTGCCGGGCTCGCTTTCATCAGCATTGCAAACGAGATACCTTGGTTTTTCAGATTTTCGATCGAGGAAGCTCCACTTCATTCCTGTAGGGAAGCCCGCACCCCCTCTCCCACGCAATCCGGATTTTTTCACTTCTTCAACTACCTGATCAGGAGTCATGGTTTTAATGGCTTTCTCCACGGAAGCATAACCCCCTTGTTTCCGGTATACATCAAAAGATTTTATACCGGGCACATCAATATCTTTTAATAATAGTTTTCTTCCCATGTCACTTGGTTTGATGTGCGTGTTGTAAATTTTCCAAAATACCATCTAACTTTTCGCACGTCAGATCTTCTATATAATTCAAACCGACCTGCATCATCGGGGCTGATCCACAGGAAGCCAGGCACTCAACTGTTTTTAATGTAAACATTCCATCAGGTGTAGTTTCTCCATCCTTAATACCAAGTTTATTTTCGAGGTACTCGATGATCTCATCGGCGCCTCTGATACCACAGGGCCCCGTACGACAAACTTCCAACAAGCATTTGCCGACAGGCCGCAGGTTGTACATGCTATAGAAGGAAGCCACCTCATACACCTCTATAGGTTTCAGTGTCAGGATGGAAGCAACGTAATCCATGGTGGCCGGACTCAGCCAACCACCAAATTCAGCTTGTGCTAAATGCAAAATCGGCAATAAAGCCGACTTATGCCTGCCTTCCGGGTAGCGTTTGATAATCTTTTGCACCAATGCCATAGTGGCATCAGAGAATATAATAGGCTCGGTCATCTTACGTTCCAAAATATTTTATCATCGATGGGACGGATGGACGATAATCCATCCCACTTGCTTTTTTTTCATTGCCAATTGATTCTCACGCGTCTAATTCACCGGCGATCACATTCATGCTGCTCATCGTGAGAATAGCATCTGAAATATTAGTGCCTTTTATCATTTCCGCATACGCCTGATAATAAATAAAACAGGGTCTTCTAAAATGTAACCTGAATGGTGTACGCCCCCCATCACTGATCAAATAAAATCCGAGTTCACCATTTCCGCCCTCCACACAATGATACACTTCGCCTTTGGGCACATCATTTTCACCCATTACTATCTTAAAGTGGTAGATCAATGCCTCCATATTATTATACACATCCTCCTTTGGCGGAAGATAAAAATCCGGGACATTGGGGGAGAAGAAGGGTCCATCCGGAAGTTTATCAAGCGCTTGTCGAATGATCTTCATGCTTTCCCACATTTCTTCCTGCCGTACCATAAACCTGTCATAGGTATCACCGTTTAGCCCTACCGGTATAATGAAATCAAAATCCTCGTAACTGCTATAGGGATTCATGACGCGAACGTCGTAATCAACGCCAGCAGCTCTCAGGTTGGGCCCGGAGAAACTATAATTTAAGGCGCGTTCCGCCGATATAGGACCCGCACCAATGGTACGATCCATAAAAATTCGGTTGCGTTTTACCAGGTTCTCAAACTCTTTTAGGGCAACCGGATATTCCTTTAAAAACTTATCGAGTTTTGCCCAGGCCGTATCAGAAAAATCGCGTTCAAAACCACCAATCCTTCCGATATTGGTAGTTAGCCGCGCGCCACAGATCTCTTCATATATTTCGTAGATCAATTCGCGGAACTGGAACAAATACACAAATCCAGTTAACGCACCGGTATCGACACTAATTACGGTATTGCAGATCAGGTGATCCGAGATCCTTGCCAGTTCCATCACAATGACCCTTAAGTACTGTACCCTTTTTGGGATTTCAGCGCCAATCAGTTTTTCTACCGTCATGTGCCACCCGATGTTGTTGATCGGAGAGGAGCAATAGTTCATACGATCTGTCAGAGGTGTAATCTGATAGAAGGGTCTTCTTTCCGCAAGTTTCTCAAAAGCGCGGTGGATATAACCGATAGTAGGTTCTGAATGAATGATCACCTCACCGTCCATCGTCAGTATATTTTGGAAAATACCGTGCGTTGCAGGATGTGTAGGTCCCAGGTTCAGGGTAGAATATTTTGAATCTTCTACTGCCGTGATGCTATGATTAATATTTTCCTCGGCCATGGCTATCGTCCAAACATAAAATCCTGTTTATCCTCACGCGTTTGGTCTTCTAATGGATATTCTTTCCGCATCGGAAATATGATCATATCTTCCACATTCAAAATCCTCCTTAAGTCCGGATGGCCCTGAAAGTTTACGCCATAAAAATCATATGTTTCGCGTTCCATCCAGTTGGCGGCTGAAAAAATCTTAGTGAGGGTAGGGGTGACGGCATTATCTTCCGGTAAATAAATTTTAATCCTGATCCGCCAGTTGTTGACCAGGCTGTGAAGCTGGTACATCATGGCGATCTGTTTTACTTCCGGAAAATGAATAGCGCAAAGGGAAGTCAGGTACTGAAACTTAGCAACCGGATGATCATACAGGTATTGGATGAGGGGTATGATGTTATCTCTTTTAAAATTGATCGTTAAGAAATTATATGGACTTTCCACAGAGAGAATATCATTTTCAAATTTCTCTCTGACGATGTTGACTAGCTTCTCCTGGGTGGTATTATCCATATTTATTCAATACCATATTTATTCAGCATGGCTTTATACTCGGGTGACTCCCTTCTTCCCCGGGATTCTGTTTCAACCAGTTGTTGGATTTTCATGATCCCATTAATGATTTGCTCCGGTCGCGGAGGACACCCTGGCACATAAACATCTACAGGAATAATTCTGTCTATTCCCTGCAGGACACTGTACGTATCGAAAATGCCGCCACTACAGGCACATGCACCCACACTTAATACCCATCTGGGCTCGGCCATTTGCTCATAAACGCGTCTCAAAACCGGTCCCATCTTTTTGGCGATGGTACCCATTACCATTAACAGGTCTGCCTGACGCGGAGAGAAACTGAGACGTTCAGAGCCAAAGCGCGCAAGATCATAGTGAGCACCCATGGTAGCCATAAACTCTATCCCACAACAAGAAGTGGCAAAGGGGAGTGGCCAAATGGAATTTTTACGTGCCATACCCACAACCTTATCCAAACTCGTGGCGAAAAACCCTGCACCTTCATATCCGTCTGGCTTTTCAACCAGTTGAATCCCGGTGCTTTTTATATCCGTTTCTTGCATTTTAATAATTTAGTCCTTCCACTCCAATGCCTTCTTTTTGATTATGTAAAAAAAACCGACCAGTAATAAAGCAATGAATACCAGCATTTGAAGAAATCCCGTAACACCAAATTCCTTAAAATTAACCGCCCAGGGGTACATAAAAATTACCTCGACATCAAACAAAACGAATAAAATGGCCACCAGATAGTAGCGGATAGGGAACGGAACACGGGCATTGCCACGCGATTCAATTCCGCTTTCAAATGACTCCAGTTTAATCTTAGTCTTACGTTTAGGCCCTAACCAGTGCGTTGCCACCATGGTGAGGGAAACAAATCCTGCGGCAAGCAAGAACATTAACCCAATCGGCATATATTTTTCGATAGCTGGATCCATCATAAAGCCACTTTACAGGCCGTCAAAAATAATTCTTATTTTCAGTAGAAAATATTATTAGCAGCAATATTCTCACTTAATCAAAACAAATAAAATACGCATTTGGCTTAATTCCTCAGATTAATAATGAATTCATTTGGCGTATTGGCTGATCAGCGCCTTTATAAGTCACACATTCAAACATGATCAGTGTTTGCCGCCTTCGCAAACGGTTGAATGAAATAGACGCATAAAATCAAAATTACGAGCAAACCCGCTTACCTTTGCTGAAAATCAAACGTAGTTGCTCCGCCAAAAAGTTCATGAAGTAGAAGGGGTGTTTCAGCACCTTGATCTCGAGATGAAATCATTTCAGGATTGGTCTACCCTTTCCTGTAAATTCGGCTGTGGGAAATGTTGCCATAAATCAGATATTGAAGCTACTGTTCTTGAATTCCTCCCTTTTGCCCAACATCTGTTTGATAGAGATCTGGCTTCGGAATGGCTGGAGAAATTAAATGACGATCCGGGAAATACTTGTCTCATCCTCGAGCCCGGGAAATCGGGCGTGGGATTGTGTTCCGAATATACTTATCGTGGATTAATCTGTCGCCTGTTTGGGTTCACAGCCAGAACAAATAAATATGGCAATCGAGAACTTGTGACTTGCCAGATCATTAAATCAGAACAGGCGGGGGCCTATGCTGAAACCGTTCAGAAAATTCATGATGGCGCGCAGGTGCCGGTGATGAATCAGTATTATATGCGTTTGCACGCTATTGATCCTGAGCTTGCCAGGGATTTCTATCCTATCAATGAAGCTATCCGTCGTGCCATTGAAGCCGTTTTGCATTATTATGCTTATAGATATTAACACCTTAAAAATATTGCTTGGACTTTCATGCCTGATGGCATCGATTTCTCTATGGGGTCAGGATACCGTGAATATCCGGCCGTTCGAAAGGTATTGGACAAAGGCCCGCCTGATTCCAAAGGTGGGTATCGGTGTTCAGGAAACTGCTTTTGCCGAAATCGGCATACAACTACATAAAATTTATATCCATCCCCTGAGCCTCGCTTCTGCCGGTCCATACTTAACCGTTGATGGTATCATTCAAGATGATGAATTTATTGTGGGACCTAAGCTTGGATATGAAATCACCGCTGGACTGGTAGGTTTGGCACTGGATGCAACATACTATACTGACTTTGATAATGAGTCAATACTTTTTACCCCGCGAGCGGGCATTAGCATTATGGGATTTGTGAACCTTTTTTACGGACGAAATGTGGCCGTCTCAGAATACCAGTTTAAAGGCATAGACAAAAACCGGTTTTCCCTCGTCTTTAATTTAAATAAAGATTATTTCAACCTGCGCAGCGCTTCCAGGAAATCAGAAAAGTGAAAACCAATTTTGAGAGACAAATCCCGCAGTTAATTCACAGCTTAAAAATGCCGACGTTAGTCTTAAAAACATGGCTTGAGAAGAAAGGAAGATGAAGACGGCTGGCCTCTGAGCTGGAAATGTCATCCTGTTGGGGTGAAATCCAAAGGGTAACTGCGATAAGAATCGCCACCAGTATACCCAGCGCCAATGTAAGGCCTTTATAGTTTGCAGCCATTTTCACAAAGTTGTCTTTGCATTTGTTATGCCAGCCTTCAAAATCACGTTTTAAACGCAATAACGGATGATTTTTCTCCAGTGATTGTTCACTTGTGAACACCGATCCTGGGATTTCGTACAATGATTACTGCGCCATGAATAAACGGTTTCCCTGTGGAAAAGATTAATATGGAATCACTTTTGTGGTAAATTTGTTGGGTTAATAATATCGATCATAATGAAAAAGATAATAACAGGTTTAGTGCTTTCTCTTTTAGGGATCGTACTAACCTCCATGAC
>JBDSIM010000258.1:0-12751 GCA_039917935.1 Cyclobacteriaceae bacterium | reverse complement strand
CCCCAGGTCAACCGAAATGCTGGCGCCCAAAGTGACCATTGATGGTCACTGGGATGTAACGGTAGAATTTTTTAACAGCAAGAGCCAGCACACTTTATACATGCAGCAGGACGGCAATTGGATTCAGGGAACGCACAAATCTGATTTTTCAACACAGGAAGTTGTCGGCGTGGTGGAGGGTGATCAGGTAAAACTACGCAGTAACCTTCGTATGCCGGGCAATGGTGTCACGTATTTATTTTCAGGCACAGTTGCGGCAGAGGTTATTACGGGATCAATTTATCTGGGTGAATATCTCAACGCGAAATTCACTGCAAAACGGGCTACTTACCGGGGCGATCGCAAACGTATTGAAATCCCCGGTGGTCCACCCCTTGCAACATAAGTAAACCTGTTTATTAACTTCCGGGATTATGGCCTCATCCATATTCCTGCATGGAGTCAGGGAACAGTACACGTTCCGTAACGTATCGAAGCATGACTGTCCAATTTTTACACTCGAAGAAAAACCAATAGAAGAAAAATGTTTAATCGGAAGAAATCAGGTCGCGACAGGATGAAATATTTTAGGTTAATTACCCTTTTTCTTATTGTTTGTCATAGTGGCATTCACGCGCAGCAAAGCCAGGCAATAGATATCTTATTAAAAGGTGGGCACGTCATTGACCCGAAAAATAAAATTGATGGAAAAATGGACGTGGCCATTACCGATGGGAAGATATCTCAGGTCTCTGCCGATATTCCTGTAACGAACGCCAAAAAAGTGATCTATGCGACTGGATTGTTCGTTACCCCGGGCCTTATCGACATGCATACTCATGTGTTCATTGGCAATGACCTCGATGCCTACATTGCAAATGGTCCTACCAGTGTTTCTCCGGATGGGTTTACCTTTCGCGCAGGGGTCACAACGGTAGTAGATGCAGGTTCGGCCGGGTGGAGGAATTTCCGTTTATTTAAGGAGCAGACCATTGACCGGGTTCAAACAAGAATACTGGCATTGTTAAACATCGTAGGCTCCGGGATGTTCGGACGTTTTGAAGAACAGGATGTTACTGATATGAATCCGGTAATGACAGCCAATATGATCCAGAAAATATTTCCCAAAATTATTGTCGGCATTAAAGCCGCACACTACTGGGGGGATTTTACGCAGGTAGACCTGGCTGTTGAAGCGGGAAAATTAGCCAACGTTCCGGTAATGGTTGACTTTGGTGAGCATGATCCTCCGCAGTCCATTGAATCATTGTTCATGAAACACCTTCGGCCCGGAGATATTTTTACCCACACCTTTGCCTATGGTCCCAAACAAAGAGAAACTGTTGTGGATGAAAACGGGAAAGTTAAACCCTTTGTTTTTGAGGCGCAAAAGCGGGGAATCATCTTTGATGTAGGCCATGGTGGTGGAGCTTTTACCTGGCGCCAGGCAGCGCCTGCTATGAAACAAGGTTTTAAACCGGACGTTATCAGCACAGATCTGCACACACAAAGTATGAACGGAGGCATGAAAGATTTTGCGAATGTTATGTCGAAATTTATTAACCTCGGAATGTCTTTGCAAGATGCGGTTGCAAGGTCAACATGGAGCCCCGCGAATGTAATTCACAGACCTGACTTAGGTCATTTGAGTGTGGGCGCTGAGGCTGACATTACTGTACTGAATTTGCGGAAAGGAGATTTTGGATTTTTGGACGTCAGGGGAGCGAAACTAAAAGGAAATCAGAAAGTGGATGCGGAGTTAACCATCCGCGCTGGAAAAATTGTATGGGATCTGAATGGCATTAGCGGCGAGGTTTGGGATGCCAAACAATAATATTTTAAGTCGTGGCAAAAATACGCCGGGTTTGAAACGGGATTTCACCATGGTCAGGATATTTTTTTGTATAGCCTCAGGGTTGTATATGGTCTTCTTACCAGCATCAGCACAGCAATTTGATCTTTTGCTGAAAAATGGACATGTATTAGACCCGAGGAATCACATCAATTCCCGCATGGATGTGGCAATCGTGGATGGTAAGATCTTTCAGATCGCCCCGAACCTTCGGCCTGATAATGCAAAAAAAGTTATCGATGTAAAAGGATTGTTTGTAAGTCCGGGTTTTATCGACATTCATACACACGTCTTTGTGGGAAGCAAGCCAGGGTTTGCTGACGGAATCAGCAGCATTTCTCCCGATGATTTTGCCTGCAGGTCAGGGGTAACCACCGTCGTAGACGCAGGGACCTCAGGCTGGCGATCTTTCCCCCTCTTTAAAAGTCAGGTGATCGATAAATCAAAAACGAGGATCCTCGCCTTTCTAAACATTGTAGGGGGAGGCATGGGAGGCAAGGCCGAGTCAGAAAGCCTGGCGGATATGAACCCGGATTCCGCTTTTAGCACCGTCAAAAAATATCCCGGGACGATCGTAGGAATTAAAATCGGTCACTATGAAGGAAAGGAATGGACACCATTTGATCGGGCCATTGAAGCCGCCGCCAAATCAAAAGTGCCTGTTCTGGTAGAATGTCACTTACCACAATATTCTTTGGAGGAGCAGTTAAGCCGAATGCGACCTGGTGATATTATTACGCATAGCTTTGAAAAAGTTTCGGAACGGATGTCTGTGGTTGATGAAAACGGATCCGTTCATCCCTTCGTTAAGGCTGCCCAACAAAAAGGAATACTTTTTGATGTTGGGCACGGCGGTGCCGGGTTCTGGTTTAGTGAAGCAATACCCGCAATGAAACAGGGATTGTTGCCAAATTCATTCGGAACGGACCTCCATCGAAACAGCGTGAACGCTGGGATGAAAGATATGCTAAACGTCATGTCTAAATATATGGCGATGGGTATGAAGAAAGAGGAGGTCATTCTTCGGGCCACGTGGTCTCCGGCGAGGTCTATTAAGCGCGAAGACCTCGGTCATTTAAGCAAAGGTGCCGTTGCCGATATCGCGGTGTGGGGCCTGAGAAAAGGAAAATTTGGTTTTGTGGATGCCGGCGGAAATAAAATCGAGGGCGAAGAAAAACTAGAAGCAGAATTGACCTTGCGGGAAGGAAAGATCGTATGGGATCTGAATGGTTTGTCCGCCATAAAATTTCAAGAGTAAAGGAGAAGCTTAAAGCATAAAGCTTAAAGTTGCTTCAAGTAAAAGTAAAAAGTAAAAACTCGGGATGATGGAATACAGGCATTACAAGACGGGGGGCAAAGTTTAATCGGATTCATGTTGAGCAAAAAGCAAAAAAAGTTTTTTCTGTTGAGTTCGGTAGGTCCGATAATCTTTCAAATGATTACCGTCCTTGTTTCTTTAATAATGTTTTGCCGATGCGAAAACCGGGGAGCGCTACCGGATGGTGACCCTGACAATGGAGGACTATTTCTGCCTGGTAACTTTCAAGCCTTGGTAGTGGCTGATAGCACCGGACGCGCACGACATATTGCCGTAAATTCCAACGGAGATATTTATGTCAAATTGACTTATAATGACGCCATGAATGGCGCGGGAGGTACAGTAGGCCTTCGCGACGTTAATGGTGATGGCAAAGCAGACTCCATTGTTTATTTTGGTGACTATAAAGATGAGGGGAACTCTGCAGTGGGTGTCACCGTTCACAATGGATTTCTGTATACCAGCACGGTAAAAAATGTATTGCGGAATGCATTAACGCCAGGAAAATTAATACCACAGGGGAAGACAGAAATTGTTTTGACGGATACCGATAAAAATGTTGTGAAAAACTGGCACACAACCAAACCGCTTGCCTTTGATAATCAGGGTAACATGTATGTTCCTTTTGGGTCACCATCAGACGCGGGACAGGATATCATAAAATATGGCCCGGTAGGATTTCCCGGGGGCGCAGGATTAGATCCGTCACCTGAACTTGAAAGTCATGCCGGGATCTGGAAATTTGAGGCTAATAAAACGGGGCTAACTCAAAAGGATGGTTCCCTGTTTGCTACAGGCATCAGAAGTGTCGTTGGCATGCAATGGAGCCCTGCAGATGAAAGTGTTTATGCGGTGGTCAATGGCATGGATAACTTTCATACGCTGTATCCGGATCTGTTTTCTTCATGGCAAGCTGCAGTACTCCCCGCCGAGTTATTGATTAAAGTAAAGGAACGATCCAATTTTGGTTGGCCCTATGCGTATTACGATCAGATACAGAAAAAAAATGTCCTGGCACCTGGTTATGGTGGTGATGGTAAAATAATCGGAAGGGCTGATCAGTTTGATAAACCTGCCATGGCCTTTCCCGGACATTGGGCACCGATGGATTTATTGTTTTATCAGGGCACCCAATTTCCTTCAAGGTATAGACAAGGGGTGTTTATGGCATTCCATGGTTCAACAGACCGATCTCCCTATCCGCAGGCAGGCTACATAGTTTGTTTTGTTCCGTTTGAAAACGGAGCCCCTCACGGAAAGTGGGAAGTTTTTGCTGACGGCTTTGCCGGTGTCGATACTGTCAAGAATACGAGCGATGCGCTTTACAGACCAATGGGGCTGGCGGAAGGACCGGATGGCTCATTGTATATTTCTGACTCGAACAAAGGAAAGATCTGGAGGGTGATGTATACGGGTGCAAGGAATAATTTTGGCGAGCCGCAATTGGCTGACATGGAAAAAAGAAAATCCCGGTCTTATATAAAAACGCCTGATGAGGTAGAAGACAACCTGCACAAAGGCAGTGAATTGGAGGGCAGTATATTATATAATACTTACTGTGCATCTTGTCACCAGAGAAATGGGAAAGGGGATAATAACCGTTTTCCACCGCTGGTAAATTCCGAGTGGGTTAGTGGGGATCCGGATCGCTTAATTGCCGTAATATTGAATGGTTTGCAAGGGGAGATTTCAGTGAATGGTAAATCTTACAATGGCTTAATGCCAAAGAACAGTCACCTGGATGATCATGCAATCGCGTCAATAATAACGTATATCAGAAAAAATTTTGGCAATAGATCTTCCCCTGTCAATATCTTACAAGTAAAGAAAGTACGGAGTAACGGAAATTAATATGAACGATTGAATCAAAAACAAATGAATATGAAAATCAGCATTTTGCTTATCACCTTAATGAATTGTTGTTTAGCTATGGCACAGACCACTCAGGAAAAAACCTATAACCTCATCATCGGTACCTATACGAATGAGAATAAAAGCAACGGGATCCATGTTTATAGTTTTAACACTGAAACGGGAAAATTTAATGAAAAATCAAAAATTGTCGACGTTACAAATCCTTCTTATCTGGCCATCAGCGGTGATAAGAAGAATGTATATTCCGTTAGTGAAGCGGGGCAGGGAAAGAGTACGATCAGCGCTTTTTCATTTGACGCAAAATCCGGAAAACTTACCTTCCTGAACAGTGTGAGTTCGGGAGGCAATGGACCTTGTTATGTTTCCATTGATGATAAGAAACGATTTGTATTTGCCGGTAATTATGGGGATGGTAGTTTGTCGGCCATACGGATCGATAAGGATGGGTCATTAAACGCGGATGCGCAAACCATAAAGCATGAGGGGAGTAGCGTTAATAAATCCCGGCAGGATAAGCCGCATGTGCACTCCGTAGTGCTTTCTCCGGATAACCGCTATCTTTTGACACCTGATTTAGGAACTGATAAAGTGAATGTGTATCGTTTCGATCCCGCTAAACCTCAACCATTGACACCTGCCAGTCCTGCTTTTGCAACCGTGAAACCTGGAACCGGACCAAGGCATTTAACTTTTCACCCAAATGGAAAATTTGCCTATCTCATTCTCGAAATGGAAGGGGCCATTGCCGCCTTTGATTACAACAATGGTAAATTGGAGGAGAAACAATCCATTACAATGCTCGCACCAGGATTTGGCGGAAAGGTGGGTGCCGCAGATATTCATATTTCCCCTGATGGAAAATTTCTATATGGATCAAATCGTGGAGAAGCCAATGAAGTGGTGATCTATGCCATTGGAAAGGATGGTAAATTAACTTACGTGGGTCGTCAGGCTGAGTTTATTAACACGCCGAGAAATTTTGTCATCGATCCCACAGGAAAATTTTTATTAGTGGCTAATCAAAATGCCAACAATGTGGTCATTTTTAAACGCGATCAGAAAACGGGGTTGCTTTCTTCAACGGGTGAAAAAATTTTAGTGGATAAACCCGTTTGTTTAAAGTTTGATTCTGCCGAATAAAAGCTGATAGTGAACTGTTTTAACAAATGGCTTTGCTAAAAATGCATTCGCATCAGATCTTTTTGATCTGTATTTCCGATATTAAAGTGAATTGGCCGACTGTAATCCTTGGCATCCTGCTGATGAGCTGCCAGACACCTCCTGAATTACCCAAAGGTGATGCGGCTAACGGGGGGATATTTCTTCCGGATCAATTTGAAGCGTTGGTCGTTGCCGATAGTACGGGACGAGCACGGCATCTGGCGGTAAACAGCAACGGGGATATTTATGTCAAGCTAAGTTCAACCGATAATAAAGGTGGAGGAAATATTGCCCTGAGAGATACCACCCATGACGGAAAAGCGGATGTCATGATTAATTTTGGAGGAATGGATTCCAAAAGTACATCTTATGGAACGTGAATGATGATCCATGATGGTTATCTGTACTTCAGCTCTGCAACAGTGATCTATCGAAACAAACTAACACCCGGAAAATTAATTCCGGAGGGTGAGACAGAAATTGTATTTACTGATGACCATGAACATGGCATTCATTGGCACATTACTAAACCTGCGTCCTTTGATAACAAAGGAAACATGTACATCCCGTTTGGCGCTCCTTCAAATGCATGCCAGGAAATAACCCAAACGCCTAACGGTGCCCCTGGTGGCCAGGGAATTGATCCATGCCCTGAACTGGAGCTTCATGGAGGTGTTTGGAAATTCGATGCCGGAAAAACAGGACTGACACAAAAAGATGGTGTCGAGATTGCGACGGGTATCCGCAGCGTTGTTGCGATGGATTGGAATCCGGTGGACGAGAGCCTCTATATCGTTATGCATGGAAGGGATAACCTCCATAGTTTATTTCCAAATCTATTCACCCCCTGGCAAAGTGCCGTGCTTCCTTCGGAAGAGTTTTTGAAGGTTACTGAAGGATCTGATTTTGGGTGGCCATACTGTTATTACGACCAGATGCAACAAAAGAAATTTCTGGCACCCGAGTATGGAGGTGATGGTAAAATTATTGGGCGATGTGCCGGCATGAATTCTCCCGTGATGGGGTTTCCAGGGCACTGGGCACCAAATGCTTTACTATTTTATCAGGGAGATCAATTTCCCGAACGGTATAAGAACGGAGCCTTTATCGCCTTTCATGGTTCTACCAATCGGGCACCTTATCCGCAGGCAGGGTATTTTGTGGGATTTATACCATTTAAGGGTGGTAAACCTACCGGTGAATGGGAAGTTTTCGCAGATGGTTTCGCAGGCGTAGACACCATTGTAAATACAAGTGACGCGTTACACCGGCCTATGGGTCTTGCGACTGGGCCTGACGGATCATTGTATATAACGGATTCCCGGAAAGGAAAAATCTGGAGGGTGATGTTTAAAGGCGATAAGGATGAATTCTCAACAGAACAATTGGCGAAAATGGAAAAACGAAAATTGTTACCCAATATAAAAACGCCTGATGCAGTGAAGGATGATCTTCAAAAAGATCTGGCGAAAGAACAAAAACTGTACAACACTTTTTGTGGAACCTGTCACCAACAAAACGGAAAGGGGGCGCAGGGCCGGATGCCTCCATTGGCCGCAAGCGATTGGGTGACAGGAAATAAGGAACGATTAATCCAGGTAGTTCTGAATGGTTTACAAGGAAGTATTAAAGTCAATGGAGATACTTACAACAGTGTTATGCCACCCCATAGTTTTTTGTCTGACGATGAGATTGCCATCATTCTAACTTATATCCGGGAAAGTTTTGGTAATAAAGCCAGTGCCGTCAGCGCGAAAGAAGTCAAAGTAGTTAGAAATAAAAATTGAAAAGCAGTTTATACCTCTATACCCCTATACCCCTATACCCCTATACCCCTACACCTCTATACCCCTAAGACTTCGAGCACTCTACGAGCCAATCCCACGGATAGGGATCTTTTAACCAGGCAGGTGGTGAGGCAAATTCCGTTTCCCATGCATATTCAATTTTATCAATGGTTTGGATCTTAAAGCCGGCCTCTTTAAAAATCACCTCAATTTCTGAATGGGAATAATGTTTGGTTGTGACCCCATCAATCCTGATAAGCCCTTGAAAGAGATCGCGTTTACTCCCACTGAAATAACTGAATTCCGTATCCGGAATATCTCCTGGTTTTACTCCCTCTTTTTTGTTCCACTCGATCAGCCGCCAGGCGTAAAATAAAATAGAGTCCAAAGAAGGCATTACGAATACGGCTGCAGATTTTTTTTTCAGGGATTTATAGGCATTATTAATAATAGCGATATTTTTTTCCAGATCAGGCAAAAGAAGCACGTTACAGCAAAATCCGAAATCGGCAGGAGGCAAATCAAGATCCTTATCTGTCAGGTCGACTTTTTTAAATTCAATATTGGTGAATTGGTCGTTGGCCGCGATATCCAGACATTTATCTGAAATATCAACTGCTAACACCTTTTTAAAGGACGGGGACAAATAGCGAAATGCTTTTCCTATTCCACAGCCCAGGTCAATGGCGTAATGGCTTCTATTTGAATACTTATCAAAATAAAAGGGAAGTTTTTTGTCTTTATCGCTCTTAAATACGTCAAATATTTCATCCTCATAGCTATGCGCAATCTTATTCCAATGCAATTCTTCATTCATAACTGTGGTGCAAGTTTAAACCAATGACCATTCAATATCGTTAAATGTCGTTGATCCCGAAAAGTATTCAAAAACTAATTCCGCTTTTAGTTTTAATAATCTTTATCGGAATAAATTTTTAATGCGTTTGTCGGTTGACAGGGGAGGGTTCATACTCACTTGATACGATTTCAGGAATCAAGCTGCTATCGTTATCATCATCAACGTTTCTGACAAAAGTTTCTTTTACACGCGATGAAATATTAAAATAAGGAATCCATATGACGGCGGCAACAATACTGCGTATGATATCCGAATAACTATCCAGGTTTGAGGAAAGGGTTTCATCAATCTGCATCGACACTACGGCGTCTACAATGGTTACAAAAGATGTGATAGCCAGATAAAATGTTATAAGCCTTGGAACTGACGAACGTTTTTTGAAAAACAAAACCAGAATCAAAACCGAAAACGGAAGGATGACCATATTGTAAACCTGTTCAAAAAAAATAAAAACAAAGAGGCCATAACGCTTTAATCCCAAAAGATTGGACCAGGTTTTACTATCGTAAACTTCAGGCATTTGAAACAAATCATACGTAAGGCGAAAAGGCGTGATCATTAAGCCCAGGGAAATGAGGATTAACCATCCACCAATTGGTTTTCCAACAGAAGGTAGAACAGGTCGCGGATCGTAATAAAAATACATCCTTAGCGCAAACCAGATTCCAAAACCCAATGAGGCTATCGAAGTAATGATGCCCAGCCAACTTATGCCGCTTGGGATCGCTATCAAATTTTTATTGTAGGTAAGATTATAGGACAGATTGTCCATCATCTGCTGATGGTCTGAAACAAATTTTTCGAAAGCCTCTACCGGTACGTAATTTTGTTTTGTTTCATAGTGGGTGTACAATGAAACCTCGCGATCGGCATAGGAAATATTTCTTTCAAACTGGTAAAAATCTGATTCTATCATTTTCTCCGCCGACTCGATAGACCATTCTTCCGGAACACGGATATGGATGTGATGATAATAGGAAACCGGATACGACAGCCGATATGGCGCCGAGCGTTGGGAAGATTTGGATACACTGAAATAATGTTCCATTGTTTGAGGATAGACTTCACAATACATTTGTTCCTCGTCTTGTTCATTCTGTTTCCAGAAGGAAGGTATCCTGTATTGCTCCTCCACCGAAAAAATGTTGTTTGCCCGATTATCGTGGGTGGTTATGGTATCGATCATTTCAACATCCGGGTACAGGTTACCGTAATAGGTAAGATAATTTTTCTGGATGGTTTCAAGACTGTTGCTTAAATATTCACTTCGTATAATATCAGCGTCAGAACCCCGGTACGTAGTTCTTACATTTAAAATGGCTTCGCCGCCAAGGGCCGCCATTTCAAAGGTTTGCACTTCAGAAATATCAGAAGAGACAGGAGGTGGAAAATCTGTAAAATCAGTTGTCCTTTCGTGAATCACAAGCCCTTTACCATAGGTTGGAAAATAATTGCTTTCCAATGAGCCACCCTGGTTATTTATGGTGGGATCAACATAATAAGCAGTATCCTTTAATTTTATTTGCACGACACAATGATTGAACGCCTGTATGGCGGGAGATTCATTCTCAATTTGATTCCCCAATAGGGTGTTTACCAGAACTGGGTTTGCTTCTATTCCTCGCGCGCGAAGCATTTCACAGAGCAAAAGTGATTTATCCTTACAGTCTCCAAAACGCTGGTCAAACACTTTTACAGGGGAATGTGGTTTGTGGGAATTTAATCCGGTTTCAAACCCGAGATATCTGATTTCGTCCTGCACAAATCGTATTGCCTCCAGTGCATATTGCTCGATGTTTGCTTCTTTAAATTGAGAACTCAGGCGTGCTTTTAATAACAGACGGTCAGCGCTATCTGTGGCAAAATGTTTCGTTGCCCAAAAGGCCACCTGTTCCCACTTCTCAAAATCCGTAATCATGACAAATTGGTTAGGGTCATGCCAATCCGGCGCATTATCGTCTATGATCAGGGCCTTCATTTTATCCAGAGACCAGCTGAATTCTTTCCCGAGGTCAGTAATTTTAATTTCGGGTTTCACGTCTGTATTCTGATACTTTAAATCCGTCGGATAAGATTTCGGGATCAGAAAACGCTGAAAAAGTTTTTCGTAAGGAACATTATAATTGAAATAAATCTTTTTTGACAAGTGTCCGCCAAACACGGGGTTGTAGCCTCGTTTGGTATATGCGTACTCGATGATGTCACCGACTCTTATATCGGTTAAGTTAATGATGGCAGTCAGTGACCCATCATATAAAAATCTATCCATGCTCTGCTCTCGCTGGATGGTTCGAACAGGAGAGCGTAGCTGTTGAATTATTTTTCCGTTTCGGTGTACGATCACCTGATTGAAAATTAATTTCTGATAAGAGGGATCATACTCTACACTAATGTCAGACATCTCCTGAATGCCTTCGTTGGTTAAGATTTTGTAGGCATAATGGAGATAGCGCTCCTGTAGAATAGCATTTTCCTGTTCGTCAATCAGAAGGTAATACACACTGGATTCTTCTCCGGACCCAGGCATAACATCCTTATCAAATGTTTGAGGGTTGATCCATGCTTTCTGTTTTTCAATCAGTACTTTGGAGGCCTGGGGATAAGCAAAGGATGGGATAAATAATGCAGTGGCTATAAAAATTGCCAGTAGATTAATTTTCATAGAGGGTGAGGCCAGGTACAATATCAAAGATATCAATTTCGTCCCTTGTGAATCATACAAACGGAGAAAATTCCTTACACGAAGCATCTATAATTTCACTTTGATGTTGGCTATGTTGCTTTATTTTTAATACCTTGAAAGAATGCGCTGTTTTTTTTAACATCACCTGACATGCGGTACTGTATAATATATTTGACAGTTTGTTTACTTCCGTTCACCGCCCTTTGCCAGAGTCTGAAAGTTCCTTTTGTAAAAGGCGTTTATGGAAACCCCGCAGCATTACTTGATAAAGGGTTCACATTTAAGTCTCTGGGCATAAACGCGATTTTTGTAAGAAGCGCATCACTGGATACGGATTTATACGAAGCTGCAAAATCGGACAGCGTTCAGGTTTATGTTGAGTTTCCAACACTCAACGGTGCCGAGTACCTCGCGAATCACCCTGAGGCGTGGCCTGTGAATGAGAAAGGAATCCGGGCACCCGCTGCCGACTGGTTTATGGGAATTTGTTTGACAGACCCCGGTTTTCGTGATGACCGGCTAAAAGAACTCAAAACAATTTTGGGGGAGTTTAAAGTAGATGGCATCTGGCTGGACTATCTCCATTGGCACGCGCAATTTGAAACTCCGGAACCCATACTGCCCGAAACATGCTTTTGCGACCGCTGTATTAAGCAGTTTGAAAAGGATGCAAACATTCAAGTTCCTGGTGCGGATATTAGCCAAAGAGCCACCTGGATATTGTCTCAAAAGGATTCATCGTGGCGAGTCTGGCGAACTGAAATCCTGAACCACTGGGTACTTGATCTAAAAAATGTTTTGAAAGAATCAAGACCCCAGGCCCTGTTGGGGATATACTATTGTCCCTGGTATCCTGCAGATTTCGATGGAGCCCAATACAGGATTTTGGGACTTGACTTGAAAGCGTTGTCAGGTATCGTCGACGTGTTTTCACCCATGCTTTATCATACCATGATGAAAAGGCCACCCGCCTGGGTTGAGGAGTACACGCAATGGTTGGGCGGCCAATCTTTTATGCAGGATGGAAAGACCCTTATTTGGCCCATCGTTCAGGCTGAAAACAAATCAGGCACGATCAGCCCTCAGGAATTTAGCCAGGTAATGACGGGGGGATCTCGTTTGCCCGCCACTGGAATAATGATGTTCAGCCTGCATTCATTGCTCACGGATACAAAAAAACTGGAAGTCATGAAGGGTCTTTATCTGGGAAATCATAAATAACCTACCGACTTTTCGT
>JBDSIM010000257.1:0-2670 GCA_039917935.1 Cyclobacteriaceae bacterium | reverse complement strand
CGGTTGCATGTGGAAGTATACTCATTAGATGGAAGTGTGAAAGAGAAGTTTCCTTACATCACATCTCACCATACCTGTTTAATACAACGCGTTCAGCCCCGGCTGGATAATGTGTGGTCAATTTTTTTAGTACAGGAAAGTGAAGCGCTTACGTACACGTATGACCGTAATCCTGATGATCCAAGAATTGCCCATACCATGAACCTTGAGGTTGATGTTTATGGTAATGTATTAAAGGCCGCGTCCATTGGTTATGGAAGAAAATTAACAGACACTTTTTTAACGCCCGTTGAACAAGCCGAGCAAAGTAGAATACATATTGTTCTGACGGAGAATAATTTTACAAATGAAATTAACAATGAGATAGATTGTCACCTACCGGTGCCATGCGAGTCGAAGACATTCGAGCTCACGGGGGTCACATCACAAGCCGGTGATTACTTCACAATTCAGGAGATAAAATACCATGATCAGGTCAGCCAGCTAATTCCCTACGAAGCAATTGCTACATCCGGACAAATAGAAAAACGATTGATAGAACATACGAAGACATTGTTTCTGAAGAATGATTTAAGTGGTCCTTTGCTGCCTGGAGAAATAGAATCACTCGTACTTCCTTATCAGTCCTACCAGTTGGCCCTTACCCCTCAGTTAAGAGATTATATTTTTAATGGCAAAGTTACTGACGCATTGCTTGTGCAAGAGGGAAAGTATTTCAAATTAAATGATGGCAATTATTGGGTAGCATCCGGTACACAAACTTTTGATCCTAGTAATTTTTATCAGGTGGTAGAAGCGACTGATCCGTTTGGATACAAAACCCAGATTGCCTACGATTTTTCCTATCGTTTCTTTATTCAGCAGATCAGCGATGAACTTCAAAATCAGAGTAAAGTTATTGGTTTCAATTTCCGTGTATTGTTACCTTACCTCACGCTCGACATCAATAACAACAGGGGAGGCGTGAGGTTCGATGAACTGGGCATGGTGAAAAGTTCTTTTGTATTAGCGAAGGAGAATGAAGCCAAAGGCGATTTTCTGGATGCAAACATGGTGGAGGAATCGTCCAACGACCAGCCGACGGGTAAGCTGGAATATGATTTATTTCAATACCTCAATAATGGTAAACCGAACGTTGCTAAAACCATCGTTCGCGAAACGGATCACTTTAAAAGTATTGAGACGGGATCCGCTGTTATCTGGCAAACCTCATACTCATATTCTGACGGCAATGGAAATGTAGTCATGCTCAAAGTTCAGGCGGAGCCCGGAAGAGCATTGATCGAAAATGCAGATGGAACAGTTACTGAAGTAGATACTACACCAGGCTTACGATGGATTGGCAATGGAAGAACCATTCTCAATAACAAAGGTAACCCAGTCAAACAATACGAGCCCTACTTCAGCACAACCTTCGATTATGAAGATGCGAGGGAACTGGTGGAACGTGGTGTATCGCCTGTAACGTTTTATGACTCTATCGGCAGGGCCATCAGAACAGATTTGCCTGAAGGTAGTTTTATGAAGGTGGAGTTTGATTCGTGGACGCAAAAAACGTTTGATCAGAATGACACTGTACTGGAAAGCCAGTGGTATAGAGACAGAATCATTTCACCCGTTCCTGCGATTGCAACGGCAGAAGAAATAGCTGCGGCTACGAAAGCTGGAGCGCATGCAAACACGCCAGCAATTTCTTATCTCGATTCGCTGGGCAAAACTTTTCTCTTTGTGGTGGATAACGCAACGGAAGGAAAATACAAAACATATGTTGAAGCAGATATAGAAGGTAATGTCAGGAAAATAACAGATGCGCGTGGCAATGCCCTGATGAAATACAAGTATGACATGCTTGGCAATCAATTGTATCAGTTGAGCATGGATGCCGGAGAGCGTTGGTTGATAAGCGATGTCACCGGAAAATCTATAAGAACGTGGGATAACCGAAATCATGAATTCAGTTTTGAATACGATGTTCTTCACAGGCCGCTGATAAAACGTGTGAAGGATGGCGATGGTGTTCAACCGCTAGATCATGTTGTTGAAAAAATTATTTACGGAGAACTATTGCCTGGCAGCAAGGCAAAGAACCTAAGGGGAAAAGCAGTTATTGTTTATGACACAGCAGGCAAAAGTGAAACAAGCTCATTTGATTTCAAAGGAAATGTGTTACAGTCGTCACGAAGATTAGTTAAGGACTATAAGACCCTAGTCGATTGGAGTATACCCGATCCGGATGCTGCATTGGAAGAAGAGGTCTTTAACGCATCGCAGGAGTATGACGCACTGAATAGAATTTCACATTTGCTTTCACCCGACAATAGCCTGTATGCACCCAATTATAATGAAGCCGGTTTGCTGGATAAAGTATGGGTAACACAAAACGGAATACAGCAGCCCTACGTAAAAAATATAGACTACAATGAGAAAGGTCAGCGCGAAAAAATTATTTACGGCAACGATGTATCAACAAAATATTTTTACGAAAAAAAGACATTTCGTTTAATACGCTTGGAAACGAAGCGCGTGAACAATGATCCTTTACAGAATCTTTATTACACTTTCGACCCTGTGGGCAATCTTACCCAGGTAGAAGATAAAAATATTCCTGTCACATTTTTCAATAATCAAAAGATCCAGGGTATTTCCGAATATACGTATGATGCAATTTAT
>JBDSIM010000256.1:0-5984 GCA_039917935.1 Cyclobacteriaceae bacterium | reverse complement strand
TGATTACTGATTACTGATTACTGATTACTGATTACTGATTACTGATTACTGATTACTGATTACTGATTACTGATTACTGATTACTGATTACTGATTACTGATTACTGATTACTACTTCCCTTCCCCTTAACGCCCCTTCTTGATTTTCTTCTTCAGGGTGCTTTTCCCTTTGCGGGATTCAACTTTATCAAAATCATACGTATAGGCAACAGACAGGCTGATCAGTTTCAAATTCATTCTAAGGGTATCGTTGTAATTCAATAACGACGCATACCATTCCCGTGGCGCATAGGTATACTTATTTTCGCCCAGGTTGGTATGACCTGAAACAAACCGTATTTCGGTGCTGATGAAAGTGTTGTTCTTGAGCGGGGCCTTAAAACCTACTCCCAGAACAAGCGCAAAAAATAACCTGTTCGCATCATTGTAGTAAAGGTATTTCAGATCTCCGTCAGGTATCTTGTGGAATTCGATCTGATAAGGATACGGAGCGCCGCCCGCGGAGAAATTTCCATTCCCGGATAGCCAGTAGCTTACTTCAGGACCAATATTAAAAAACCAGTCTGCAGGAATATCCTTGCCAAACTGAAACTTGTAGGATTTCCGCAGCAGAAGAGAACCATCAACAAATTTATAGGAACCAGTGTTTTTTAATGTCAAAAAACGTTCTTTGATCGTACGACTTTTTTGTGAATAACCACCTTCAATTATTACACTGTAATTATTCTTAAGAGGAAAGCCCACCAGAGCACCAATCGTAAATCCTTTTGAAGGCTTTACCGAAAAGGTATCCTTCTGATCATGATCTCTGAACGAAGCCCAGTTAAGTGTTCCGCCGGCCCGGAATCCTACGGAGAATTTCTGAGCGAGCACACCATTTGCCATCATAAAAATGCAAAAAGCGAGCAGAATGTTACGTCTCATAGCAACCAAAAAACGTAAAAAAGCTAGCTCTCTCACAGCGCAAAGGGGGTTTGATCAGAAATATTGGTAAATTAAGGGTTAAATTTGAATTGATACCTGAAAAGTTGATGACCTTAGAAAAATATACGTTTATTACGGGGATTTATTCTTTAATGAGACGTAATAAATGGTTCATCGTCGCACTGATATGGTTACCATCCTTCGCTCAAGCACAGGATCAAACTAACTTTACGCAATTTTTTTTAAATCCATATCTGATTAACGCCTCTTATGCAGGCGTCGACGGACAAACAGGTCTCTCCTTAATATATAAAAAGCAGTGGATGACAGTCAATGGAGCACCCACCATTGCGAATTTTAGTCTTCAATCTCCGGTAAGTCCGCGCGTAAGCCTTGGCTTAAATATTACCAATGACGAAAGAGGCTTACTGAATAACTCTGCCATACTACTCACCTTTGGCTATAATATTGCATTGGCAAAAGAATCGTTTTTACGATTCGGAATTTCGGGTGGTGGCACCTGGAATACCCTCGACATGACTAAGCTTGAATCATTAAACAATGATCCGGCGTTAGCGAATATCCTCGAAAACAACGCTTCGATTACTGGCAATGCAGGCATTTCCGTGCACGTAAAAAGTTTTCAACTAGGCGCATCAATGCCTACTGTATTTGCGCCTTCTTATGTAAGTCTGGATGATTTCACGATTACAGAAATAAAACCTTTTCAGTCGATCATCATTAACGCGAGCAACCGGTTTTATTTCAACGACGATAAACACATATTTGAACCGTATGCGCTTTACAGAATCAACGCCGACTTACCACCTCAATTCGAAGTGGCGGGAATTTTACACCTCAACCACGTTATCTGGGTAGGTGGATCCTATAAACAGGATTTTGGAATCTCCGGGTTAGGGGGCGTGAAATTAAAAAACAAGCTTGCCATTGGTGCATCGTACAGCTTACAAAACTCAGGGATCAATGAGCTCAACAGCCCAAGCTTTGAAGTCAGTCTCAACCTTCTTTTTGGGAAAAGGAAAAAAGATGCGCCGTTGTATTCATTCGTGAATACCCTAAAAGAAAAAGAGAAGAAACCGCTGAAGAAATCGGCGAGCGAACTGATTGCTGAAAAACGTAAAGTCGAAGAAGCCGCCCGCAAGAAACAGCTTGAAGAACAAGCCAGACTTAAGAAGGAAGAAGAGGCAGCTAAAAAGAAGACTGACGAAATCGCACGAAAAATCCGTGAAGAAGATGAAGCCTACGCTAAGGCCAATCCTCCGAAAAAGCCAGACCCAGATCAGGTTCAGCCAAAGGACACGACCCATGCTATCGAGCAACCTTTGATAAAGGTGCCCGAAACACCCAAGGATAAGGAACGACATGAAACTGTAAAGAGAGGTGGCCATGCCAAGGAGCTTGCAGCCTCTGAGTACATCATTGCGGGAGCTTTTAGTTCAGAGGCCAATGCTAACCGCTACACGAATGGGTTACTACAGCTGGGTTATAATGTCAATTTCGGCCATTTAACAGAAAAGAAGCTCTGGTACGTTTACATCCATCAGTCAAACGATATTAACGCAGCAAAGACCGAACGCGATAAATACAGAAAGTTGAGAATGTTTAAAGATGCCTGGCTATTGACTGTGCAACAATAAATATAAAATGTTTATGCAAGCGTTCACACCACTTGGCTTGTGCACACTAATGATCATAATAACATGAAAACCCTGTTCCTTTCAGCATTCATTATAGGTTTGCCTGCCTGGACGATGGCGCAAGCCCCGGTCATTCAAAAGATTGAGCCTGTAAATGCTGCGCCCAATGACACCATTGTGATCACAGGCAGTGGCTTTAATAATACACCTGCCAATCTTGAGGTGTGGTTTGACCAGATTATAGGGGAAGTGATAAGGGCTTCCGAATTTGCCATAGAAGTGAAAATCCCCCCTCAGGCGCGTCTTCATAATATCGAGGTATTGAATAAAGTTACGAGGCTGAGGGCGAAAAGCAATCTGAAGTTCATGCCTTCCCTGAAAACAGAAACCTTCAACGTAACAAAATTTGCAGCTCCTGTTGTTTTCCCTGCGACTGAAGAGCTGTGGGACATGTGCACGTGTGATCTGAATGCCGATGGCAAACCCGATCTCGCGGCTACGAAGTTCACCAGTACTTCGTCGCCTTTTACCACATCAACTGACATCATGTTATTGCAGAATAACAGTATCCCTGGAAATCTCTCAGCAGCCTCGTTTCAGAAATTTGACAAAACAAATTTTCCTGTATTAAATCTCACTTTTGGAACGGATCATGTTGTTTGTGGCGATCTACAGGGCGATGGATATCCTGAACTGGTGGTAAGCCGGGCGGGTTCTACCCGCAACAGTATCCACATCTTTCGCAATACTTCGGTAGGCACCACATTGAATTTTTCGCTGGTTACAACGCCACAGCTATTGCTGGACGTTGGACATTTCGCCACGCGCATGTCGATTCGTGACCTTAACAGGGATGGCAAACCGGAAATCATTGTTACCAACTCCTTTAATGATATATTCTACATTTTTATCAATCAAAGCGCCGCGGGCACTTTGTCATTTAATGCTACACCAATAAAAATTTCCATCAAAGTCGGGACTGGTGATGTGCTGACTACCTATGAAACAGAAGTGCAGGATATGAATGGAGATAATCTTCCGGACATCATTATCAATCAGTTCCAAACCAACGACCTCTATATTTTAAGAAATCAAAGCGCAGGTACCTTTAGCTTCGCTGCCCCTCAGAAAATCTCCCTTCCCGGGGGCCTGAACAGACTTACCTCCGCGGATTTTAACCAGGATGGGAAACTCGATCTGGCCGTGACCAGCACCCTCAATAATCAACTTGATGTGTTGCTGAATCAAACACCGGAGAATGCCACATCCTTCTCCTTTGCTCCCTCTATTTCCATGATTACCTCAACGGGTCCATGGGGAATTGACGTCAGTGATGTTGATGGCGACAATGATCCGGATATTACGATTGCCAGCCGCAACCAGGCTACCATTGACATATTTTTACACAACGGAAATTTTATCACGCCCGCTTTCTCTAAAGTAAACGTCCCCGCGGTTGTCAACACCCGTAACATTAAAACCGGAGATATGGATGGAGATGGAAAGCCCGATCTTTCCTACATCGCTTTTAATACAACCAACAGCACCACGCATGTTGGCATCATGCGCAATACAAATTGTTATAAACCACAGATCGAAAATATCCAGCCCCTGGTCATTTGCAACGGGCAAACGATCCAGCTGACAACGCCACTGGCTGATAACATTACTTTCGCATGGACTAAAGACGGGGTACCCGCCGGGGGAAATAATCATTTTCTGAATATTACCACTCCCGGTGTGTACGTTGTCACCGCCATTGGCGAAGGCGGTCTTTGTACGGTAGCTTCTACTGCCGTGACGGTGACTGCAGATGCCGCCAATGCCCCTGCTGATCCAACGATAACTGCCAACACCCCCCTGTGTATTGGATCAACACTCAACCTGCAAACTGGTACCGTGGCCAGCGCAACGTATATTTGGACAGGTCCTAATGGCTATGCTTCTTCCACTGAAGATCCTACCATCACACCCGTTTCTGAAGATCACGCCGGGATCTATTCCTTGCAGATAAAAGTAGGGCAATGCAAAAGCCAAGTGGTAACCAAACGGATTGATGTGGCCCGGCTGGCAGACTTTACGATAGCGTCAAACACTCCAGGCAACAACATTTGCGCTGGAAATAATTTGTCCTTATCGGTGAGCAATCAGGCGAACCATACTTACCAATGGGTGAAAGACGGAAGCGATATTCCATTAGAGACAACCCCTTCGCTTACCACGGGATTACAGGGTATTTATACGGTTAGGATTACCAATACTACGCTCAATTGCGACGTCGTAACCAATGGGGCAACCGTTACCGTACTCCAGCCCCCGGTGGCGGCTTATGTAGCCGATGCTGCAGGTTGTACCAATGAAGACCACCTCTTTACCAATCAGTCACAGGTCGATTCAAGGGCCACGGTCGTTAACACCTGGAATTTTGACGATGGTTTTACAGTTACCACACAAAACGCGACGCATCGATATACTACCGCACAAAGTTTTAACGCTTCCTTATTCGTCAGCTATCAGGGGGTGACAGGTTGTTCGGACAATAAAATAAAAGCCATTGCCATTATAGCGGGTATCCAGCCCGTTATAACTTCCACGGCTGCCAGTAGCTGCCCCGATGTAGCAATAACGCTTTCCATAACAGGTACTTTCCCTTCCATCCTTTGGAGTAACTCAGGAACGCAAAATTCAATTTCGGTTCTTCCGGGTACGTATACAGTAGCCACCACAGATGCCAATGGTTGCGCCGGACAAGATGAGTTTATCATAGCAGAAAAAGTGGCGCCGATACTCGTGGCAAGCGCAGACCCTGAAAGCATTGCCGCAGGTGCAACGGCACAGCTCAACGCTTCCGGTGCGGCAACCTACGCATGGTCACCTGGCGAAACATTAGACAACACGGCCATTGCCAATCCTGTGGCATCGCCGGTTATTACAACAACCTACACCGTTATTGGCACTTCGATCGATAATTGTACCGCAGAAACTCAGGTAGTGGTAAACGTAGTCGGGTTGGCAAACTTCCCCTTAGCCTTCTCCCCGAATGGGGATGGCTTCAATGACCTGTGGAATATACGGGCTGAAAACAACGCCGATTGTTCACTCAGCGTTTTTGATGGAAGGGGAAGGAGAATTTTTGAAAACAAGGGGGAAAACTGGGATGGTACCTATCAGGGTAAATCAGTGCCGGATGGCACTTATTACTTTGTTTATGGATGTCCTGACCAGAAACCCCTGACAGGCAGCGTTTTGGTCTTTAAATGACCTTTAATTGCGTCCGAATTACCATCTACTGATTACCTATTGGTGATCAGTAGGATTTATACCTGTATACCTGAAGCGTTTTATTTATGATACATTGTTTTTTACAGAAACAAGGTTACTGCTTGTTGAAGTTTACCCTGT
>JBDSIM010000255.1:0-20457 GCA_039917935.1 Cyclobacteriaceae bacterium | reverse complement strand
CGCACCTCATCGGTGAAAAACCCGGTGAGGCCGTCTCCTATGTTTGTTTTAGGGTTTTAGAATCGTTTGGTGAAATATAAACTAATAGATTTGATGAAAGTGAAAAAGGGTGAGAGTGCATGTGCCGTCTAAACAACCATAAGGTATGTTCTCGAGTAGAAATAGCCTCCCCTTTTTTATCTCTTCGAGCTTGAACAGAATGTAAGGAATGCTGCATGGCAGTATATCCAGAATATCCAACCAGGAGAGAAAGCGAAAGAGAGATTTTCACTTTTTAACTTTTTAAAATTAATTGGTAAAAATGAAGAAGATTGTAAAACAAGTAGTTGGCATCGATGTGGCTCAAAAGGAATTGGTAGTTTGCTTAGGTCGAATGTATGATAATTGGACACCGGAACTGTATGCAAATAAGACGTTTGCTAATACAGCAAATGGGTTTGCAGCATTGACTCTATGGGTCAATAAGCTGACTGAAGAGTTGAATCCTGTCCGCTATGTAATGGAAGCCACCGGTGTGTATCATGAGTCACTGGCTTATTTTTTAGAAGGAAAAGGGTTTGAAGTAAGCATTTTACTGCCCAATAAAATCAGTAATTACTTCAGGACTTTGGATGTAAAAACGGTTACTGACAAGACAGCCTCAGAAGGAATAGCAAGATTTGGCCTGGAAAGGAAGTTGGATAGCTGGAAACGCCCTGCAGAGATTTTTAGAAAGCTAAAACAGATAACCCGGGAACGCGATCAGCTAGTGGTAGAAAGGACCTTAGTGAAGAATCAATTGCATGCAGAAGAAACAGAAGCTTATCCTGGCAAAGAAAGTATAGCCAGGATGAAAGCACGGATTAAACTGCTCAATAAACAGGTAGTACAGATCAGAGAAGAAATGAACGCATTCTTAAAGCAGGATAAAGCAGTAAATAAATCTGTTAAGCTTATTACTTCTATACCTGGCGTAGGCATTCTAACAGCAGTTATTGTACTGGCCGAGACCAATGGCTTTGATTTGATTCGAAATAAACGCCAGTTGACCAGTTATGCGGGCTTAGATGTAAAGGAAAAGCTCTCAGGCACTTCGGTAAAGGGGAAGCCAAGAATATCAAAGAAAGGAAACAGGCATTTACGCAAAGCCATGCATATGCCTGCGCTTGCTGCTATACGGCATGAGGGAAGGTTTAAAGTCTTATTTACCAGATTGGTATCCAGGCATGGAATAAAGATGAAGGCTGCCGTAGCGGTTCAAAGAAAATTGTTGGAGATGATTTACACCATTTGCAAAACCAATGCAGCTTTTGATAAGAATTACCTTAAAGAAGAAGTTATTGCTCAGGCAGCTTAATTAAACCTTAATGTCAATTATTAACTTCATAGCAATAATAACTGATGTTGGAATGTGGGTAACTCCAACGAGACTACACAATGATGATAGTCCTACAATATTTTTAGAGTTATCCACATTTAAACATCAGACAAACAACGCGTTTAGCTCCTTTTTAAATATAAATAATAACGGGTTTAAAAACGGAAAAGCAGCCCATTTAAAAAACGAGCCGCTTCTCTTTACAGGCTGGCATAAAGCCGCCTTAGAAACAAAATTAATAAAAAATTAAATCTCTTGGTTCTTAACACAGAATCTACTCGATTGTCGGCTGGCCACTCGTCCCGCTTTTTATGTCAAAAAGTCAAAGTTTAATAGATAGTTCCAAATGTCCGCCAAGTCCAAGTTCAATAATCTTTTGAAGTGTCGAGATGCGAGCCTCTTTGATGTTATTTTCAATCTTTGAAATGTAAGATTTAGTTGTCCCAACTTTTTCAGCAAGTTCCTCCTGAGTCAACCCTTTTTCAAGTCGAGCTTCATAAAGCAATGCTCCGATTTTAAAGTTCTCATAACCTGCTTCAAGTTTGTCTCGTTTAACGGTTCCTTTTTTTCCGTAGTGCCTGTCCTTGAATTGGCTAAGTGTCACAATCCTATTTTTTCTCGTTTTCATACTCCTCCTTTATTTTAAGTGCTTTCTCAATTTCTTTTTTAGGTGTCTTTCGTGTTTTCTTTTGAAACCCGTTGGCTAAAACAACCAATTGTCCTTGGTCAAAGAAGCAGAATATTCTAAAGATGTCATTTCCTTTTTGTACTCGGATTTCATATAGTCCGTCAGTATTCTCAAGATGTTTTAAATATATCTCCGGAACTCTTTGAAGTTCTTCAGTCAAATCAAAAGTCCAGATGATTTTGTCCTTTACCTTTTGCTTTTGTTCACCGAAGAAGTCGTCAAAGTAGTTCTTATAGAAAATGATTGTCCGTTGTTTCTTCTTTTTCTCCAGGGAACAAATATAAGGAAAGTTGTCCGAAAGTGAAACATTTAAAATGTTCTTTTTATAAAATGTAAGTCAGTTTAACGTATCTGTCTTGAGGGTTGGTGGCTTGCCGGCAACGGTCGTGGGCTTGCCGATGTGCGGGATTAAAACACACATTATTGTCCGCCACTACAAATGCAAATTAAATACACGAACTTTTATTTTACTCGTCAGCCCGCCTATCGGCAAGCCTTTGTGGTGCGCCCAGTATGGCGTGTTACATTCCAGCAGGGAATGTAAATAGATTATCCAAAGGGTGCAAGTCCCCTATGTGCACTGCATCGATGCGCATTAGCAAGGTCCCCCGCCGAAGCTTCTGCGAAGGAGGGCTGCAAGGTTGTGCGGAGTGTTCCGCGGACTGAAGAAAGCAGGACTGCAAAGATCTGTATTGACGAATCCGCCAGCCGGCGGACATATGAGGCAGTCTCGGACGGGTAAGCCAGCACACCTGTGTGCCGAAGCACTTCGGTGCGCAGGCACATCATGGCAAAACCCTTCAGGTGCATTAGGCCGATTCTGTAGACCTGCCTTTGCCGAAACGGCTACGTGCAGGCAGGTGCAGCAGGGATAGATTGAAAAATCCGGTGAGGCCGTGTCACTCGATTGCCCACAGTGCATTTTTATTTTCTGTCCTGTCTGTCCACCGAGAGAGAAACCGTCTGTGCAAAAGCAACGGTCAATGTTAAATTATTTGTCGGTGATTACTAATTTGTCTATCGCTAAAAGTTTGTTGTTCTCTGTCAAGCGAAGGAAGTACAGTCCGCTTGCGAGATTGTCACGGAAAAGAGTAACTGTTGTCCTGTGAGATTGTCTATTTGTTTTACCTGACTCGTCCTGAAAAACTGTCTGCCCGGAAAAGGAATTTGGAAAGTATAAATAGACCGCTCAAGGTTTGCTTTTTTCAGCAGTCAATGTGTTAAGCAAGTTTTTATTTACCTCAACATTCTTTGCATGTTTTACCAAACAGAAGGTATTAATTCTCCTTCAGAAGTGAAAGAGAGCATTCCCCTGATATTTGTTCCGGTTTTTTTACCCCATACCCAGTATCCTTTGCTTGCATAAGGTTCATCGCTATACGGCTCGCCCGGCTTAGTACGTCCTTTACGAATGCATTTCTCTGCACATTCAACAATTTCGATGCCGCTTAACTCTTCATTGTTCAATTCTATCAATTTGTTTTTTATTTTTTTAAGTACATCAGAGGGAACTGCTTTTACTATTTCAGGTTCTGTATGATATTTAATGGATGTTTGACACCATTTTCCATCATTTGCTCCACCTTTATAAAACTGCATATTTACATCTCCATCCTCACTTAGATAACTTTTGGCATCAGGTTTCAGGATATTAAATTCCGCCATGTAATGGTTATTGAGCACAGTCCATTTAATCTCATAGTTTCCGGGAATTTTTTTGTTAGTCGCCTCTTTTACAGAAGCGGGGATAGATGCCACCTTAATGGAATCTTCTTTCTTAATTTCTGCGTAGGTTTTTTTCTGACAATATCCATTGGATATTGTAAAACATATGGCAATTAAACAGGGAGTTCCGATTTTTATTTTCATAATAAGTTTATTCATATTTATTTGCGAATTATTTTTTTAATGTGTATCAAAATATGTTTTCATGTTCTTAAAATATACATCTTTCCCATGAGCATCAAATACATCCTTACCGATGCTGAATCTCTGGCTTTTCGGTATCGCCCCGTTTTTTTAAGTGGTCGCTGGGCTCCACTTTTATTTTTATTAGTCGAACAATTGTCTGCTTTGTTGAACGATTGCCTGTCGAGTTTGCAAATATAATAGTTTCTGTCTTTGTATTTTGCATTGTGGGTAACGTTTTGCAGCTACCCGAAGGGAGGGGCTTTCGAAGCACCAATCTGTCAAGCTACCACTAATGTTTATTAGATGCTTTAATGTTCATATTCGCACTTCAGCCCCACTTTTGGCAAGGTGCTGTTAGCACTCGTTTTTATTTTCGGTTAAAGTAAAAGTCCGCTGTCAATGATGTCGATTCCCAGGGGACTTGCGTGTCTTTGGATTTTTCCATTACAGCTTTTCTTACTTTTTGAAATAATTGAGTTACCGTCAAATTAACAGTTTTGATTTCTGAAATAAGTTCACCTGTATATAGTCCGTTTTTACCTTCTCCGTCAGATGCTGTTTTACCCGGTGATGTTGAATATGCAATTAATGAACCTTTCGGAGCGTCCATTACTGCAAAGCCTCTTTGTGATAAATCTCTTCCCCAATTACGTTCAAAGGGATTATTACGGCATGCGTCAAGTATTAATACGTTTACCGATGTCTTTGCATTTTCCATGTGGCTTAAAATTCTGTCGACTTGAACACAGTCGTATTCAACGGTTCTTTCATTTTTTAAATTTGCGTCAACAGGAATTAAATAATTCGAGCCCTTGACTTGGACACCGTGGCCTGCAAAATAAAATAAGCCAACATCATACTTTTCAAGTTCAATTCCAAAGTCATCAATTCCAATTTTTTTAAGTCCTTAAGGTTTGGATTTTCTGCGTACATAACATCAAATCCTAATGATTCAAGATTCTGTTTAACAGCTATCGCATCATTCAACGGATTTTCTAAATGTCCTGCAAACTCATATTGACTGCATCCTACAACTAATGCAATCTTTAGTTGTTTGACTTCACTGTTTACGGCAGAAGCTTCACCGATTGCAATTTCTCTATATCCATAGATAGATTTTCCTGCAATTTTTGACTTTTCGTAAAATTCTATTCCACTTGCTGAGAGATTTCTATTGTAAATTTCTATTAATTGATTCACCCCTTCGTCATCAGTGCGTGAAACAGGATTTATTGTTAAGGATAAAAATTTTAGCAACGCTTCTTCGTCACAGTGAAGTAAATTGAACCGTCTGTCGGTAAATACCCAATCTCCTTCCCAATCATAATTCATAATGCGATGTTTATGAATGTCATCATAGGCATTGTCGTACCTTGAATCGTAGGAAGGCATTTTAGATAAATCAAAAATTCGATTCAAAAAATCGGGCTCTTCAAGTCTGCCAGACCATGAAATTTTATTAAGCGTTATTTGGTCAAATATTGCTTGGCGGACAATTATTGATATTTTCATTTGTAGTTCGTTGTCGTTGTCTATTTTAGGATTCCACGAAATACCACGAATGTGCATACCCAAAGCCGTAGCGACTTCCATTAGTTGCGTTTCTATTACTTTAATTTCTTTTTGAAAGTCGGTTTGTAGTTTTAAATAATATTTTCCAGGAACTCCAATCTGAGCATCCATTAAATCCGTCATTCTATCATTACTCATTTCAAAAAGGGTGTCGACATACAGTAAGTTAACACTACACTCAGAAATTAATCGAGCAGAATCATGTTCCCCAACGTCTTTTAACCATTTAAGTAGTTCTTTCTGCATGTCGTCTTAAAATGAGTGCTAACGGTTGGCGGTATGGCCAGTAAGGGATTGCGGGCGAATCACTTATCAAGGTACAAGAAAAGTTGAAGCGGACTACAACCCTTCATAAACCACTGAAACCCTTATTGGCTATACCGCGTGTTACCACCAGTTATTTATTCATTTCTAATAGTTTCCATTGTCCATTTGGTTCTTTCTCCAGATAAACGCTCACTTCAAGGTTTTTTGTCTTGCCAAGAACTTTTATTTTAAGTTGAGCTTGTCCCTGTCCATTTGTAATACTTACATTTCCAGCTGGCATCATTCCATATCCAGTTATCCCACCAGTTTCTTCTAAAATTTCCTTATTAACTTCTATATTTTGTATTGCAACTTTGTATGCCTCTGAATTCTTCATTGCACTTCCTGCAAAAAGATATGTAAATGCAAAAAATACGATACCTAATCCAATAAGAGCTAATATTCTTGGCAGTCTTTTAGGCTTGTTAGGATTCTTTATTACAACAGTCTTTGTTACCTTATCTCCAATCCTTTTTTTATCATTACTTGCAGCAAGGACAATAAACTCAATTGGCCAAATTATTATAAACACATTTCTGATAAACATTTTCCAAAATGAAGGTGTCGTATTATAATCAATTTCATTACGAACCATAATTCCCATAATCCACCTACCTGCACTTATTCCATTAATTGAGTCCTTTGCGAAATAAACAAAAAATCCAGGAATCATTACTAATAACATTATAGTAGTCATGTTATCATGATTTTTTTCATCCATAAAATTCGGACCCATAATTAAGAATGCAATTGAAACCATTAAGAAAGTCATTACAAAATGGTCAATAAAAATCGCAGCAATTCTTCTTTTTCTACTTGACTTTGTCAAAGTCTGTTCAATTTGTTCTGTCATAGTTGTTTGTTTTTGTTTTTTTTATAATTGGTGGTAACGTTTTGCGGGTTGGCGAAGGTGGCGATTTTTACCACAAATGTTGATGCGGAGAACCAGTGTTTGATTAACTACAAATGTGTCTGCGGAGCACTGAACCGCCACTTTTGCCAAGCCCGTGTTACCGCCAGTGGTTCTGTCTTCCGTGTCAATGTCCATCGTGCTTTCAGCGTTTTTGTTGTCCGCTTAATTGTCCCTGAAAAACGATTTATTTCTGTCGGCAATAAGCGTTCGGGAAAGATTTAATTTTTGCGAAGCGAGGGAATTTTTGTCTGTCGTGCGATGGATTTTGGCATAGCTTTTTGTTTGAGGGTCGGCTTTAGCTCTTTGCCGCCCGCAGGAACGAGGACGGCAATGTGCTAAAAGTGTGTCGGCACAAAAAGTATGACAAAAAGAAGCGTGGCTTTAGAATACGAGAGCTTTGTCGCTGTCCACAACCCAATTGGTGAGTTCAGCCATTGTGCTCATTTCTGCTCCTTCAACCAATTGAGCATTTTTCAAACCTCTTGCGTCTGCACAACTTCCGCAGATTTTAACTTTTGCTCCTTTATTTAAAGATAGTTTCAACATCCGCTCAATGTTGTAATAACCGTTTGGCGTTGTCTGATTAGCAACGGCACAACTGGCAGCATCTGCCATTAAAAAAATTCTCACTTCAACCGTTTCGTGGTCTTTGTTTAATTGATTTGCAAGTCGTAAAGCATTGTATGCTTTTTCTGTTCCGTAAGGAGCGTCATTGATTAAGATTAAAATTTTCATTTTGATTTATTTTTATTGTTAAACTTTATTTACTTTAATTACTACAAAACTTCCTTGTCCGTAACTCTTCTTAGGTTTTTCAATCTCAGTTTCTTTTGCATTGGTCAATGTCTGCCAGTATTGAAAATTTTGAAAACACGATTGTTGCAAGAGTGTTGTCAATTCTTCGGTGGAATGAAAATGTGCATCACTGTAAAACTTGTTTGATGATTTTTCCTTTTCATATTTTCTGCCGAGTTCACTGTTTTTGTCAATGATTGCAAGAATAATTTTTCCTTGCGGTTTCAAAATGCGGTGAACTTCCGAAAATGCTTTTGGAATGTCAGAAAGAAAACAAACCGTTGTAACCATTAAGGCAAAGTCAAAACTGCTGTTATCAATCGGAAGATTTTCAGCAAACGCTCTGTAAACTGTTATTCCTCTTTGTTCTGCCACTTTTGCCATATTTTCCGATGGCTCAACTCCGAATTTGATGTTTAAAGGTCCTGCAAACCGTCCAGTGCCAACTCCGATTTCAATTCCCTTTTTATTCTGTGGTATGGCTTGTTGAATAGCCAAAATTTCCGATTGATAAACGGCTGAATGTTTCTCAAACCATTGGTCGTATTCCAATGTGTTTTGGTCAAATGCTGTGGCTGTATCGGTCATTTTATTTTCAATTTAACTTTGCGTTCAAAGTAACTTCCTGTCAATCCATCGTGAGCATTATTTTTAGTCGCTTCTCCTTTGGTAAGCATTACCTGTAAACTAATTTCGGCATCTTTTGCATTTTCCAACGGCTGAATGGTCATCGGTAAACTTGTAATGTCTGCATCTTCATATCCTTTTAGGCTATCGCCAACCAAACGGCAACTCATTTGCAAATTCACTTCCCAATTCGGAGCAAATTTTAAAAGCGTTTTTGTTCCGATTGTAGTGGGGTCAATGTAAAGCCAAGCGTTTCTGTATGATGCAGGAATTGTATTGCTTTTTTTACTGCCTACCACAGTAAGAACGGTTTTCGGCTCGCCTTTTTTGGTTTCAATCAAAAATGTTCCATCATTTTGTTTCAGTGATTTTTTTGTGTCTTTGTCCAGAATGTCAATAATGGTGTTTGCATCGTCTTTCCAAGGTCCGTTATTGGCGTGGCAACTCAAACAATTTGGCGAATTGGTCAAAATCCCAACTCCGGGCGGATACGCATAAGCCGTATTAATCCCGAAAGATGCTGATGAATTATTCTCTGCAAATTCGGGATGATAAAATGTTTCCTGTTTAGTCAGGACATTTAAGGAAACAATTCCTAATGCAAAGGCAGATAAAACAATGATTTTCGTTTTCATTTTTTGAATGTTTATTTATAGATTGTTTTCAATTTGTTTTTTTAATTCATCTTCTTTAATAATGCCATTGTGCCTCCATTGCTCAATTCCATTTTTGAATAAAATAAAAACAGGAACTCCTTTAATGTTGTAAGCATTTCCTACATCCTTACTCTTGTCAATATCAATTCGCATTACAACGGCTTTGTTTTTATATTCTTCCTCTATTTCATCAATGATAGGAGCCATTTTACGACAAGGAGCACACCATACAGTATGGAAATCAATTAAAACAGGTTTATCTGTTTTCAACAATGCTTCAAAGTTGCTCAAATTCACTTCTTTATTTTCTCATCTTTTTCAATTTTTGTTTTTACCAATGGATAGCCCAATTCTTCCCATTCATTTAGCCCTCTTTCTAATTGATAAATTCGTTTGAACCCATTTTTTTGAAGTATTTCTGATGCTTCTGAACTTCTACCGCCTGATTTGCAATAGATATATATTTCTTTGTCTTTGGGTATCAGGTTTATTTTTTTCTCAAAATCTTCATCATAATAATTTACAGTGCTGGCATTGTTGATATAACCATCTGCAATTTCTTCCGGTGTCCTTACATCTAATGTAATTCCATTACCGGCATCTATAAGTTTTTTAAATTCGGTTGCATTAATGTTTTTCAAAAACATTTCGGCTTCCTTTTGTTTTGGTTGGCTATTACTACAACCCGTAAAGAATAAAATTGAAATTATAATGACCGTTATTTGTTTCATATTATATCATTCTTGTCCGACTAAAATATGACAAAATACGCTTAACTCCATTGGAGAAACATACGAAAGTTCCGATGTCTGATTTAGGGGGTAGTTGGGTGTCATTTTATTGTATCCAACAATGGTGGACCATTTATTTTTCTCCAGGCGCCGTAAGTATCTTTGATAAATTCAAAAAGTGCTACGTAGCTCATCAAGTGCAACCTGATCACGGTTATCACATTGGCGAATGATTTTTTCGTTTCTGCTTTTTTGCGGATCACCACCATCAACAACTGGGCTATTAAAACACAATACACTTGTATCTTAATGGCATTTTCGCTGTTGCCCCAAAAGTACCGGAGTGGAAAGTTTTGCTTGATTTGCTTGAAAAGTAGCTCAATCATCCAGCGGCACTTGTAAATGAGGGCGATCTGGGAAGCGGGCAAGGTAAAATTGTTGGTGATAAAAACGAAGACTTTACCATCATCGGCCTGGAAAGTAATGCGTCTTAGTTTCAATCGTTGGGACTCGTTTTCAACCTTGAACCCTATGGTTATATATTGATCTTTTAAAACTCCTTTCGCTTGTTTCTTTCGGGTATTATCCGTTATCACTTTTGTTACATGATAGACAGCATTGTCCTTCATGCGGGTTACAAACCAAACCTTTTGGGTGGTCCATTTGGCAAACTGATTGTATAGATTATAGGCTTTGTCGAATACGATAAAGCTATTGGAAGGAAGCTTAATGTGATAGAGAAATTTGCGGTCATGTTCTTTGGCTGCTGTTATCCTTAAGAATTCGGTTACTCCGCTAAAGGCATCCATAAGGGCATGAACTTTAATACCCCCCCTTTCTTCCGGGAACCATCCAGCGGATTGCGGCCTACTCCACGAAGGATATCGCTAAATAATCGGATCGTAGTGCTGTCAATGATCTTTAAATTCCGGATACTAAGCCCTTTCAGCCGGCTGTCCGAGATAAAGCTATGATATTGCCTGAGTAGCTTGAAATAGATGGTTTCAAAGACCAGATAACTCCGCTTATTATTGGCATCGGATAAAGTGCTACGGGCCGGGGCCCTATCCAGCCCCAGATGCGTGAGTTTTCCTTCACAGGCCAACATGCCCTCACATAGCTCTCTGAGGCCATTACAATAGCTAAAAACTCCATACAGAAGGCCGATAAGATGCACTCTTACCGGAATCCGTTTATAATACCGGTTGCTGTTATGCTTTTTACAGGATTGTTTAATGATATCCGTGGAAATACAGGAAAGTATTTGTGATAGAATCGGCTGTCCGACAAATTTCTTACTTTTACTCATAGGTTATCTTCAGTGTGGTAACTAAACATAACCAAAAAGGGTGGCTCTAAACAAGCTACCCTTTTAAAATTTTAGTCGGACAATAGTGATATTATATATTTTAAAAGTATTTGAAGAACCAGTATTTTTCAAACCAAACTTTTGTCCAGTGCCAGAAAAATCCTGGCGTTTTCATTTTTACATCGGGCAATGGTGAACCATAAAAATTGCCACCTGCATAGCCCGCTTTTCCATCTCCCATTTCAAGGAAACATTGTCCGTCTCCATTAAAAGTTTTGTCGGGAGTTTTTCCTGCAATTTTTTGAGCGATATTATGAGCAACGGTTTCTGCCTGATAGTGTGCAAATACGCCAGCTTTTGGCAATGGCTTTCCCATTTCAAGTGGAATGAAAGTAATGTCTCCAATAGCGTAAACATTTGGAAAATTGGTTTCCATTGTATTTCTGTTTACTTCAATCCAACCCGACTTTCCAACTAATGCAGTTTCTTTAATAACCTTCGGGCATTGATGCTTTGGAGTGAATGTCAGCAAATCATAATCGGCAGTTTTACCATTACTGAAAGTCAATGTGTTTTCGTTTACAGCTGATACCTGATGTTCGGGAAAATATTTTATTCCTTTCATTTCCACCATTTGTCTGACTGCTCCTGATAATTCTTTTCCTGCAACACCCATAGGACCAGGTTCAGGAACATAAAGCGAAACTTCCGTTTTATTGGTCAGCCTTTTTTTTCTGATAAAACTTTCTACAAGCATTGCTGCTTCATAAGGTGCGGCAGGACACTTGAAAGGTAACGAAGGAACTAAAAGAGCAATTTTTCCACCTTTGAAATTTTTCAGTTGTTCATTAAATTTTGTAGCTCCATCAAGCGTATAAAAATCGTGTCCATAACTATTAAGGTTATGTTCCGTAATTTGTCCTACTCCAAGTGAAATAACCATATAATCGCCTTGGTATTCTTTGCCGTTTAGGGTAACAGAAATTTGCTCGGGATTTACTTTTTCAATTTCTCCGATAATAACTTCAACTCCTTCACGTGCGATTTTTCTCGTGTTCCTATAAACCTGTTTTGGTTTCCTCTTACCAACCATTAACCAAAGTAGAGAAGGAGCAAAAACATTTTTTTCTTCTTTCTCAAATACAAGAATTTTAACTGGATTTACTTCTCCGTCATTGCCAACTTTCTTGCTTAATTCTCTGGCGGTGATAATTCCACCAGTTCCTGCACCTAATACTAATATGGTCTTACTCATTTTTCTTTTGTTGTTAAAGTTTTTCAATAAGCGATTGATGTTTTTTTATGTTGTCTATAAGCACTTCCCGCATTAGTAGGCACGCTTGTGCAACTTTTTTGGAAGAAAGCGTAAAATAGACGCATTGTCCGTCTCTTCTCGATTTTAAAATTCCTTTTTTGGTCATTACAGAAAGATGTTGGGAGAGATTTGATTTCAATCCGCCAGTTACTTCCAAAATATCTGTAAAGCAAAGTTCTTTGTCTTGGAGCAAGTCAATAACCTCAATCCGCAAAGGGTGTCCCAATGCTTTACAAACCTCAGCGTGTAATTCAAAAATCTTCTTGTCGGTCATTTGTTTATTTGTTTAATAGTTCACAAATATATGAACTATTAAGTTAACCACTAAATGTTTGTTTGCGAGAAGGAAAATATTTTGGCGTGTGTTTTTGTTTTGTGGGTAGGCTTTAGCTCTTTTGCAGGTGGTGCGTAGCAAGGTTTTAAAATGCGTAATTTTTCTACGCATTTTAAAACCTAACCTGCAAATGTGCTAAAAGAAGGGCGGGACAAAAACCGTGACAAAATATTGAGCGGAGGGGTATCCATTTTTATTTTTTAAAGTGCGGTGGGCAAAAATTAAATCTTTCTTGGAGTCGGTCTGCGTGTCGGTCGTAAAGCTGTCGAACCGATATGTTCGTTTCAAATTTAAGTAGTTGTCAAGTTAGCACAGTCGTCTTTTTACCATTGCCGCCAACATTTCTGTAAACGCAACTAAGCTGCGTTTACAGGCCAAATTTTGTCGGTTGACGCAACTGGTTGCGTCAACCCCAGAAATACCTTGCCCTTCAATGCATTATAATTTTTACTGAAAATGCAAAAAAAATATTAGTTCCAAAATAGGTAAAGTTATTAACCGATTTCAACGAGATTAAAAGATTAATTCTTGTGCAAGGGGATTGTTATCAAGTGACTATGGGGTTAGCGATTTGTCGGGTAGACAGTTCTGCTAAAGCTGTAAAAATCAACTCTGCTTCGCTCATGTGGTCGCGAAGGTTTTGGGATTTACGTCCCTTTATTGTTTTATGACCTTTTACCGTAAGACCTGACCATTCCTGATGAATGATGTTGGTGAGCATTGCAAATTCATCACTCTTTCTACTCCGCTTTCTTTCCAGTAATCCGTTAATTTATTGCGGGTTTCTTGCCCCGTCATTCGCTGTTGAATCCACTTTACGCTTCTGCCTAACTTCTGCCAGTTTTCACGTGCCCGTTCTATACTTTCTTCAGGGTTGGAAATTTCGCTCATCCTTTCGTAACCGACCTTTGCCAGCCATTGTTTAAATGGCTCTGCTTTGGGCGATGGAACCGCGATAATAGCATCGAGGTTAAAAAAATCAACGTCTCTGGAGACATCTCTTGACCCCTCTTTTTGAACTATCCGGATTTTCCGGATAGTTGCCTCCCGATCCAGTTCTACGGCTTTATAAATGTTCTGTAAGTGTTCGTTTACCGTTCTTATATCATCACCAAAGAGATCAGCCATTTTTCTTTGATTGAGCCAGAAGGTTTCATCATTAAAAATGACTTCAATTTTAACATCACCTTCCGGGCTGCTGTAAAATATTATATCCGATGATTGGGGGATATTATCTTCCTCTCGTATTTAGATTTATAATTCTCACTCAAATTTTACCTTCGGCAAACTCTCCACAATCTCCACCGTCTGCACACTTACATTAATGACACTCAACAACAAATCCAAAATGTATCTTGGGTTGCCTACTTCTTTTGCCCAATCGTTCGGGTCGTTTTGGATACCGCTTTCTTTGTGGGTGGTGATTTGGTAGCGCTCCATTATCCATTCAATCGCACTTTTACCACTTACCATATATCCATATGCCTTGGCGGGAATATTTGAAATGGTGATTTTGCTATTGAAAAGAATAGTGTCTTTCTGGTCTTTCTTGGGAAAGCGCATTTTCTCTACGGTGTAAAAACTGCTGTCTGCTCCGGTAACTTTTACACTTTTGAATGAAGGAACTGTTTCGTAATTGATATGCAACTCTGCCAGTTTGCGACCTGCTTTGCTGAATGCCCAAAAATCCCGTACATCTTCTACTAATGGCAAACGCGGCAGCATTTTCTTTAAATCATTGGCAAAGGTCTCTCTGTACTCCGGGCTGTGAAGGAAACCATACACGTAAATAAAAAATATCTTTTTTGCTTACGTTCTTGCCGTATTGTTTTATAGCTCGTTCTAAAATAAAATCACTTACTCCATCTCTTCGAATGAATTTGCTGTCTCCATCCTCATCAAATAATCCCTTGCTTTGCTTCTCACGTATATCATAATAGTATAATGGAAAACATTGTGACCCGCCATTACCAGTTTTTGTAAAACATAAATCTGGCATTAGGTCAGCTATTAATAAAGAAAATTCTAAGTTCCCTTCACCAGTTATTGATATTATTAAGTTTTCAACTTGTGAATCAGGAAACATTTCACTGATTTGAGCCCTTCTATGAATCATTTTATCTCCAACATAGAGATATGATTTTGAGAAAGGTCTATATATTGAATCGACAATCTTATTTGGCTCATAAACCGCTGTTCTCCCTTTTTCTAAATGAGGAATTAAGCTGCTTGACCAACTAATTTTTGTTGAATCGTTGCTTTTAAAGTCATCAAGTTTTAAGGTTTTGTATAATGCTTTTGCCTTTTTATAGCCTTGTACCTGAGAATTGAAAAAATCAGCTGTTTTTTTCATGTTTCTCAAAACCTTTTCTTTCGAATAGTTGTAAACCCATGCATCTCTCCTTGTTCCTATGCCATTGGAGTAGACTACAAAAATGCTTTTACTTTGTGTGTCAAATTTCCTTTCGGGTTCTATTGGTAGATATTCTTTGAACTTTTCATTTCTTAAACTAATCCAATCTCCCTGATTACTTGGTATAAGAATCTTCCATTGAATTTGCTCATTGGAAACACTTCCAAATTTCTTAATTATGTCAAGTTTTTCATCTCTGTTAAAATAGTCACCTATATCGAAGTAATGGATGGTAGCAATTTCCTTTTCCCTTACTGATTTTTTGACAAGTAAAGTAATCGCAATTGTTGTGCGAGAACCACCGCCAAAAACGTTCCCTGCCTCTTTTTGCCTTAGCTCACCGCTTGTACGAGCATTACCTCGAAGATTGAAAACATAAATACTTGTAAAGTCCTTTTCTAAGCATTAGTTTGTAAGCATACTTGGGGTCTGTCATTAGGTATGCTTGCATTAAGCGTTCAAAGCGGTCGCCTTTGTCGCGTTCTGAAAAAGAGATTTTACGGTAATGGTCAAGTATTTTCTGAAAGGTCATGTCCTAATTTTGTAACAGGGTTGAATAGATTGGAGTATTAAATATCCCGATAATTACTGAATTTTCTTAATGACTATTGGGGCCTGCGATTTTCAAAAAGTCCTCCAATGAAAGATCAATGGCCATCTTCGAAGATGTGCTGTGACCAACCGGCACTTTATTGGACCAAACTTCGTATTCCAGGATAGGTGTATTTCCTATCCGCGCTCCGATTTTCCATTTGCCTTCCAGTACTTGCTGATAGTAACGCCTGAAGTCTAATTTTCCGGTAAGCAAATTCCAATGAGTGAATTAGTCAGCCACCTCTTCAGTTGCCTGATTGAGATAACTCCAATCATGTCGGGTTAACTCATGAGCCGTTTCATTTCTCCAGCTTTTATACCAATGCAAATGTTCAGGCTTTTTTATGTAGCCTGCATCAGCCAGTATTTGAAGTTTATTTTTCTTTTTGATTTGTTTCAGTTGATGGAAGTTGAAAAAGTGGTCTATTTCTTTATCCAATATACTGAATAGGTCAACTAGCAAAAGTGAATTGACATATTCTTGTGCTTTGTCAATAGGGAGATATTGTATATTCGGTAAATATATTGTAACACCTATTTCCAGAAATGTTTTCATCTTTCTGAATTCGTAAAATGCTGATTCTATTTTAAAATGTTCGCTCATACATAAAATTCAAAAGCCCATCATCATTTCATCTATGGAAAGTTTAATGGGCTCAGTGGAAAGTTAAGTTCTAATATGTGAAACTAAAAATGATAGGACTTTTAATGCGGGCAATTTCCCTGGCGGGAAGAAGCGGATATTAAATACACCACAGATAAAAGCACTCAATGCTCACTCGATAAGACAGGAGGGGATCTGATCCATCGACCTGATGGAACGTGCCGCCCATGCGTTGGTTGATTGGTTTGTGCTGCGGGTCGAACCATTAAAATACATCCTCACCATTCAAAGCGTCGAGAAATGCTTTCGTTTCTGTTTCTCTATTACCGCGATAGATCGTTGTTTCTTTTTCTAATTGGATTTATCATCCAGGCCAGGCGCAACCATTATCCATCCACTCTTACATTTTGTTTTGCAATGCCCATTCATGGTCGCTTTCAGAAAGTCGTTCAATGACAAAGTCAGGACAGATGTGCGCGAATTTTTTACGGTCATCGCTGGCTACTTTGTTCCATCTGGCTTTCAAAATGAAAGCGCCATCAGGAGATCTGATTGCCGCATTTTTAAGCGTAAACCCGGTGCTTGAATCAAATACAATTCCTGATTCATTCTCCACGTTCCAGGAGTATAAACGCGAAGTTATTCCGAGGTTAAAAGCGCCGGTATCCGAGCCTGCAGGAGCCATCATGATTATCTCACCCTTTTCATTTCTTCAAAACTGATGGAATCGTTTTCCTGGCAGAACTGATAAAACTGTTCTTCCGTCCCCCGATGGAATTGGTCCTGATTAAATATTCCGTGATACAAAGAAGCTATTTAACTAAATATACAATAATTTGAGGTGTTTTTGTTCCTGTAAATGACATGCGGATACTAAATACACAACAAATAAAAGCGCTCGACGCCCACACCATAAAACAGGAGGGGATCGCGTCCATCGACCTGATGGAACGTGCCGCCCATGCGTTTGTTGATTGGTTTACCCTGAGGGTTGAACGATCAAAAAAAATTGGCATTGTTTGTGGCACGGGAAACAATGGCGGCGATGGCCTCGCCATTGCCCGTATGTTGCGTGAATGGGGTTACGCCGTTAAACTCTGGATTATAGAAGGTGAAGTGGCTGAATCTGCTGACTTTAAAATAAACTACAAAAACCTTCTTTCCAAAATTGCCTGCCAGCAAATAACATCACAAACTGAACAAATTGATTTTGAAGGATGTGATGTTTTGATCGATGCCATATTCGGTTCCGGATTGTCCCGACCGGTGGAAGGTTTGTATGCCAAAGTCATTGATCAGCTAAACGGTGCCACCGCATTGCGCATAGCGGTGGATATTCCATCAGGATTGATGGCCGATGGTCCTTCCGCTGGCGCTATTGTGAAAGCACATTACACCTTATCTTTTCAACTTCCCAAACTCGCTTTTTTCTTTCCTCAATCACAACCGTATACCGGTGAATGGGTCTTGTTAGATATTGGCCTCGATAAAAATTTTATCAAGGAAGCTTCTTCCCCCTACCACTACTCCTTAACAAAGGATATAAAAAAACTTGTCAAAACAAGGGATAAATACGATCACAAGGGCACATTCGGACATGCCTTACTAATCGCAGGAAGCTTCGGTAAAATGGGGGCAGCGTTATTGGCATCCAGGGCGGCGCTGCGCTCAGGCTTGGGGTTGCTCACAGTCCATGTTCCGCAATGTGGTTACCAGATCCTGCAGACAGCGGTACCGGAAGCCATGGCTGAAGTCGATAAAGATCCTGAAATTTTTACTGGCATTAATGACCTTAGCCATTATACAACCCTGGGACTAGGTCCCGGGTTGGGAACGGATGACAAAACAGTAAAGGCCCTTGCAAAAACTTTTGAATCCTTTCAGAAGCCAGTCGTGATCGATGCAGATGCACTGAATATTATTGCAGCCCATCGCGATCTTCTTCTGCCATTGATTCCCCAGGGAAGTATTCTCACCCCCCATCCAAAAGAATTTGAAAGACTCGTCGGGAAGTGGAGCAATGATTTTGAGCGGTTGGAGAAACAAACAAAATTAGCTTCCTCCACCCGGTCAGTTATCGTATTAAAGGGCGCCCACACTTCCATTGCTACTGAGAATGGCCTGGTTTATTTTAACTCAACCGGAAACCCTGGTATGGCTACCGGCGGAACCGGGGATGTTCTGACCGGAATCATCACCGGGTTGCTGGCACAGCAGTACACTTCCGCAGAGGCCGCCATTCTAGGGGTCTTCTTACATGGACTTACAGGGGATCTGGCTGCCCAGGATGGTGGAATGGATTCTCTGATTGCCTCAGATTTGATTGATTATTTACCCAGAGCCTTCTTAAAGGTAACCCGCAAATAAATATTTATCTTATTTTTAAACTTTTAGCCCCTTTTTAGCATCTAATGCGAAATGCGCGCAAGTAGAGGGAAACTCTGGTGCGGATTTTGTCGTATATTGTATAATAACGTTAAAAAGTATGCGTTTAATGAGGTTAGTTTCGGTGGTTTTGTTGCTGTCAGCCTTCCAGCTGACAGTGGCGCAATCGCAGCCTGAAGCTTCCATTAGCCAGGAAATGAACCTGGTAAAATCCGTTGAGCTATTCCCCAATCCGGCTACGGAGTTTATTGACGTAAAATTGGAACAGTTTCCCGCTGCAAAAGTTAATCTTACGCTCCACAATATCATTGGTAATAAATTGGAAGTGGAGACTGAAATTCTCGATGAGCATCTTATCCGTGTGAAAGTGAAAGATCTTGCCTCTGGCTATTACCTTCTGGCCATTAAAGATGAGGACTCTAAATTTCGGGGCACTTATAAATTTCTCAAGCGCTAGTCAGCAGCGACTTTAACTTCTTTACAAAATTTCTGATTTCATTTTCGGTAGTGTCGAAAGAACACATTAGCCTTACTTCCGAGGTTCGTTCATTCCAGACGTAAAAAAAATATTCTTCCTGCAATGCGGGAATAATTTTCTGCGGGAAAATGGCAAAAACGCCGTTTGCGTCAACTGATTGTGTCACCTTCAGTTCACTGATCTGCCGCAATTCTTTCTCCAGCAATTTAGCCATCGTGTTGGCGTGTGTGGCGCTTTTTTTCCAAAGGTTGTCGGTTAACAACGCCGTGAATTGTGCTCCTATGAACCGCATTTTCGAGTGCAGCTGCATACCCTGTTTCCGGAAATATTTTAAGTTCCGGGAAAGCTCAGGATTGAAAACAATGATGGCCTCACCGAACATCATTCCGTTTTTTGTCCCCCCGAAAGACAGTACATCTACTCCCACATCCCGCGTGAATGCAGCAAAGTCCGTATTCAGACTAACGGCCGCATTTGAAATACGTGATCCATCCATATGAAAAAATAACTGATGCTTTTTTGCCAACGCGCCGATCGCTTTTAATTCGTCAATGGAATAAACGGTGGCGTATTCCGTACTTTGAGATACTGAGATCACTTTCGCCTGCGGATGGTGCTGATCATCAATCCGCTGAATTTTTAATTCGATTTGATCCGGGGTCATTTTACCATCCGGTGCAGAAACCGACACCAGTTTGCAGCCTAAATGTTTTTCTGGCGCCGTCGATTCATCCACATTAATATGGGCAAGCTCGGCACAGAGTATGGAATGAAAAGATTGAGTGATGGTTTGTAATCCTAACACATTCGCACCGGTCCCATTGTACACCAGGTACACTTCAATGTCACTTCCGAAATATTCTTTAAATTTTTCAATACACGATTCCGTGAATTGATCCGCACCATAAGAGGCCGCATGGCCATTGTTAGCCTGTATCAGCGCCTCCATGATGGCAGGGTGCACTCCGGAATAATTATCGCTGGCGAAAGTCTTTTTTTGCATGGATTAAAGCTTCAGGTGGAAATTTAATCTTAAGATCATTTAAATACCTATTTTGGCTTTATTAATCTTTTAGCATGGTAAATATTATCGTCCCGACGGATTTTTCTAATCTTTCAAAGATCGCGCTAAAATATGCCATAAAGATTGCCAACAAGCTGGATGGCAATGTAACGGTTGTCCACGTCATTACGATTACCAAAGCGATCCGGATATCCGTGCGCGCCAAAATGAAGGGGCTTGATGAGAATCTGCTCCTGGCTGGCCAGGAAGATCTCGAAAGACTTATCAAAACGATTTCTGAGCAGTATCAAAGTACGCAACCGTTAAAGTATCATGTTGTGCGGGGCTCGTATTTTCCATCGACGTTAATAGAGGAGGCAAAACGGATTCGGTCAGGCTTGGTGGTCATGGGAACAAGGGGCGCGAGCGGAATAACAAAAGCTGTGCTTGGGAGTAACACCGCTTC
>JBDSIM010000254.1:0-28536 GCA_039917935.1 Cyclobacteriaceae bacterium | reverse complement strand
ATTCACGGAATCTTCGGTCCATATTTCCGTACTGTCTATGGAAGAATAATACTCCCATACTTTATCAACAACGTCAAGGTACTCCTTGGGTATGAGTGACATCCTGAATTTTTCCGCCTGGAAGGTGCTGTCTGAAAACATTGATTTCATCCAGAAAAATATTTTAAACGCTGCCATTTCCCGTGATTGGAAATAGTACAGGAGAGGAATTTCTTTCCCGGAGTGGAGGATATTTTTTTCGCGTGCCAGGGTCATTTTCTCCAGGTTCCGCATGAGGCTCTTTAGCCAATCTAAAATGGTATATCCCTCATAGCCAATGGTACGGCGGCGGAAGACCACCATTTCCGGCGTTGGGGTCAACATCGAATCGATTGAAACACGGTAGTGATTGCAAAGTTTCTGAACTTCTTCCAACGCCAGCACGGTCTCGCCGCGCATTCTTCTGTAGGCACTATCCGGGCTGATCTGAAGTAAGGCAGCTATTTCATCGGCAAAAATATTTTTTTGATTGGAAGACTTCTTTAACTCTTCCAGGAAACGCTGCTGTAGTTTCATGTGAGGTCAGGTAATTTTATGCTTCAGACTTTTGATCTTATCCTCCATGCTGTTAAAAAATATCAGACGTTCCTTTTCACCCGTACCACTGATCTTGGTGGCTTTGTTCAGCAAGTTCCGGAGATAATTTTCTGTCTGGATGCAAAAGGCCTTTTGTGTTGTGCTGAGAATATTCAGTGTATTGTGGTTGATAAACACGACATGTTTATCAGCCATTTTAAACAGGAACGTATTGTCTGCGATCAGCAATTCGTTTTTAAACAACTGAAAGCTTCCACCACCGGGCAGGCCACCTTGTGCTGCACAATCTTTTATCTCCAGTACCATTTTCAGCAATTCGTCGCACAAATGCCGTGCTTGATGGGGGTTCGTAAAAAATCCGCATTCGTAATAAAATTCTACCTGACGCAGTGAGGCGTGGACGGTCTCAGGGCTCCAGAGTTCCGTCCGGGGGATGGTCGTAAACTTTTCATAAATTCTATTTCCAAGCGCAAGCAATTCTTTGGGAATACGTTCCGGGTTATAATTTTCTGAATGATAGGCGCGGTATCTTAGGATGGACTTCAGCCAGAAAAACATTTTGAATGCCGATAACTCTCCCGTTTTGAAATAATATAAAATAGGGACATCCTTCGTAGAAAGGATCATTTCCTTTTGGGGAAGGCCATGGATCATGTCCAGATTTCCCTCAATGGACTTTAACCATTTTTCGAATGTGAAATCATCCTCGGTGACAAACCGGTTGTTAAAAGATACCATCTCGGAAGAGGGAGAGATGATTTCGTCCAGAGACATCTTAAAATGTTTGCAGATCGCACTCACCTCGTCGAGGGACAAAACGGTTTCGCCGCGGATCCGGCGGTACGCGCTGTCGCGGCTGATGGAAAGGATCTCGGCAAGTTCGTCAGCCAAAGCAATATGCGGCGCCAAAGTCGTTCTGACTTTCTCCAGGAACACGGATTGGATATTATTGGCAGGCATTCGGGTGCGGTGAATAGGCCAATTAATATTAACCCAATTTGGGGGCATTTGCAATAAGTGCAATCATGGGCCTTTCAGGCTGATGACTTTAATGATAATCGCAAATCTATTTTTTTCAGCAAGGGCAGAATGAAACCTGCCAGACAGGACGTGTGTGCAAATTTGATTCATCAAAAAAAACAAAATTATGAAACGTCGCCTCGTAATATCCATTCTGTTGAACCTAGTATGGCTCCTGAGCGCCTGCGCGCCCCTCTTTTCTGACATGCATAGTGCGCGCCTCGTTGGTAAAAAGCAATTTGAAATAACGCCCGGCTACAGTTCGGTGGGAGCGCCGCAACCAGAAATGAAAGCAGGCATCAGTAATTACCTGGGGATTCAGGCCGCATATGGTTTGTCTGATAACGTTGAACTGCGTTTCAGGTTTGAGCACTCATGGCTTAAAAAAACTTTTGCTGATGAAGTTGATAAGTCGAATTTTAATGTAATCGGTATAGGCCCGAAAATAAGCCTGGTGAAAGACCGCCTGGCTGTTTTTTTACCGATCGGATTAGCGGCAGGCTCGTTGGTTGAATTCCAACCTACAATCCTCGGTACCATACCAATCCTTAGAAACAAAATTGATTTCAACCCCTCTGTAAAACACCTCTTGGACCTATGTGATGTTTGCTGGCAACCTTTGATTGCCTTTAACCTGGGCGTCGGAATCAGTTCTGATATTACCAGGTGGGCTATACGCCCGGAGTATGGTCTCTTGTACAACCTCGGACAAAAGGGTCACTTCAAAAGTTTCAGCATTGGTCTCAGTATGAACATGTCTGCGCTTTCCAGGCCAAAATAATTAAATCTAAAAAGTTATGCACAACCATAAAGAGTTCCGGACATCCTCAAGGCTCCGCCTTCTCATTATAGATAGCCGATTGATCGAAGGCCTTTTGCTGAATGCTTTGCAGGATTCATATGAGATATCATATGCGGATAATTTTAGCGCAGGATTATGCCTGGCCCGTGAGTTTGCTCCTGCACTGCTCATTATTAATCCCTTACTTGAAGAAAATGATTTCAGGGATCAATTAAAAAAAGCTCCCCGTACTTGTCGTATACCGGTACTTGCTATCATTCATAAGGATGAGATGCATCGACAAAAGGAGACACCGGTGAAAGAATGGGATGATTTTATCCAAAGTCCGTTTGAGGAAGCTGAACTTATCCTTCGCATTCGGATCATGCTTCTCAACAGACTGCAGTTTCATGAACGTTATATAAACTTTGTTCCGGAAGCAACGGAGGAACCTTCGCAGGATATTTTTCTGAAAAGGATAAAAGACATTGTCGAAGTGAACTTGAACAACTGCGTATTTGGTGTTTCGGGCCTGGCCAGACAGGCTGGTGTAAGCCAGGCACAGTTGTATCGCAAGCTGATTGGCCTTACGGGATTTTCACCCAACAACTATATCCGTCATATCCGGCTGCAACATGCCGCATCTTTATTATCAAATGGCGCAGGTAATGTGAGTGAGATCGCTTACAAGGTCGGGTTCAGCAGCCAGTCTTATTTCGCTAAATGTTTCAAGAAAGTTCACCACTGTGCCCCCAGACAAATGTTGCAGTGAAAAACGTCAAACATTCGTCACGGGTTATTTTTCTATAGGCCATAGTATCCTGAAAGCTATCCTTGCTTGTCATCAATAAACAAACACGAAGTCTATGAAAGTAAAAATTTTGTTGTTATGGGTATTAATCATAATCACCCTGATACCATCCTATGGCCAGGGGAAGAAGATCTTTTACAGTGCAAAGATAGAATTGCAGAATGGGGACATAGTAAAAGGCTATTTGATAGCCCTTCATGATTCAAGTATACAAATTCAATTAAAGGTTCGTCCGCCCGAAGACACCCTCTTCACTATTGATCGCATAAAAATAATATCACTGCGAAGGAGAAATGCAATAGATGTTGGGCTGCTGGCGGGTATTGGAACCGGACTGGTGATAGGGATTGCAATAAACGCAGCCAAACCACCGCCGCCTTGTTCCGACCTTCTTTGCACAAATGTATTCGTGGATGTGAGTACCAACTTATTTGGGTTGGAAGCCCCTTTGATTGGTATGGCAGTGGGTGGGGCACTCGGAATGGCTATAGGTTCGGCTCATAATGATTTTGTTATCCATGGAGACTTCGGCCTGTATCAAAACATGATTGATTCGTTGCCGCCCAGGCATATTAAAAAGTTGCGAATGAACGAGGGAGTCAAACTTAATTGAGCTCAAACTGTTCTTTCAGTGGTGAGTGTTGCTCAAGATCCTCCAGGATTTTTTTATCGAGGGGAGTTTCTTTAATCACGTTATAATTGTCCCAGAATTTTTTGTTGTAGGGCTGGTCCTGGAATTGCAATCCGTAATTCCTCATCTTTTCAGTCGATCGGATTCGCTCAATGGGGTTCGCGGTAATTTTATTGATGAGTAGTTGTTGCGAAAGTTCAGTTTCAAACTTCAGCACATTGGTTTCACTGTCGTACCAGTTTATTCTTGAGGTGATGCTGATAAAGCTGGGATACATTTTCCCCTCAGATTTCCTGAAATCAATTTGTTTTTTAATACCTGCGAATTTGCTGACCAGATTTTTTCTTTTCCCCAGATAGTCATCCTCAAAGCCTTGTTCAAACTCAAAATGTATAATTGAATAATCTTCCGTGTCAATATAAAGTCTCATGAAATAGTCGCCTGAATATGATATCACGTAAGTTTCATGTTCATTATAAAAGGAATTTTTCTCGCGGATTAACTTTGCGAAAACTTCCTCGCCGTCATCAAAATGCCGGTAGCGTATATTGTTATGAAGCAACAGGTCTTCCAATAAATTGTCCTGATCAAAATAGGTTGTGAATTTATTTTCATAGCCAAGACTTCGCCGTACCGCTACAAGCCCTACCCGTTCGCGCAGTTTGTATTTGTTGCGCGGTTCTGCATAATTGTCGTCATAAATTTTAACCGCCGCTTCAAGTAACGATATGTGTGTTCCGCCTACTTTTTTTACATCCCGATAAAACCCATCCATCATGAAAGGCTGCATCGGATAGTTCACTTCGATCTTAGACAAAGAAATGTCCATGATATCTTCTCCGGTTAAAGTATCTGATACTACAATCTCCTTCAGTACAATGGGAGATTTCTCCATTTTGATGACGTCAATTTGTCCGACGACAGACCATACAGGCGCTTCGAAATTTTTGTAACCGAGCATACTGATAACGATGACCTCATTTCTGTATTCGGAGGGGATATGGAAATCGAATTCACCCAGGTCGTTGGAGATTGTTCCCACGGCAATACTTTTTAAACCGACCGAGGCATAGCCAAGCGGTTCGGTCGTTTCCTTATCTACGACTTTTGCCGAAATGGTGATTGTCTGGCTCAGCACGCAAAAATGACCAGCCACAAATAGAATAACCAGCAGGTTTCTAAACATAATCCATCTCTAATATGCTCATTTATACGTTTTTAACAAATGAGATGTATGATATTCTGCACAATTGAAGTTTTACCGGCAGATGGTTCGCGTTGTCACGGTTTTGCTTTTCATTGCTTAACTTTGAGCAAAATTAGCGCTTGAAAGTAATTGACGAAATACCACGCATCTGGAAGAGGACTTATCTGCTCCTTTGCTTTTGGTATGCCATTAATTACTCGGTCGGGACATTTTTAGAGTGGAAACTGGAGACGCCGCACACGTATATTTTCTGGAACGCCTTATACCTCTTTGAAGCGCTCTGTATTCTGATCGTGGCCATCTTTCTGTATTCTAACTGGCTGTTCCGATATAATGTCTATATACAGGTTATGGGCCATGTGATCGGCGTCATGATGTATTTTCTCATTGTAGGAACGCTGTCATATTACCTCGAAGATTATGTTGAAGGCTTTACAGGATACGAAAACTGGACGAATCATCTGGTTCAATTATTAAAATGGGAAGGTTTACATTTCCACGACCAATATATCATTACCGTAGGCGTTTATTACGTTATCCGTTACTTCCAGGGTCTGCAAAAACAGGAAGAAGAGAAAAGCGAACTTAACATTAAGAACAGGGAAATGCAGATATCATTGCTAAAATCTCAGATTAACCCCCACTTTCTGTTCAATACTTTAAATTCTATCAATACTCTGATTGGCTCCAGTAAAGAGCAGGCCCGCAGAGTAATTACGCAGTTATCTGACATCTTCAGATATGCCCTGGACTCTCACGGCGATCAGATGGTTAGGCTGATCCATGAACTGGACTTTATTGATAATTATATTCGGATCCAACAGGTGCGATTTGGTGACCGTTTGAAATTTGTCAAACAGGTGGATTTCTCCTGTCTGGGAGTGCGGATTCCGCCTATGATCCTTCAGCCTCTGGTTGAGAATTCAGTAAAATATGGCATTGCCCCTAAAGACGAGGGAGGAACGATTGTGCTGACCGTAAAGCGGTTCAATACCATGATATTTTTTGAAGTAAAGGACGACGGTCTGGGATCAAAGGCAAAGAAGATCATGGATGGAAGTTCCAGCGGGGTAGGGGTCAAAAATACCGATCAGCGCCTTAAGAGCATTTTTGGGCCTGGGGCAGGTTTGCGCGTACGATCCAATGAATGGGGATATTCCGTAAGTTTCTTTATACCCTATGAAGAGGAGATAAACCATTCCCTGGAGGAGGTGGCAGATGAAAGGAAAATTAAGGCAGGATAATGAGGGTATGGATGAAAGGGCTATTATTGCAAATCAATTGAACTTTGAATTAATAAATCTAAGCCAATGAACATAACATGTGTTATAGTTGATGATGAAAAACTGGCCCGCGACCTCCTTGTAGAGTATCTTCAGCAGATGCCCAATATTCAAATAGTGGGTGAAGCAACGAAGGGCAAAGAGGCCGTTGAGGTTATCGACAAATTAAAACCCGATCTGGTTTTTCTCGACGTCCAAATGCCGGGCATGACTGGCTTTGATGTGTTGGACGAAATTACGCATGATCCTTTTGTGATCTTTTGTACAGCCTATGACCAATACGCCATCAAGGCTTTTGAAAAAAATGCAGTGGATTATCTGTTGAAACCCCTGGATCAGGAACGCTTTAAGTCTGCTGTTGAAAGGGCCATCAACCGTATGAAGCTGGAACAAAATAATGTTGGAGAATTATTACGGAGTATAAAAACCGAAAATAAAACGTCGTACGATACACATATTTTCGTCCAGAAATCGGAAAAACTGCTTAACCTTCCCGTTGACGAGATCGTGTACCTGGAAGCATCCGGTGACTATACAATCCTGACTACGAAGAATGACCAATTCGTAAGTTCATCCGGTATCGGTAAACTGGAAGAGATATTAAATCCGGAATTATTTATCCGCGTTCACCGCAGTACCATTATTAACATTAATGGCCTGAAAGAAATTGAAAAACATTTCAATGGAGGGATGGTGGTAAAAATGCAAAACGGGAAAAGTTTTCCTGTCAGTCGTACCTACGCCAAACTCATCAGGCGAAAAGTTGTATAGAAATGAAATTAAAAACACCGTCCTGCAAGACGGTGTTTTTGCGGAGGCTATTTATTTTCCGGCAATTCAAATCTGAACCTTACCCTCACCTGATCAGTAACAGGTTGATTATCTTTTGTGCTGGGTTTCCAGGTAGGACCTTCCTTCACCAGCCTGATGATTTCTTCCTCGCAACCATAACCAATCCCTTTTATTATCGCAAAATCTGTCAGCTTGCCATCAGGCTCAACGGTAAAGCGGATAGTTACTTTTCCTTCTGCCTGATGCTGAATGGCTTCCTGAGGGTATTGTAATTCGTTTGACAGATAATTTTTGAATTGACTTCTTCCGCCCCTGGGTTCTGCGAATGTGAATGGCGCGGCCTCCCCCGGGGCACTGTCTACCCCTGATCCCGTAACCACTACTTCGCTCAATTGGAATGCATCCTCAGTGAGCGATACATTCACCAGACTCTTTTCGCCTACAGGCATTTCAGCGCTTTCAAAGCCAATAGAAGTGAATACAATTTCCGTTTGATCGGCGGGTATTGATAAGTAATAATACCCTTGTCCGTCGGTTACAGTTCCGAGATTAGTTCCTTTGATCAGCACGTTGACGCCAGGCAGTGCAGACCCATCGTGGGCCGAACGCACCTGGCCGTTCAATACCTTTAGGGTAGAAATAGATCTTTGTGCAGCCGTGGGTGCTGGAGTACCGGACGATATCCCTGCATTTCGTTTTGATTTTTTGTCCCCCTTATCTATGACATCCTCGGCAGGGAAAACAGCCGGGTTTTGTGCAATTTCTGAGGCTGTACTTTCCCTGCTGGCATTTTCGTCTTTCGTTTCGCCAATAGCCTTAGCGTTGGATAGGACAGGTTCTTTTTCAGAAATTATTTCCTTTTCGTCTTCCGCCTTTTCGTCCCCGGAACGCGTGTTGGCCCTTGTAGCATCCGCAGGTTGGGTTTTCAGAGAAGGGGAGGATGGTTCTTGTCTGGGTTCAGGTAATGGCTTAGCCGCCGCCTGCTCCAACTCAGTGGCTATACTATCTTTTGAGTTACTTGTCGCTGGCAAGGGGTTTGGTTCCTCCTTCATCGCCAAGGTATCCTTTCTTTGATTTTTGAGCAGGCTGATGACGAGAAAACCTGACACGGCGATCAACAATACACTGGCTGCAATACCCAGCGTCCATCCCCACATTTTAACTGTTTTATTTTTTCGTTCCCTGGACCTTGCACGATAATGCACAGACTTGTTCAAGGCATGCAAATCGAAGAGGAAATTGTCTGCTCCCGCATGTTCAATCCCCTCCAATGCCTCGGCTAAGAAAGGATCATTGAGAGCCTCTTTTTCCAGAGCATGCATTTCAGCCGGAGACAATTCTCCTCTTAAATAGCGTTCAATATCGTGTTTACGATTTTTCATTTTTGTTCCATACAGATCTTTAAGTTGCGTTTCCCATTTTGTATATAACTTTTCACTTTATTGATATCGTAGCCCGTGCTTTCCGTAATTTCTTTATAACACTTCTCCTGCAGGTAAAACAACTGAACACATTGTTTCTGTTCATTTGCCAGGGTTTCGATACATTTTTCCAATTTTGTCAGATCGGCCTCTATTTCCAGACCCTGTTCCTGATGCCCGTTTCCGCCCGTTTCCATAAGGAATGGCGAAAGTTCTCCATAATTTTTCCCCTTTTTTGAGCGGATCTGCATCAGGCAATGGTTTCTTGCGGTTACATATAACCAGCCTTTGAAGACTTTTATATCGTGTTCTTTCAGGGTAACAATCAGCTTTTCAAAGATCTGCATGACCGCATCCCGGCTCTCCTCCCTGTCCTTTAAATACTTCAGACACACGCCAAATGTCAGCGCGGTATAGCGGTCGTACAAAATACCCACAATAGAAAGATCCTCCGTCGTTTTATAAAGATCAATTAACGATTCATCCGAATGACCTTTATAATGATTTTTTGAAAGCATTGCCTCAAATTAAAAAAATCCAGTAACAATATGGAATCCGGCCTGCTGGTGCATCTTAACCGTATAAAATCACCTGTATGAAATTGTATGCGGCTGAGGCATTCTATAAGATGCCAATAAGCATAATATTCCATAAACAAATCAAGGAAACCCACACCCCTCAAGTATTCGCCTGCATAACATAAATACTGTCCATATGAAAACGATTTACATTTTCCTCTTGATACTTTTTTCATCTCTCGGTTTTAATCTTCCTCAGCAAAGAACCATAACCGGCAAGGTAACTTCAGCCGATGATGGCACTGCCCTACCTGGCGTAAGTGTCTTACTCAAAGGAACTTCAAAAGGCACCAGTACAGATCGCGTCGGAAAGTATACTTTAATAGTGCCTGCCAGTGGCGGCACGTTGGTGTTTTCTTTTATTGGATATCAGACAAAAGAAATCCGTATGGGTACGCGAAACATTTTAAATGTCCAACTGGGTGCCGATGTACAAAGCCTCGATGAGGTAGTCGTAAGGGGATCTGTTTCACAAAAAAGGGATAGGCGAGAGGGGAATGCAAAGGTACAAAGCTCGTATAGTTACCATGTTCCGCCAGCGATAAGCCCCGAAGTAAATACTGAAGAATATGAAGGCATTGAAGAAAATATATTTCACGGGGCGATGAAAAAACCTTTATCGACGTTTTCAATTGATGTAGATGCAGCTTCTTATAGTAATGTGAGAAGGTTTATTAACAACGGTGAGCACCCTCCAAAAGACGCTGTTCGCATTGAAGAAATGATCAACTATTTTGATTATGATTATCGCGAACCTCAGGGACAGGATCCTTTCCATGTATACGCGGAAATTTCTGAAGCCCCCTGGAATATGAAACACAAGTTGATTCATATTGGTCTGCAAGGAAAGAAAATTTCTGTCCAGAATCTTCCAGCCTCTAACCTTGTATTTCTGATTGATGTTTCGGGATCTATGAATCAGTCCAATAAACTTCCATTGGTAATAAAATCATTTCAGCTGCTGGTCGATCAGCTTAGGCAACAGGACCATGTGGCGATTGTGGTTTACGCAGGTGCGGCAGGTACCGTCCTGGAACCTACCGCTGGCAATGAAAAAAAGAAAATTCTTTCCGCCCTGGATAAGTTGCAGGCAGGAGGTTCCACTGCTGGTGGCGCTGGCCTGAGAGCTGCTTATGATCTGGCCCTCGACCACTTCAAAACAAACGGTAATAACCGGGTAGTGTTGGCTACCGATGGCGATTTCAATGTGGGTGAATCCAGTAAGGATGCCATGGAAGATCTGATTGAGTCAAAAAGAAAGGAAGGAATTTTCCTCACTGTTTTAGGTTATGGGATGGGAAATTACAAAGACGCTAAGATGGAGTTACTCGCCGACAAAGGCAATGGCAACTATGCCTACATCGATAACCTGAGTGAAGCACGAAAAGTACTCGTTAATGAATTTGGCGGCACCTTATTTACCATAGCAAAGGACGTGAAGTTGCAGGTGGAATTTAATCCCGCCAAGGTTCAGGCCTATCGTTTAATCGGTTACGAAAATCGCAAATTAAATGATGAAGACTTCAACAATGACCGCAAAGATGCGGGGGATTTGGGGGCGGGCCATACGGTCACCGCTTTATACGAAGTTATTCCAGTGGGAGTGAAGAGTGAATTTTACTCCATCGATGATCTTAAATACCAAACAGAGAACTTGCCCACGTCTTCGACCAAGAACGCCGAATGGCTCACCATTAAGTTAAGGTATAAGAAACCCGACGAAGGGAAGAGTCAACTCATTGTCCGGACCGTGGGTGATCAGCAGGCGAAAGTAAGTCAGAGCAGTAATGATTTCCGATGGGCCGCTTCGGTGGCTGGTTTTGGCTTGTTGTTAAGGGAATCAGAATTTATTGGTGATTATACTTATGACGAAGTGTTACGCCTGGCGGAGGGTGCAAAGGGTGATGATATGCAGGGGTATCGAAGCGAATTCCTGAACATGGTTAGGTCGTATCGTCTAATAGCAAAGCACTAATAATAATCCTGAGTGTTCACAACATTTTGCCATTCGGGCGGTTATTGTTGCAAAGCTCCCGGGGAATTAATTCCTCTTGCGCACCAAAAACCCGATTTTTATTGTTCTGAACGCCCTAAGTCTGTCAATATCACATATTTGAACATCGGTATTCTTTTTTTTCCTTTAAAAGAGACATTTGGTTAGCTCAAGGTGAGGTAGCAGCATTAATTTTATAAGTTTTTAACTATTTTTACCCGTTATGGAAGAAGAGGTTATTCGTCAGCAGTATTCGGAAAAAGAGAAGCTCACTATTTTCAACCAGGAGTTTATGCCACACATAAACTCGATGTACAACTTTGCCTATAGACTAACCCTGGATTCCGATGACGCCAAGGATTTGTTGCAAGACACCTATTTAAAAGCATTCCGTTTCATAGATTCTTTTCAACAAGGAACTAATGCAAAAGCATGGCTGTTTCGAATCTTGAAGAACAGTTTCATTAATGACTACCGGAAGAAAAGTAAAGAACCTGCTAAGGTAGATTATCAGGAAGTAGAAACTTTTTATAACTCAGAAGATGTTGACAGGCAAATAACACCCGATCTCAGAGTGGAGGCACTCCAGGATATGATCGGTGATGAAATTTCAATTGCACTCAACTCATTGGATGTTGATTTCAGAACGGTGATTATATTGTGTGATCTTGAAGGTTTTAAGTACGAAGAGATGGCAAAAATTTTAGATATACCAATCGGTACTGTTAGAAGTCGCTTACATCGCGCACGCAATCTTCTGAAAGAAAAACTAGGTGAATACGCCAAAAAAATGGGTTATAAAAACGCATAAACTATATGAGTAATCTTTCCGAGCAAGGTAACAGGAAGCAGGATTGTCCGAATAAGCGCGAATGTTTTGAAATGCTTCAATTGATCATAGATGGTGAGGCCTCTCCCCAACAAAAAGAAAGCTTCCTAAAGGAACACCTGGAAGATTGCATGCCCTGTTACAAAAGTTATCATCTCGAAGTGGCTATACGCCAGTTATTAAAAACCAAATGCACCGATAACGCGCCACAGGAACTGGTGGACGACATCCGCAAAAAAGTAGCACAAAATCTGGCTCATTAAATGGCTGGTAAAGCAATTATCTTTTCAGCGCCATCCGGCTCTGGTAAAACAACTATTGTAAAGCATCTTCTTGAAATCAATCCCGACCTTGGGTTTTCCATATCTGCTTCAACCCGTGATAAGCGAGGCAGGACAGAACAAAATGGTAAAGATTATTATTTTCTCCCCCCTAAAGAATTCAAAAAAAAAATCGATAACGATGAATTTGTCGAATGGGAAGAAGTTTACGAGGGTAACTTTTACGGCACGTTGAAATCGGAAGTTGAACGCGTTTGGAAAGAAGACAAAAATGTGGTTTTCGATGTTGATGTTAAGGGCGGGTTGAATCTAAAAAAATATTTTCACGAGAAAGCGCTTGCCATCTTTGTAAAAGTTCCTTCCCTGGAAGTATTAAAGGAACGCCTGCATGACAGAGGAACGGAAACTGCAGAAAGTCTCTCAAGAAGGTTGTTTAAAGCGGAATTTGAAATGGGATTTCAGGATAAGTTTGATGTGGTACTGGTTAATGAAAACCTTAAAAAATCCCTCGCGGAAGCCCAGCGTTTATATGATGCCTTTAAAAGGAAATGATCCCTTAAATCCGTATTTTGTCAATACACGTATTGTAGATTCATCAACGCTTGAAAATTGGTTTATTCTTCGGCTCTTTTAATCCCATTCACATTGGTCACCTGATCATTGCCAATATTATGGCGGAGACGACTGACCTAAAAAAAGTCTGGCTCGTGGTTTCTCCACAAAATCCATTCAAACCAAGTAAGGGATTGCTCCATGAGTTTGACCGGATTGATATGGTGCGTGCTGCTGTTTACGATCACTATAAAATCGAGGCATCTGATATTGAATTTAATCTGCCCAAGCCAAGCTATACCATTCATACCCTTGTACACCTCACGGAAAAACATCCTGACAAAGAATTTAAGGTGATCATAGGCGAGGACAATCTCCTTAATTTTATGAAATGGAAAAACCATGAGCGGATCCTGGAAGATTATGGGTTATATGTTTATCCACGACCTGCTGCGCAACCCTCCGAACTAAAAATGCATCCTAACGTTAAAATGGTCGAAGCCCCCATGCTCGATATCTCCGCGACTTTTATACGGCAATGCATCCGAAAACATCAATCGGTGCGTTTCATGGTTCCGGATGCCGTGGAAGAAATGATCCGTACGAGGGGGTTCTACATGCATTAATTAACAGACATCACTTTTGAAGACATTGTTACGCACAGTTCTATCCCTTTTTTTGGTGATGAGTCTTTGCCAATCCTCTGTGGGTCAACACACCGGTATCAAAGGTACCATCTCTGACGAAACGGGTATCCAGCTTTCCTTTGCCACGATCTTTGTTAAGCAAAAAGGAACGGGTACGACCGCGAACGTCGAAGGATTTTATGAGATACAGCTCCCGGCCGGCAAGTATGAACTCGTTTTCCAGCACCTGGGAAGAAAATCAGAAGTCAGAATTATTGACATCAAACAAGGCTTCGCCGATTTAAATATTATACTGGTTCCACAGGATATTGTGCTGCAATCGGTGACCATCAATGCTGATGATGAAGATCCTGCTTACACTATCATGCGGAAAGCAATCGCCAAATCGAATTATCATCGCAACGCCTTGGATTCATATTCCGCCAGCGTGTATATCAAAGGTGCGGGCAAATTAATAGACTATCCATGGCTGGCGAAGAAAGCGCTTAAAAAAGAAGGCATTGAAAAAGACCGGGTTTATATTTCAGAATCCGTGAGTGATGTGAAATTTACACGTCCCAACAAATTTGAAGAGAAAGTAATTTCGATCCGCAGCGATGGTAAGGATAATAATACTTCCCCCAATGGCTATATATTCGGAAGCTTTTACGAACCTGAAGTTGCCGGTACCATTTCTCCCTTATCTCCTAAAGCCTTTTCATATTATAGATTTGAATACCTCGGCACTTTTAAAGACCGTGAATATGAAGTGAGTCGAATAAAAGTTATTCCCCGTTCAAAAGGAGATAATGTCGTGGATGGGATCATCAATATTGTAGAGAACGACTGGAGCATCCACAGCCTCGACTTAAACACGATAAAATTGGGCATCGGTATAGGCATTAAGGTGATGTGCGGGCCCATTGAGGATAAAGCCTGGCTGCCTGTATCACACCAGTTTAAAATTAAAGGGAAGGTTTTCGGGTTTGAGTTTCAGTACAACTATCTGGCTAGTGTAAGTAATTATAAAATTACAGTGAACCCTAAAATCTATGTTGAAAAAATGGAGGTGATCGACGAAAAGAAAGAAAAGACCCTGGCGAACGAAATAGATCAAACTCAGAAACAGAAAAAAAAGAATGCTCCCCCCGGAAAAACCCAACAATTACAGGAAAGACTTGCGGCAGGTGAGGAGATCACGCGAAAAGAACTGAAAACCATTGTAAAAGAGTACGAGAAGGAAGAACAAAAACAGCAAAAAGACCCTGGTGTTCTTTCAGAAGTGTCGTTCAAAATTGATAGCGCTGCTTATAAAAAAGATTCCCTGTATTGGGCAGAAGTCCGGCCTATACCCCTTACCAGGGAGGAGGTGAAAGGTTACGTGAAAGCGGACAGCGTTTCCGCCATCGAACAGGCCAGATCAGAAGGTGATACATTAAAGCGATCAAAACACAAAGGCTTTCAGCCCTGGGATATTTTAATTGGAGATAATTACCGGATAGCAAAACATTCCAATGTTCAGATTTACACTCCAATGGGAGGATTTAATACGGCCGAAGGTTTTAACCTGATTTATCGGGTAGCCTTTGGGACTGTTTTGCAGGATACCAATAAAACCAGGTTTACCATCAGGCCTGTGGCGCGTTATGCTTTTGCCAGGGAAAAGCTGTCAGGTTATCTTAATGTTTCACTTCGGAATAAACATTACCGTATTGATCTGAATGGCGGTCGCTACATCAGTCAATTTAATCACGATGATCCGATCCTTCCCATCGTAAATACATTTACCACGCTTTTTATGGAGCGGAACCTGATGAAGATATACGAGCGCGACTTCATTGACCTGCGATACAGGCGAAAGATAAACCCTTTTCTTTCCATCAGCTCATTGTGGTCATGGAGTGACAGAAGGCAATTAATAAACAATACTGATTACACGCTGGTGAACCGCAAAGGTATCGAAGGCTACACGCCCAACATGCCTTTTAACGAGGAGACAACCGATACAGGTTTCCCGGATCACCAGGGGTTTACGGCATCAATAGGAATTTCCGCCAGACCATGGTTAAAGTTCCGGATAAGAAATGAAGATAAACGTGAGATCCGGAGCTCTTCGCCAACGCTTACTCTTGATTACCGCAAAGGGTTTCAGGGGGTACTGAAGAGTGATGTGGATTTCGATCAAATCGAATTGGGATTAAAGCATGAATTTAAAGTGGGGGTAAAAGGAAATGTTGATTTTTGGCTAAGAGGTGGCATTTTTCCGAATGCCGACAAATTGTATTTTATGGATTACAAACACTTCCTCGGCAATCAAACACCGTTCATTACCAATGATCCAGTGGGCAGTTTCCGACTTTTGGATTATTACAGATTCAGTACCGCCGATAAATATTTTGCCGCGAATGCGCATTACCAGTTTCGGAAATTTTTAGTGACCACTATTCCTGTAGTTCGCCTCGCGGGAATACGTGAAAATGTTTTTGTTAATTATCTGGCCACCCCAACGTCGAAAAATTATACCGAGATCGGTTATTCTATTGATGGCATACTTCGAATTTTCAGACTCGAGGCCGCAGCAGCTTTTCGCGATGGTAAGTACCTTGACTATGGGTTTAGGATCGGTATTGCCACCAACATTACCGTAAATTTTTCCGACTAGTTTTTATTGCCCACGTACAGGGACAACCCTATGAGCGGTGAGAGGGGAATATTATCTTTGCGCAGTGAACATATCCATTGAAGAATTTTTTAAACTTCGTCAGGAAATACCCATCGCCGATGTGCGTTCCGAAAAGGAATTTGAAGAGGGTCATGTGTCGGGGGCGGTGAACATTCCTATTTTGAACAATGAAGAGCGAATCGCCGTCGGAACGGATTATAAGGAAAAGGGTCAGGCTGAAGCCATTAAAACCGGTTTTCGCCTGGTAGGCCCTCGTTTTCTTGAAATTGTTAATAGTGCCGAATCCCTGGCCGCAGGGAGGGAGTTGCTGGTACATTGCTGGCGTGGGGGCATGAGATCATCTAATTTTTGTCTGATAATAGGGATGGCAAAAATAAAAACACATCAGCTTACCGGTGGCTACAAAGCCTACAGACATGAGGCCCTGGCGTCCTATAAACAGCCACAGCAGTTTCAAGTAATTGGTGGTTATACTGGCAGTGGGAAAAGTGAAATATTAAGGGCATTGCAGGAAAAAGGAGAGCAGATTATTGATCTTGAAGATTTGGCCAGACACAAGGGATCGGTATTCGGAGGATTAATGATGCCCCCTCAGCCAACTACCGAGCAATTTCAAAACGATCTTTTTGAAGCGTTAAGAAAATTGAATCCCGCAAGGAAAATTTGGGTTGAGGATGAATCTATTGCCGTGGGAAAAATATTTTTGCCTTCGGATTTTTGGCAACAAATGTCCGCAGCGCCTGTTTACGAAGTTGATGTAGAGAAGACCGTAAGGATTGAAAGACTGGTAAAGGAATATGGACACGCCGATAAAGATGAGTTTCTCGGTGCCATGAAGGGTATCATGAAGAAACTGGGTGGTCAGCATTTTAATGTGGCGAAGGAAAAACTTTTCCTGGATGATATGGCAGGCACCATTGATATTTTGCTAAACTACTACGACAAAGCTTACGGAACAGGATTATTAAAAAAACAGAACAGGATAAAGGCAAAGGCTGCCTGGAATGGTAACGATCCTTTGGAAATAGCCGATTATTTGATTTCTATCTCCGTGTGATCTTCATCAAAACCCGGGCGCACAAACGCTTCAGCTTCTGGAAATTCTTCCCTGACAAGGCTTTTTAATTTTTCCAGCAGGGAAAGTATCTTTAAAAAATCGTCTTCTTTGTCGGGAAGGATTTCAAAAAGTTTTATCCAGGCCTGCATCGATCTTTCAATCGCTATGAGGGCTACTTTAGCGGAGCCATCGAAATCCCGAGGAAAGTCATTTTCCGCCTCCCACCCATCATTATCCAACTTGCCCATCAGGGCGCGCATAAGTTTAATATGGATAAAGGTGCAATACCAATGGATGACCGCAAGTCCATCTTTTATGAAAATAGTTTCTTCCTTGGCACCTTCATTAGATTGTACGCCCAGGATAAGTCCTGTTTTCAAGGCATCCAGTCTGTCAAGCATTCCGGGTTGGGTTTTAAGCCACTGAGTAGCAACATCACTATATTCCAGGCTTAACTGGCTGATAGGGTGTTGAGTGCTCTCCTCCCGGATCTCTTTTTGTTTTTTTTCCGTCAATTCCATTTGACCATGGAGTTCTTTCAATTCCACTCCATAACGTTCAGCAGCTTGTTCCAGCAAATCCTTTGCTTTCGAAAAATTATCTCCGAGTCTTTGCCAGAAGGCTTTATTCCGGAGGTCAAGTTGCTCGTTGGGAAGGTCACTGACTTCAGCATAGACAGCACAACGACTGGTAAAAAAACAACGCTCGCACCAGCGATCACAGTAGTTGTGGATTCCGGCTATATTTCCGTGCCCCATGCTAATATTTTTTATTGGTACAAACTTTAAGATGATAAATTTGCGCTCATGGAACAAATTAAACTTACCCAATATAGTCATGGTGCAGGATGTGGTTGTAAAATTTCGCCTTCAGTATTGGATACCATTCTTCATTCAGATTTAGCAAAAATCTCTTACCCTGCCTTGTTGGTAGGCAATGATTCCAGGGATGACGCGGCTGTGTTTGATTTGGGGGATGGCAACTGTATTGTAAGCACGACAGACTTTTTTATGCCCATTGTGGACGATGCCTTTACCTTTGGGTCCATTGCTTCCGTAAATGCCATCAGCGATGTCTATGCCATGGGCGGGGAGCCTCTGATGGCGATCGCTATTTTAGGATGGCCGATCAATAAACTTCCGCCCTCCGTGGCGAAAGACGTTTTGGAAGGTAGTAGAGCGGTCTGCAGGAAGGCTGGAATTCCTTTAGCGGGGGGCCACAGTATTGATTGCCCCGAACCGGTTTTTGGGCTAGCTGTCACCGGAAAACTGAAAAAAGAAAATTTAAAGCGCAACGATTCTGCCAAGGCGGGTTCATTGCTTTACCTGACTAAATCTTTGGGAATCGGAATCATTACCACGGCACAAAAGAAGGGCATTGTAGAGGAAGCACACTTAAGGATTGCCATTGAAGCCATGCTAGCGTTGAACCTTTTGGGTGTGGAGTTTGGAAAACTTAATTACATCAGCGCCATGACCGATGTTACCGGATTTGGACTTCTCGGCCATCTATCTGAGGTTTGTTTGGGAAGCGGACTTTCGGCTGAAATTGAGTTTGCGAGGGTTCCGAAGTTTGATTTTCTGGATGGTTATATTCAGCAGAACAGCCTGCCGGGTGGAACAATCAGGAATTGGGAAAGCTATGGAAATGGAATTGCGGGCGTTTCAGATTACCAAAAAGCCATTCTTGCAGACCCCCAAACCAGTGGAGGATTGCTTGTTGCCGTAGAAGAATCCAAAACGGCAGAATTTGAAAGGTTTTTACAGGATAAAGGACACCCGGCAAAACCGTTTGGGAGACTGATCGAAAGATCATCCAATATCATTACTGTAACCTGATGAAGGGGATGGTTTAAAAAAATATTTTTTTATTTTTTCGTAAAAATGTTGCGGCTGGCATGAGATTGTAATACTCACACTTTATGACCGCGACAGAAAAATTCAATCTGGTGAGACGTGCCTGCCATGAGAAAAAAGTTTGCGAAGTGAAGTACACCGATAAACGGGCTTCACGAAATATTCATCCTCTTGGTATTTGTCTGACCGGTGCCCGTGCCCTCGTAATCGTTTGCTGTACTGAATACAATTTTGATCCACTGCTAAATTACAATGTAACAGTTACAAATCTTCCCATGGAAGATTGTGAACAAATCAGAATGCTTGAGCAAAAGTTTTCCATCTTTCCGGAGTTTGTTGCCGATTCCAAAATTTGTGACGAATGGATTTTTCATATTTAATAGCATAAATCTATTCGTTTAACATCGGTTTTCCCGGTTCTTGAAAACTGAAGTTTTTTGCTATCGCTAGGCTGAATTACGCGCAGCGTTAATAATTCCAAACATACAGCGCAATACAAGCTTTCTGTAATGTTTCAGGAAGGGTTTTTCGGTATTATCCAGGTGCCTCAGTTGTTGTATGGCAAATTGCTGGATCGTAATCAGCGGAAGCACAATTCGTTCACGAAGTTTTACGGAATCTCGGTTAACTGGATTGTTGTCCATTAATCCGGATAAGCCTGAGACCTCCAGGATCATCTCAACAGAAAGGTTGTATTCCTGATACATTTTTTTCCAAAACTCACCGAACTCCTTGTCTTTGGAAAGGTAGGCGGTAGCCGGAAAGTAACACTTTGTTAGCGACATCATACTATTGGCCAACAGGGTGCGGAAAAAAAGCGATTGGCTGTACAGCTTTTTTATTTCCCCCATCTTACCATCTTTTTTTAATTCCTTCAGCGCGCTGCCAACCCCATAGAATCCTGGGATATTTTGTTTCATCTGAGCCCATGATCCTACAAATGGTATGGCTCTCAAATCTTCAAATTTTAAAGCGTCTCCCTGATTTCTTTTTACAGGCCTGGACCCGATATTAATATCTCCGAAAAAAGAAAGCGGTGTTACTTTTTCAAGGTATGGGACAAATTTTGGATGATGTTTCAGATCCAGATAGGCCCGGTGTCCGGCTTTGGCCAGATGTTCAAGAAGGTTTTTTTCTTTCTCGCTCAGGTGAGACTTTTTCGTTCTGAAAACATCATTTTCAATGCCTGCGGAGATCAGCTGTTCCAGGTTGAAAAGGCAGGAAACAGGTTTACCAAAATTCGAGCTTATGGTTTGACCCTGCACCGTCACCTGCACTTCTTTGTCTTCAATTGTATCGCCTAAAGAAGCATAAAAATCATGGGTATTTCCACCCCCTCTGGCAGGCGGCCCGCCACGACCATCAAAAAAAACGGCAGTTAACCCGTAGTCCCTTGAGAGCATGGTTAAATTTTCTTTGGTTCTGAAGATTGACCAGTTGGCGCGAAGGTATCCCCCGTCTTTTGTGCCATCAGAAAAGCCAAGCATGATGGTTTGCTTGTTGCCGCGTTGGCTTAAATGATCCCGATAGGGGGCCACGTTATAAAGGGTATCCATTACTTCGGGAGCGTTGACAAGATCTTCAATTGTCTCAAACAACGGAACAATATCCAGGGGTAATTTATCGTCTTTTCCCAGGAGAATTTTCGCCAGTTGAAAAACCCGAATAACATCCAGTGAAGACTGACAATTACTGATCACATAACGATGGCATCCTTCCTCTCCATTATTTTCCTGGATCCTGGCAATAACCTTTATACTTTCAATCAACTCAATGGTGAAGGGATCTTCAAACTTTATTTTGCTCGGATTGAATTTTAGGTTCAGTATTCGTTGGATCTTTTCAGATTCTGGAAGCCCGTTAAAGTCCTTGAGATTCTTGTTTTTGGATTGCTTCAGAATGGTGTCCCACACATCCACATGTTTGCGGCTATCCTGGCGAATATCCATACTGGCAAAGTAAAATCCGAAAATTTTAACTTTTAAGATTACTTCATCTAACAGATCCAGAAATAATCCGCGATGATTCTCAATGATGGATTGACGGGCCTTCAGAAGATCATTCAGAAGTTCCCCGGGATTCGCATAACCGTCTTCACCACTGCCATATGCCAACGGATAAATTTTACGTTCAACATCGGCAATGATTTCGTCAACCCCCTTAAAAGTCAATCTTCTTTTTAAAAACCGGGCATCGCGGTAATAACAGCGCATGAGGGTTTGTTGGAGGCGCTCAGCCACCTGAAGGGTTATTTCGTGTGTGACAAATGGGTTTCCATCGCGGTCTCCCCCAGGCCAGAATCCGATTTTAATGAGATCAAAATTGGTCCATTCCTGGGGATCGATCTGAAGACCTTTCATGAGCTTCAGCATTATTTCGGGAATGACCTGATAAAAAACATTTTCGAGGAACCACGATAAACTGATCGCCTCATCGAAGGGAGTTGGCTTTTCGCGGTTGATAAAAGCGGTCTTACCAAGCTGACGCAACAACAGGTTAATATGCTCCAGGCGACCCTCTCCAATCGCCTCTTCAAGATCGTTGATGATAGCCAGTACGTTGCCAGGATAAAATTGTGTTGGATGAGCTGTCAGTACTATGCGGACACTAAAATCATTTAATTTTTCTTTCAGCGCCTCAGTGACCCCCTCTGTCTGGGTTCTCAGCAGAAGTTCAGACAGTGTTCCCTTACCGTTCAGATCATTCACCTTCGCAAAGGCTGAATCTTCTATTGAATCGAATAATACAACCTGTCGTTCGGTATATTGTATGAAGTTAAAAAGCAGGTCAAATTGTTCTTCGCGCGTAGCGTTCGGGGTAAAATCATTGAAAAACTTTTTGATAATAAATTTGGGATCCTTACCCTTGCTATAGCCGGTTTCACAAGCTTGTTGCATTAACGGAAGCAAGGTTCCCGTACGATAAATCCCCGTATACGGGAGGTTTAAAAAAAGGCTGTTATAGATATGGTATCGGGTAGAAACAGCCTGGTTGTAGTTGGTGATCATGTAAAGCGTTTGATTCGTGCAAATTTATCAATTCGCAGGGATCGCCTGGCATGTCCGTCTGTATATTAAAGAATTTTAACGGGAACTGATCCCATGAAAACCATTAAGGAACCTTCTGAAAGGGTGTTTCTCATGGGTTGACCACTTCACCTTTAATCGTCAATTGTACCGTACCCCCTGCGGTGTTGGCATGGATCACCACGGTTTTGGTGAATTGACCCATCCTGGCTGCATTATACGTGGCTTTCACAAATCCCGATAGATCGGTGTGTATGGGATCTTTGGAATAAGATGTAACCGTGCACCCACAGGATGCTTTCACCGACGATATGATTAGGGGAGCCGTGCCTTTATTGGTGAATTTAAATTCATGTGTGACGGGGGTACGTACCCATTTTAATTTTACCAAAAATAAAAGGATAGCGATGACCAACCGAAAGCGGCATTTTCGGGGACAATTTTATTTAAGGCGTTGACGCTGCTACTCAATTGCTGACCGATTGCTGAAGTGAGCAATCCGATGGCGAAAATCGTGATGGCAATTCTTTTCATTTTTTTTGAGTTAATTAAACAGGATTTGTTGAGCGATTAACAAAGGTGCCATGACTTCAGGAGAGTGGCTGTTAACCAGTTTGTAATTGTTGTTAACAAGTTGTTAAACGTTTTAAGGTGAGAAATCTTTCTTGTATTTTTAGTTTGTGAAAAGTTCTTCTATCAGGTTTATCGTTATCCTGGCAACGCTATGCATTACAGGCATTGCGATTACCCAGTGGTATTGGGTTAGTCGAGCATTTGACCTGAAGGAAGCGGAATTTGAAAGAACTGTCAATGCGGCATTGTTCGATGTTGCCCACCAGATCTTTGATCTTAATAAAACACCCTCGCCTGTTGTTAACCCCGTTAAACAGGTTTCAACAAACTATTTTGTGGTGCAGGTGAATGGGGAAATTGATGCCGGGCTGCTGGAAATTTTGCTTCGTTCAGAATTTGAAAAGCGAAACATAAAAGCTGATTTTGAATACGGCGTCTATGATTGCTCCCTGGGAAAAATGACCTATGGTGATTATGTGCCGCTCCAGACTACGCGTGAAAAAGTGGCCAGCAAAAAATTACCTACCTGGAGTAATTATGCTTATTACTTTGGCGTCCAGTTTCCAAACCGGGAGGCGCACCTGATCAATCAGATGGGTATATGGACTTTTTCTTCCGTCGTTCTTTTACTGGTGGTTTCATTCTTCGCGTATACCCTGTTCGTTATTTTGAAGCAGAAGCGTCTCTCTGAAATTCAAAAAGATTTTATCAATAACATGACCCATGAATTTAAAACGCCGATCTCAACCATCGCTGTGTCGGCCGAAGTTTTGAAAGATCCTGAAATCATTCACCATCCGGAAAGATTATTGAATTATAGCACCATCATTGAGAGGGAAAATTCCAGGCTAAAACAGCAGGTGGAAAGAGTATTGCAGATGGCAAAGTCCGACAGGGAAAACATCACCCTGAAAAAGGAAAAGATTGACGTCCATCAGATCATCAGGGATGCTATTGACAATACTGCCCTTTCTCTTCAGGAACGCCAGGGACTGATCAGTTGTGCACTGCTAGCAGAAAACCACGAAATAGCCGCAGACCGGTTGCACCTCACGAATGTGTTGTATAATTTAATTGATAATGCCATTAAATATTGCCAGGAAGCGCCAAGGATCATCATCTCAACAAATAATTTAAACAAGAATCTCTGCATTGACGTTAAAGACAATGGCATTGGCATCGCCGCGCAGCATCACAAAAGGGTTTTTCAGAAATTTTATCGTGTCCCAACAGGCAATGTTCATGATGTAAAAGGTTTTGGACTAGGGTTAAATTATGTGAAATCCATCATCAGTGCCCACAAGGGTCGTATTAAACTTGAAAGTGATCCGGGGACGGGAAGTTTATTTAAAATATTCCTTCCTTTCGACACATTATAAAATATGAACTCAAAAAAGATTCTTTTGGTGGAGGACGACCCCAACCTGGGCTTTGTCATACAAGACAATTTAACGTTGAAAGGGTATGAGGTAACGCTCTGCAAAAATGGCGAAGAAGCGGAAGCTACTTTTGATCGCTCATCTTTTCATCTCTGTCTCCTCGATGTAATGCTTCCAAAAAAAGATGGGTTTGCTTTGGCGCGCAGTATCCGTTCAAAAAACAGGGAGATACCCATTCTGTTTTTGACGGCCAAGGCTATGACAGAAGATAAATTAATGGGCTTTCAAACCGGGGCGGATGATTATATCACCAAACCATTTAGTCTTGAAGAATTGTTTTATCGCATTGAAGTGTTTCTGAGAAGAAGTGTTCCCGCGCCGCCGCTGGATGCAATATTGACAGTAGGACAATTTCAATTCGATCCCTTCAGCTTTACGTTGAAACACAACAATCACGAAAAGACGCTTACCCAAAAGGAAGCCGAGGTTTTGAAGCTACTTTACAGAAACAGAGACCGTGTTTTAAAACGTGAAGAGATTTTGACCCAGGTGTGGGGTGATGATGATTATTTCATGGGAAGAAGCATGGATGTTTTTATCTCCAAGCTCAGAAAATATTTAAAGAACGACCCGGATATCCAGATCGTAAATTATCACGGGGTTGGATTCCGGTTGGAAATACGGTGACCAAGTGCGCGCGTTGTGCCCCCGAGATTTCAGGCCCATGACCTTATCGAAAAAGGAAAAAATCAGGGCCATCCTTTCAGACTAAAGTTTCAAAAGGGAGTTCTGAATTGGAAGAACGGTCTGGTTCTTGCATTTCAGCCAGGGTCCTGGTTTCGGGCTGGCCGATTTTCTATAAACAGGAAGCTCCTCCGGAGCTGAATTTCGTTAATTGATCTTTAGCTGGTTTGATTCCATTTTTTAACTCCAGAGGAGTATCCTGTCTATAGAAGGTCTGACAAACTATGACCTTCGCCTGAGATTCAAGTGATGCATACACAAAATAAGCAGTTGAATTATAGCGCCTTCTTGGTAACAATAACATGAAGGGGGGTGCCTCGCTCAGAGTCACTCGCAAGAGGACTCTGAGCAATTCGAAGCCGATGCTTTAGGGAAAAACGGATTATCGATAGAGGCAGCTTTGAATTCCCTTAACTATTTTTGTGAGATTGGTCCCCGAACCAAGAGAGACCCGTGCGCGATTGCATTCCTGCACGTCAGGGCTGCCTCATCGATCACATCAAAACATCTCTTAATACCTGTACTGATTTTATTTCGCCAAAGTTTTCCATGTGTTCGGCGTAGAATTTCAGGAGTAAATCAAGTATGTTTCTCCTTTCTACATTGGTTATGGAAAGGCCTGAATGATATTCGGCCGTTAATAATTTACTTAACAGGTTTTCCGTTTCCTGATCGGCGACCCTGCCCCCCAGAATTTCATTCACATTATAAACCCCGAAGCCCAGGTATCGACACAGTTTTAACATGAAGATCAGGTGAAAGTTTTCATAACCTTCTTTTAAAGCATCCATGTCCACGAGGGAGCGGTATAAGAATTCAAAAATTTCATTGGCATGGCTCTCATCCCTCACGGTTTTATTCAACAGTTCTGTAATGAACATGGCGATGGTTGATTTCTTTACATCACTGTTAAGTGATAGGTAGGGATAAAGGCAGGAGATTTCCCTTATGCGCTCAATGTTGGCATTGGGCCGATGGTAAACTACAAGGTTAAGTAAAGTAAGCGGTTGGTACAGGGCGATCTTGTTTTTGGCAGTTTTACTTCTCACACCATTTACAATATACGCCTGCAAACCAAAGACATCCGTAAAAATGGTGGCGATGATGGAAGTTTCCTTGAACTTCGTAAACCTGAAAACAATACCTCGGGTCTTAAAAATCATGGGTTAATTCCCGTAGGGAACCGTATATCAATTCACTCTATTATCGCTATTTTTCCGACCATACTTTCAGCACCATCATTGGAAGCGGCAAATATGAGATAAATGCCTGTAGTCAGGCGTCTTCCATTATAATCTTTCACATTCCAATGAGCCATGCCACCATTTGCCTGAGATTGCCAAACCAATTTTCCACTAATGTCTGTTATTTTAATCAGGGCATTATTGGCCAGGCCTGAAATTCCAACCAGCCCCTGAAAGCCAGCCATTACGGGATTTGGAAAGATCTTTACATTTTTAAATTCGCTTCCCCCTGTATTGGCATCACTTTGATACGAAACGATCCCCTGTTCGGTGGCAAAGAATACTTCACCCGTATCGTCATTAATTTCAATATCTATTATGCCATTTGAAAGCAGTGCACTGTTTTCGGCTGTGAAATTATGGATCAGTGATTCCCCGACTGGATTAAATAACCAAACTCCCTTCTGGGTCCCTATCCATTTACGGTTACCTCCGTCAACATCAATAGCCGTTATTTTCTCATCCCGCAACAGGAAGCGGTTCTCGAATATCGGAATGATGGCATCCTGCCCGGGAGAAAAGAAATACGCCACACCCCCATTGGTACCCACCCACGTATTACCATTCAGGTCAGAAGCAATGGCATTCACATATTTATCCGGTAGTCCTCCTGACCCAGCTGCATTCGTTTTGTAGAGCATTAAATTCTTTTCTTTTTGAAAAGTTAAAAGCCCCCCACCGGTCAACGGATTTAAAGCAATCCACACGGCTCCCTCCTGATCCAACGAAAGATCGACAGGGTTTTGCGTATTCGGAAAATTAGAGTAAAACGACTCCCACGTCTGATCGCCTTTAAATAAATGCAATGACTGATCGCTTCCGTAATTCAGCACCCATAGCCCATCAGTTGATATTTCCAGGGCTGGGATATTGGCATTATCCGGCCCGGAATTTTTTAGTGGGCTATTGGATTCATCAAACATCGTTTTGTTCCCGAGCTGGTCTCTGACTGCAATGCCTGATCCAAACGTAGAAACATAGCTGTTTCCGTCGCTGAACGCAATATCGGTAACGTCAGGAAAAGCTTCCTGGTAGTGGGTCCACATGCCGTCTTCAAAGACATTAACCTCTCCTGGTATCTTTAATCCTTTACCCGACGAATTATACCCACCGCCGATCGTGAATAATTTCCCATTCTCATAAACCATTCGAAAAGCCTGCGAGATCGACGGACCATTTGGCAGGTAGGATGTAAATGTTCCGCCCATACTGGAGACCAGGCCGGATTTGCGATCGCCCACCCAAAAAATGCCTTGGTCATCTTGCAATGCGATTGCAGGGGAGGTGATCAGATCGTCTGCCATTTGAACAAGTCCCCCCGCGGCATTTACAGCCCATAAGGTTGAATCCTGAATCATCAAAAGGTTTTCTGCAGAAGATGTGAGGGAAACGATGACTTCATTTTGCAGGAAGTTTTGCAGACTCCAGACACCATTTTGATAGGCATATACTCCCGTTGGCCCCGTAGCGTAAATCTGATTATTAAATAAAGTGAGGGATGACACGATGCCCGAAAAATTTCCTGTGGTATATCTTTTCCAATTTCTGTAATCGAGCAGATTGTCATTTAAATCCCCCGCCATGACACCCTTGGCAGTAGCGATAAAAATGCTGTCATTTAAAAAGGCGCTCTGTAAGACCGGTAGAATCTGACCGGAGACTCCCAGATCTCTCCACGTTTCTTTTATTTCGTGAAGTAATAGATCAAAAACTACTACACCATAATTAGTGGAGAAAAAAGCAAGGTTGCCTTTCACGGAGATATGGTTGACTTTTTTGGGACCCGTCACCCCTGCGTCCTTTAGTCTGCTAAAGTTTGTAATAGTATTTTCGCGGATAAAATCCAGGCCGCCATCTTCATAAGCCACCAGTAGCTGAGCGTTCGCGGCATCGTACTTCAGGTTGGTAATGCCTGAATTGCTTAAACCATTTAACTTATTGAAAGTAGTAATGTTTTTCTCTTTCCGATTAAAAACCAAAACACCACTTTCATTGGCAGCAAATATGTTTTCCTCGCTTATTGCCAGGTTTAGGATAAGATTGTACGAGAGGTGATAACGCCAGGTGCCGGGAGCAAGATTGGTTTGTCCGTAAACAGAAGAACCGAAAACCAGTATTATTAAAGGGCCCACATACCACGCCAGATTAGACACACACCGGCATTTTTTACTTTCCTTCATTTCTTTTTTACTTTCATTCCCTCCAGAAAAGAACTTCGGCTTCTCGCTTCATATTCTCCTGATTCCCCTAACATGACCCGTTTTTCATTTTCGATTAAACGGAACGAATAGGAGGCGAGCTGACCAGTTTGCGCGCAGATGGCGTGGACTTTTGTAACAAATTCTGCAACCGCTAACAATTGAGGCATGGGACCGAAAGGTTTGCCTTCGAAATCCATATCGAGGCCAGCAACAATGACACGCTTACCGGAATTGGCCAGTGCATTGCAGATATCGACAATGGCCTCATCAAAAAATTGCGCTTCATCAATGCCTACCACAGCACAATCTCCGGCCAGCAATAAAATGTCACTGGCAAAATTCACGGGTGTTGAACGAATGGCATTTTCGTTATGCGAAACAATGTGTTCATG
>JBDSIM010000253.1:0-3463 GCA_039917935.1 Cyclobacteriaceae bacterium | reverse complement strand
TACCCATGATAGCTGTTCATGATAAGTCCTTTGGAGTTTTGCCCATTGGAGCTTAGCTCTGTTATTGTCAAAAATCAACGACTCAAGGGTAGATTTTCCATCACCAGTAACCGATAACATTTCCTTTATCACGACGGAAGTTACCTTTCCTTTTTTCTCACCAGGATATCTTGTATAAAAAACACCAAACTCCAATGGTAAATCAATCAATTCCTGTATAAGAAAATCGATTTTTATTTCGTGTAGATAATCTTCAATGTCGTCGGTGGATTCTATTTTCCTAACCATCAATCCCCTCTCGCCTATATCAGGTTTAAAAATAAGGGGTAGCACCATGCATTCTTCCCGAATTCTTGTTTCTACCTCTTGTGAAGTTGTTGGCAGAGCGATCAGGATAGTTTTCGGAACAATTGCGTTGGGAATATTTTTTAAGACGGCATATTTTGATTCGCCAAACATGCCTCCCATACGAATTCCGGGATTAGAGGCGGAAAAAAAAACCATCGACTTTGATCGCATTGACAGCCATAACCAATAAACAATAGCAGGGAATTGAATGATGCCGAATGGCCAGAATTCCCAACTTCCTAATCTTATGAAAAAATTACTTTTTGTAATTTTTTGGCCCAGTTTCATGAATATTGCCTGAGTTAATCCACTGAACAAAGGGACTGATTATATAAAATTGTTGATGACGCCACGCCAAAATCGAAACTCAGATCAACATACGGGGCCACTTCACGAACGCCTATTTTAATCAACGCCATATGGTGAACCGCATGTTCTATATTGTAAACAAGCTCGCGTCTGCAAGTGGTATCTATTGGTGCCAAAGTCGCGCCCGAAATGGTGTATCCCACTTCCAGCTTGAGGGGCTTATCGCTCTCTAGCGCCTTCACGAATTCTATGATTTCACCAAGCGTTCTAAGGGCTGCAAATTTATCGGTTTCAATTAATTTGTCATGGGCGCGATTGTCATAATCAATTAATCCCTTTCGAAATCCATTTTGGAAGCAAATAAAAAATTCCAGTGTGTGACGGATATGCTGGCCAACCGTAGCTTGACTTAACGTTTGAGAGGGAGTTGCGAAATCGTTTTCATCGATTTGTTTAAGAAGTTGACCCAATTGTTTAAGAATATTGACGGCGGCGCTTGATAAATCCATAAATTCTCTATACCTAAGTTCACAAATACATATAATAATAGTAGTAATAAGCAGGTAAGACTTTCCTAAGAATTACAGACCAATAAAGGATCTGATTCTATCTGCCCGAGCTTTTAAATTTTCATGCCGCATTTATAAGTACGGTATTTTCCCGAAAGGTAGACATTCGCTGGTGCGGCCACCAAAATCACAATGGTTTGAGAATAAATTTAAAAATAATAGTTAAAAAAAGTACAAGGGAAAATTGTTTCTGAATGAGCCCACTTTAATAAAAGATCACGTTTAACGCCCTTTTTTACCAGAAATGAAAATTCGTGCATTCTATTAAAGGAAACCTTACAGCACCCTGTAAAACATCCCACGTTTCTGGCACGGACCTTGTCTATTTATAAGGCGAAACTGAAGGGTTATAATATGAAGAATCTCCTATTAGGGTCTCTCTTGATACTCATTTCTGTTAATGCTAGTGCCTATATATCCGGAATAGCCATTCAAACAGAGAAAAACTCCAACATGCAGGTCTATGTTAACGGTAAATTATATAACAAACAACCTGGAAATTTTGTACGTATTAAAAGCAAGCCCGGATTGTTTCATGTAAAAGTGAAGGTGTTAAATCCTTATGACAATATTTACTATGTCGTTCATAAAGATATCCGGGTTGAAAAAGGCTATGAGTTTTTTTATCGAATGATTTTTTCAAAGGGCCAGCGCCCCGTCATTCAGGAAGTACGAAGATATCCTGTTTACAGTAAATACTTTTTAAATCCAATGCTTTACAACAGTCATCCGACGGCGTAGCAGCACTCAAGCGGATCGCGATTTCTTTGAACGGGTAATAACTACTATTAATACAACTAACGCTGCAACAGTAAAAAAATCCCAGTTGAAAAGCGTATAAGACCCGCGCCACTGGAAAAAGTCATGAAAGAGCGATCCTGCCATCCAGCCGATAATGCTAAACATTCCGCTGAAAATTGCTCCGATTACGCTGAACACCGCCCCGATCAGGCTTCCCGCAACGCCCACAATGCCTCCAACAATTCCAATGATCGCTGGAATGAAAAGCACACAAAGAAAAACCGCAAGGCAGGTAGCTAATGTTTTGGTGTCCATTTTATTAGAAGGTTTTTGGATTCCGTTGTCAGATACTCTTCAAATAACATTCCAGCTTCAAAAAGCCTATCTGGAATAGAAAAAGCCAGATCGCTCTGGCTGTTTTGTTCATCCCTGAACATACGACTGTTCATTTTTAAAAAGGATATTGACCTTTGTCAATAACATAATTTGCCACTTTTCTCCGGGCTGCTTTTAAATTGTACGGATCAATTTTTGTAAACCGCTTTAAACCGAGTATCATCAGTCTAAGTTCATCCCCTTCGGCAAATCCATAAATAGCTTCTTTACCGGACGATAATGCTCTTTCGATGGCCGTGTGCAGATAGATGATAGCCATTTCTTTTTCAATCTGGCAATTTGCCTCTCCTCGAATGCTGATTAATTTTTCAACTCTCAATAACGTCGACTCCGCTACATAGGCTTCGATGAGCATGTCAGCAAGGTTCATGAGTATCTCCTGTTCATCGGCAAGTTTGGTCATAAACTTTTGAACAGCGGCACCGGCCACCATGAGTCCGGCCTTTTTAAGGTTTTGCAAAGCCTTTTTTTCTTTGGCGAAAATCCCGGATTCATCACTGTTGCCAAAATCCGGAATGGCCATTAATTCCTTTTGAACGGCCATGGCAGAATTCATGAGATCAAGTTGCCCCTTCATGGCGCGCTTTAGCAACATATCGATCGTAAGTATCCTGTTAATCTCATTTGTTCCCTCGAATATGCGGTTGATTCGTGCATCGCGGTAAGCCCTGTCCATAGGTCCTTCCGCCGAAAAGCCCATTCCACCATAAATTTGCACACCCTCATCGACTACAAAGTCCAGTACCTCCGACCCGTGTACTTTCATGATGGCACATTCTATCGCAAAATCTTCCAGAGATTTCAATTTTGCTTTTGCGGAATCCATCCCCGATGCTATCAACGCGTTTTGGGCATCATCGATATTTTGGCCGGCCCTGTAACATGCTGATTCGCAAGCATAAATTCTGGTAGCCATCTCCGCGATTTTGTGCTTAATGGCCCCGAAGTTAGCGATAGCGGTCCCGAATTGTTTTCGTTCCTTTGCGTAGTTTACGGCAGTAGAAATTGTCTTTTTACTTCCACCAACCGCGGCAACGGCAAGCTTGATCCTGCCAATGTTGAGAATATTGACGGCTATTTTGAAACCATTCTCTCTTTCT
>JBDSIM010000252.1:0-30177 GCA_039917935.1 Cyclobacteriaceae bacterium | reverse complement strand
GACGTATCCTGGTATACAAATTACGGCCTCCCTATTCGTTTAAAAAGAATTGCCGGGCAAGTCTGGGATACGAGCCCATTGCCGCCTGGGTTATTTATCGCGGAGGTTAAAACCCACTTGGGAATTTTTCGTATGAAAGTGATCAAAAAATAAAAAAACACTGGTTACCGTTTCAATAATTGCATTGCTTTTAGTGGGTTGTTTGTGTGTGGTAAATTGCCAAAACAAGGATGAAGTGAAGCCTGAAAACAATAATTCTGAAGAGTCTTTTTATTTTGGTGCCGATCATTCTTACGTCAACCAGATAATCGATCGGGCATCGCATGCGGCTAAAAGTAATTCAGGATATGGTGATGAACCATATTGGCGATCAGCACTGGCTGATGCATGATCTGCCGGAAAAAGATTGGGTTCACCAATTCCCGGAATTTACCAGGTCCAATTCCCAGGGCAATGTAATTTCAGATCCATACCAATCTACCATCGACGCGGAAAAAATGAGTCAGCATTGGTTTGATACCACCATGCCTGATGTGAGACAGGAAATTCATGTTCGCTACCTACCTCATTCAAAACACGCTTTGGTGGATTGAACATGCCGGTATTGATGGGACCGAATAGACACACATCCATATCCGGATAAAACCTTTATGTCGCAGTGGGCCGCCGAGGTGCTTCAGGAATATCCCTGCTTTTAATATCGTCGGGGAGGTTTGGCTTCAGAATAGTATTCCAGCCACACCGTACTGGCAAAAAGGAATGAAAAATGCCGATGGTTATCAGTCCAAATTACCTACGGGCACTGATTTTCCATTCTGTTATGCCGTAGCCCAGGCGTTAAACGAGCCGGTAGGTTGGGATACCGGCATGAGGAGGTTGTATACTTTATTAAGTCAGGACTTCAATTACCGGGATGCCAATCACAACCTCACATTTTTAGACAATCATGATATGACGAGATTTTTCTTGTCTGTGAAAAGGGATCTAAAAAATTCCAAATAGGGATGGCTTTCATGCTGACGATCCGGGGGATCCCGCAAATTTATTATGGAACTGAATTACTCATGGATGGTGATGGAAATTCTCATCCGAATATGAGGCTGGATTATCCAGGCGAGGTGAATGGATTTACAGACGAGGGGCGGAGTACCGAACAGAAAGAGGCCTTTAATTTTTTAAAAACGCTTCTAAACTGGCGGAAGGACAATGAGGTCATTCACAAGGGGAAGCTTAAACATTTTATTCCTGAAAAAAACATCTATGTGTATTTTCGGTACCTGGATGAACGAAGTGTGATGGTGATCATCAATGCCAATGATTCAGAAAAAATTCTTGACACTAAATCTTTTAATGAAAGTTTGCAGGAATTTAAAATCGGCCGGGAGGTGATAATGCAACAATCTATCATCGATTTACGCAGCATCACGCTGCCTCCCTGGACCGTTTCTATTTAGGAACTCCAGTAAAAAAATCTGTACTCAATTCTGATTGTTTGATAAAATTTTATTGTATGACTGATAATGTTGAACACAAATGGGGAACCCTGAATTAGGGCAAGTGTTTCACAGGGCACCCTAATCACTTCATTCTCTGCGATTTCAATACCCAATCGGTTGCGAAGACGATAACGAATTAAAATTTTATGACACTATTTGCGGTAGTCTAACAGCTTATGCATACCTTTTGGTTGGATTTATCATGGCGTAATATGGATTTACCCATCCAATTCCAATTTAAACTAACCCAAACACAAACCGTATGACAAAATTTTACTTGTCTTTAAGTAGGTATTTAACGGTTCTTCTCATTTTGGTGACAACCTTTGCGTTTTCACAGAGTAGGACTATAACAGGAAAAGTAACATCCTCAGATGATGGAACCGGAATTCCTGGCGTGAACGTAGTGGAGAAAGGTACCAATAATGGTACAGTTACTGATGTTGCGGGAGATTACTCGCTTAATGTAGGCGAGAATTCAACTTTGGTGTATTCATTTGTTGGATTTACAGGCCAGGAAATGGCTGTAGGCGGGCAGAGTACAATTAATATCTCTTTGATGGCCGATGTTACTTCCCTGGATGAGGTGGTGGTGATAGGTTATGGAACACAGGAGAAAAAAGAGATAACCAGTTCTGTATCCAGTGTAAAATCCGAAGATTTTAACCGAGGTACTGTAAACGATCCGGTACAATTATTACAAGGGAAGGTAGCCGGTTTAAATATTACCCGACCAGGCGGTGATCCTAACGGAGGATTTAACATTCGGCTAAGAGGTGTTTCGACTTTTGGGGCCAATCAGGAGCCTTTGATTGTAATTGATGGTGTGATTGGTGGATCTTTGAGCACCGTTGATCCCAATGATATAGCCTCTATTGATGTACTGAAAGATGCTTCTGCAGCGGCCATTTATGGTAGCCGGGGAGGAAGCGGAGTTATTCTCGTAACAACGAAAAAAGGAAAATCTGGAAAGGTTACCGCAGAATACAATGGTTCTTATGCCATTGAAGATGTTGCCAATACAATTCCAATCATGACTGCCGATGAATATAGAAAAGTACCTGGCGCCAAAGATCTGGGTTCAACTACCGATTGGCTTGATTTGGTTACCAAAAAAGGATCAGCGATGGTTCATAATCTGTCACTCGCAGGCGGTACACAATCAACCACTTATCGGGCTTCTTTTAACCTTCGTGATGCTTCGGGGATAGGAATAAAGTCAGGTTTTGAGCAAATCAATGGACGTTTAAATTTGTCTCAAAAGGCTTTAAAAGATCGCGCAACGTTTGATGTGAACCTATCCATGACTTCACGCGATTCAGAATTCGGTTTTCCGGAAGCCTTTAACTATGCTACGCTTGCTAATCCTACTATGCCAGTTTATGATAACACCACCGATAGCCCTACGGCTGGTGCCAAGTTCGGAAATTACGCAGAACGTGATATTTTTGATTTCTATAACCCCCTTTCTATTGCCGAGCAAAATGTGAGAGACGGTAAGGATTCAGACTTATTGGCCAGCATTCGTGGCGAATATGATTTCAGTGATATCATTGATGGTTTTAGAATTTCACTTTCTTACTCACAACAAAGAGAAAATGAATTAAGGGGTTCGTATAGTCCCAAAACATCAAAATTTGGACGGCCTGGTCTTGGTGATGCTTCAAGGAGAACTGACCAACGTTTTAATGATCTATTTGAAACTACCCTGAATTATGACAAGCATTTTGGCAATACGAGTTTGGCTCTTTTAGGGGGATACTCTTATCAATATTACTTCAATGAAGGATTTGGATTAAACGGTGGAGATTTCCTTACCGATGCCTTTACCTACAATAATTTAGGAGCGGCGCTTGATTTTTCCAATGGTCTTGGAAATGTATTTAGTTACGCTAATTCAAATAAGCTTGTGGCATTCTTAGGAAGGGCAAATTTGAATTTCAATGAAACATTTTTCTTTTCAGCCAGCGCCCGGTACGAAGGTTCTTCACGCTTTGGCGCAAATAACAAATTCGGTCTTTTTCCGGCAGTGAGCGCAGGTTTGTCGCTTACTAATCTGGTTGATTTACCGGCTGTCAATTCATTAAAAGTCAGGGTGAGTTATGGTGTTGCAGGAAATCAACCCGGTCAGTCTTATATTTCGCTACAACGTTTTGCCAGAACCGGAAGCTTCTTTTACAATGGTGCGTACGGACCAAGCTATGGCCCGGTTAGTAATCCTAACCCAGACTTACAATGGGAAACAAAAGAGGAGATCAACTTTGGCGCAGATTTCGCCCTCTTAGACAACCGTTTATCTGGTAGTGTAGATTATTACGTGCGAAATACCCGTGACTTAATTCTTGCTGTTAACGTCCCCGTGCCACCGAATTTGTATCCTCAAACTATCTTGAATATCGGAGAAGTCCAAAACTCAGGAATTGAATTTGCTGCAAATTATGCAGCGATTAATTCGCCAAAATTGAGCTGGAATACAGGATTTAACTTAGCGACGTATAGTACTAATGTTGTAAGTTTAACATCCGGAAGTGTTAGTGTTGGCGAAGGTGGGGTTCTGTTTCAGGCTAACATGGGTTCTCCTGGCCAGAATGCCACAAGACTAGAACGTGTGAAGGAAGGTGAACCATTAGGTCAGTTCTGGGGACCAGTTAAAAGTGGGGTAAACACCGATGGAACAGTGGCGTTTGAGGATTTAAATGGAGACGGCAGTTTCTGTGATTGCGATGATGACAGAAGGGTAATTGGTAACGGTATGCCTACCATGACTGTTGGTTTTAACAACAGCTTTACGTTTGGTAATTTTGATCTTAATATCTTCCTGCGTGGAGCTTTCGGTCATGAAATGCTTAATAGCTATCGGGGTTTTTATGAAAACAATGAGATCACCACGGTTGGTAACTGGAATATTGTGAAAACGAAATATTACGATCCTACCATTACAAAAGCTGTGTTTAATAGCTCCCATATCGAAAAAGCTGATTTTGTCCGTTTGGATAATGCTACTGTTGGATATAATTTTAAATTAAACGGAGGTGCTGTAAATCGTCTCCGTGTTTATATATCTGGTCAGAACTTATTCACGATCACAGGATATACGGGCATTGATCCGGAAGTAAGATTTACGGATAGAGAAGGTAACAATGCCCTTGCTCCAGGAATTGAAAGAAGGTCAACTTATTTCACTACCAGAATATTGACCTTCGGAGTAAACGTAGGCTTCTAAAATAAAAAATGATATTAAGATGAAAAATTCAATAATTAAAAAAATTTGCGTGACGGTTTTAGGCTTAATATTTTTTAGCCAGTCGTGCACAGATATAGACGAAGAGTTATACAGCGATGTTACCGCAGATAATTTCTTTAAAACTGATCAGGAATTTATTGCCGCTTTGGGTCAGGCTTATTCTTCATTCGGCGGGCTTGGAAATCATTCTAGTCTTTGGTCCAATAACGAACTCTCTTCAGATGAACTGGTTGTAACGACAAAAGGTGGAGACTGGTATGATGGTGGATGGCTTATTCATTTGCATAAACACGAGTTTTCTCCAGGGGAGTCAAATTTTAATAATGCATGGCAATTTATGTATGGTGGTGTTAATACCTGCAATCGACTCATATTTCAATTTGAGGCGTTAGGCACTCCGGAGGCTGCCGCATTTATTGCGGAGCTACGTGCTATACGTGCTTTGTGGTACTTTTGGCTACTGGATTCTTTTGGAAACGTGCCTCTGGTGGTTTCATTTGTGTCTGAGGGAGGACCGCCATCAAATGCTACCCGTCAGCAGGTTTACACTTTTGTGGAATCAGAATTAAACGCGGTACAGGATGTGCTGCCTACCGCAAAGGATGCCTCTACATATGGACGTATGACCAAGTGGGCGGCACTTGCCATTAAAACAAAGCTTTACCTGAATGCTGGGGTTTACACGGGCACACCACAATGGCAAAAAGCTATTGATGCTGCCCAGCAAATTGTAAATGAAGGTCCTTTTACTTTGGCCGGCACTTATTCCTCAAATTTTGCAATAGCCAATCAAAGGTCCACTGAAAATATTTTTGTTTATCCTTATGATAAAGTATTTGCTGGTGGATTTAACTGGCCGATGATGACCTTGCATTATGCCAGCCGGGGAGTATATGGATTCACGGCTCAGCCCTGGAATGGTTACTCAACTTTAGAGGAATTTTACAATTCTTATGTTGACCCGGTTAAAAACCCTGGTCCTCAGGGACCGGTATGGAAAGGGTTGGCTCTAACCCAGGAAATGGGAACGCTGGATGATCGCCTTAGTAACTTTGTTGTAGGTCCGCAGTTTAACCAGGATGGAACAAGAGCCATTGACCCAGGTTTTGATGCTACCGACCCGGATGGTGCACCGCTTACATTCACTCCCAGAATTAATGAGATATTTCCTAGTGGATGGCGCCAGGGTGGTGCTCGGATTGGTAAGTACGAGTATGAAATAGGAGGTACTCCGAATATGAGTAATGATTTTGTTATTTTCCGCTTAGCGGATATTCTACTTTCTTTGGCTGAAGCTAAATGGCGTTTGGCTCCTGATGATGCAACGGCATTGTCGCTGGTGAATCAGATCCGCGAACGGGCTGGTGTTACACCCTATGTTTCTTTAACCGCTGATAATTTGTTAGCTGAACGCGGAAGGGAAATGTTTGCTGAATTGGTCAGAAGGCAAGATTTGATTCGGTTTGACAAATTTGATGACCAGTGGTGGGAGAAAGGCGTAACTGATGCTAAGTATAAACTTTTTCCAATACCGCAACAGCAACTTGATGCGAATGCGAGCTTAAAGCAAAATCCAGGATTTTAATTGAACAGGGTAAAAAGGGGCAAATACATAACGTATTTGCCCCTTTTATTTTATATCCATATCCACGTGTACCCAAGGCTGTCTTTTATTTTCTTCGAGTTTTGCAAATTCCCGGTTGCTAATTTTGTTGACTCTTGCATAAAACCCAATTATAGCTGTTAAAATTATTTTTAAAATTACTCGTTCACCTTATTATACAACAGGAATGCGCGTATTTGTATTTGGGTATTTATTGCTGGTTTTAATGGCCTGTTCTTTCTCCCCAACTGAAAACAATTCCTCGGAACAAACCCTTTTCCGGTTGCGTGACCAAGCGCACACAAATATTAATTTTATTAATCAACTGGATTATACAGAACAGTTAAATCCTTATACATTTAAAAATTTCTATAACGGTGGGGGTGTGGGTTTAGGGGATTTTAATAATGATGGCCTTTTGGATGTTTTCTTTTCAGGAAATCTTGTTTCCAATAAATTGTATTTAAATAAAGGAAACTTTCAATTTCAAGATGTATCCAAGGAAGCTGGTGTAAGCAATAACAGTGTTTGGACCACCGGGGTCAGCATTGCAGATATTAATGCAGATGGCTTTTTGGATATTTACCTCTGCAAATCTGGCCCACCCGGTGGTGAGGGAAGGCATAATGAATTGTTTATCAATAATGCGGATATGACTTTTTCAGAGCAATCTCAGCAATATGGTTTGGATTTTGACGGCCTTTCAACGCATGCTGCATTCTTTGATTATGATAAAGACGGTGACCTGGACTGTTATCTGTTAAATAATTCTCTCCGTTCTGTAGGCGCTTACGATCTTCGAAAAAATCAGCGTGACATACCAGACATGCTAGGCGGAAATAAATTATTGAGAAATGATGGCGGTAAATTTATAAATGTTAGCCTTTCAGCCGGGATCTATACCAGTGAAATTGGTTTTGGTCTCGGCGTGACAATTGGGGATATAAATAAAGACGGATGGTCCGATATATATATATCAAATGACTTTTTTGAAAAAGATTATTTGTACATCAATCAAATGGATGGAAAATTTAAAGAATCTCTTGAAGAATTCGTACGCGAGATCAGTCTGGGTTCCATGGGTGCGGATATGGCCGATATCAATAACGATGGGTTTCCGGAAATTTTTGTTACGGAAATGCTGCCGGAAAGTGATGACCGGCTAAAAACAACCAGTCAGTTCGAAAATTGGGATAAATATTATGCTAGTGTGGACAAAGGTTATTACCATCAATTCAGTCGCAATGTTTTACAACTTAATAATGGAGATGGTACATTTAGTGAGATTGCCAGATTTGCCGGTGTTCAGGCAACTGACTGGAGTTGGGGGGCTTTGATCTTTGATATGAATAAAGATGGTTTCAAAGATATTTTTGTCGCCAATGGAATTTATAAAGATCTGCTGGATCAGGACTATGTAAATTTTGTTTCTGATCGCAATGTCGTAAGGGAAATTTTACTTAGGGAGGGTTCGGTTATTAAGCAGCTTATCGATTCAATTCCTTCTAATAGAATTCCAAATTATGCATTTGAAAATAAAGGAAATCTGGTTTTTGACAATAAGGCTAAGGAGTGGGGGCTGGATAATCCAACCCATTCAAATGGATCAGCATACGGCGACCTTGATAATGATGGTGATTTAGATCTGGTATTAAACAATGTCAATATGCAGGCATCCATTTATGAGAATCAATCTGAAAGTTTAAATACAGGTAATGCCTCACTTTCTGTTATGTTGCACGGTGTGGGGAAAAATACATTTGCGCTCGGCGCAAAAATCACTTTGAAAGCAGGCGGTAAATTATTTTATCAGGAGCATTCCCCTATGAGGGGATTCATGTCTTCTGTAGACTATAAAATGAATTTTGGACTCGGAAATATACAGATTATTGATTCACTGATAGTGGAGTGGCCGAATGACCAGGTAACCATACAAACTAAGGTAACACCCAACCAACTGTTACACTTATATCAAAAGGATGCTGCAGATTTGCGGACCGATTCAAACAAAAAATTCCATTCGCCAATCTTTGCCCCGGTAAAATTTAAAGATGTTAATTTCCAGCATTCAGAGAGTAAATTTGTTGATTTTGACCGGGAGCGTCTTTTGTTCAATATGATATCTAATGAGGGTCCTTGTCTGTGTGTGGGCGACGTGAATGGTGACGGACTTCAGGATTTTTATATCGGTGGGGCGAAAAATCAGGCTGGAAGTTTATTTGTACAAAAAAAATCAGGTGGTTTTATCAATTCAAACCCTGATGTTTTTGCTGCTGATAAAACTTCAGAAGATACCGATTGTATTTTTTTTGATGCGAATGGTGATGGCAGGCAGGATCTGTATGTAACTAGTGGAGGAAATGAATTTTCCAGCAGTTCGACAGCTTTGATCGACCGACTTTATTTTAATATGAAGAGTGGAAAGTTTGAAAAAAGTAAGCAGATATTGCCGATTGCCACAAGATTTGAGAGTACCTCAACAGTCGAACAAAATGACTATGACCACGATGGCGACCTGGATCTGTTTGTTGGCGTAAGAGTAATTCCTGGCCTTTATGGGGTTCCCTGCAATGGTTATATTCTGAACAACGATGGTAAAGGAAATTTTACGGAAGTAACTTTACAAGTAGCCCCTGGATTTAAAAATTTAGGCTTAATCAGGGATGCGAAATGGGTGGACATTGACAATGATTCTTATTCAGATTTGGTGGTTGTAGGCGAATGGATGGAAATCAGTTTATTCATGAATCGAAAAGGAAAGGCCTTTGAGATAGATTTGAACGCGGGTTTTTATAAAACAAGCGGGTGGTATAATACACTTGAAGCTGGGGACTTCAATGGTGATGGCTGGATTGACCTAGTCATTGGAAATCATGGTTTAAACTCTAGGTTCAAAGCTTCCGAATCGGAACCTTTGAACCTGTATATCAATGATTTTGATGAGAATGGTTCGGTGGAACATATTACAACACGGTACTTTGAGGGAAAATCTTTGCCGCTTGTGTTACGACAAGATCTTGTTATGCAGATGCCATTTTTAAAGAAAAAGTATTTTCATTTTAAGGATTATATAGGGCAAACCATTCCGGATATTTTTACTTCTGAACAATTGAGTAAGGCCATTATTCTAAATGCATTTACTTTAGAAACTGCGCTTTGGCTGAATAAGGGGGATGGCACATTCAGAAAAAAATCCTTACCATTGCAAGTTCAGTTTTCACCTGTTTATGCCATATTGATTGATGATTTTGATGGTGATAAAAACCTGGATATCATTATGGGTGGTAATTTATATAGGGCCAAACCGGAGACCGGTATTTATGATGGTAGTTATGGCGTGGTGCTGAAAGGGGATGGAAATGGTAATTTTACTTATATACCCGCCTTAAAATCAGGTATCAGTATTATAGGGGAAGTTAGGGGATTGAAAAAAATATTCAATGGAAAAAAGATTTTGGTTGTAGCAAAAAACAATGATCAGCTCCAATTTTATAGATATTAAGGACTTTACAATGTACCGTAGTATGAAACTTGTATTTTTAGCGATATTTTTTGTTGCACTTTTTTTTGCCTTCGTTTCTTGTGATAAAACCTCCAAAGGTTCATCCGACAATAAAAAGACCGACAGCCTATTTTTGGGAATATCTTTGGGTATGGAGCGAAATGCGTTTTACGATTATTGCTGGGAGCAAAATAAAAAGAAATTTTTTACGCATGGGCCAACTAATCAAAATGTAGAATATAACCTTGTAAACGTTCTTGCCGAGCCTGTATCTATGCGTTTTTATCCCTCCTTCCACAAGGATAAAATTTTTGAAATGCCGGTAACTTTTGCTTATGAATCCTGGGCTCCGTGGAATGAAAGATTTGGGGCAGATAGTCTGCTCACCAATCTGTTACCGGTTTTTAAAAAGTGGTACGGGGATGATTTTAAAGAGCTGCAGCACCCGACAATGGGTGTTATTTATTATAAAATTGATGGTAAAAGAAGAATTAATTTGTTTAAAAAAGATGATCAGTTTGTGCAGGCGGTCTTTACCGATTTGAAGGTTGAAAAACATTTGAAGGAAGAGTATGCCAGGAAATTAAAGACTGATCAGTGAATTTAGAAATGAACCTTGTTAAAATTCTGATTTTTGTTTTCGGTATTATTTTTTCTCTTTTGACGGGTTGCTCACCGAAAGGTGAAACGACTGCAAATACTTTATTTACTTTAATTGAACCTTCCAATTCCGGTATTGAGTTCAATAATATGCTAACGTTTAGCAAGGAATTTAATATTTATACGTACCGCAATTTTTATAACGGTGGGGGCGTGGCATTGGGTGATATCAACAACGATGGATTGATTGATATTTACTTTACCGGTAACCAGGTTTCGAATAAACTATTTCTCAATAAAGGAAATTTTAAATTTGAAGATATCACGTCAATGGCCGGCGTCGAAGGTAAACAGGAATGGTCAACAGGTGTTTCCATGGCTGATGTAAATGGTGACGGATTCCTGGATATCTATGTTTGCAGTTCAGGCAATATTGAAGGTGATCCGAATAAAGGAAATGAGTTGTTTATAAATAATGGTAATTTAACTTTTCAGAAGCGCGCGCTGGATTATGGTGTTGCGGATAAAGGGTATACAACCCATGCGGCATTTTTCGATTATGATAGAGACGGTGATCTCGACCTATATATACTAAATAACTCTTATCAGGCAATCGGTAGTTTCAACCTCCGCAAAAATGAAAGAAACAAGCGCGATCCTTTAGGAGGAGATAAACTTATGCGCAACGATGGTAATTATTTCACCGATGTCAGTGCAGAAGCCGGTATTTATGGCAGTGTTATTGGATTTGGTTTGGGTGTCACCGTGGGTGATGTGAACCAAGATGGGTGGCCTGACATTTTTGTTTCCAATGATTTCTTTGAAAGGGATTATTTATACATCAATAATCATGATGGTACTTTTCGGGAAACCCTAACGGAGGAAATGAAAAGTATAAGTGGTGCTTCCATGGGTGCTGACCTTGCCGACATTAACAATGATGGCTTGCCGGATTTATTCGTGACCGAAATGTTGCCACGGGAAAATGACCGATTGAAAACAGTTACTACCTTCGAAGACTGGAACCGGTATCAATATAATGTTTAGAATGATTACTACCACCAGTTCACACGGAACATGTTACAAATCAATAATGGTAACAACACCTTTAGTGAAATAGGAAGATTGGCGGGAGTAGAGGCAACTGATTGGAGTTGGGGCGCACTTATGTTCGATATGGACAACGATGGACTGAAGGATATTTTTGTGGCTAATGGAATTTTCCAGGATCTTACCAACCAGGATTTTCTCCAATTTGCCATTAATGAAGAATTTGTTAAGTCAGTAATAGCAAAAAATTCGGTTGACTATAAGAAGCTTACGGAGATAATTCCATCAACTCCAATAGCCAACTATGCATTTAAAAACAGTGGCAATTTTCGTTTTGAGAACCTTGCATCTCATTGGGGTTTGGCCACCCCTGGTTTTTCCAATGGGTCCGCATACGGCGATCTTGACAATGACGGCGACCTTGATCTTGTGGTCAATAACGTAAACATGCCAAGCTTTGTTTACCGGAATGAGGCAGACAGATTGAACGCAGATCATCACTTTATTAAGCTTAAATTAACCGGTACGGGCCGTAACACTTTTGCCATCGGAGCCAGGATTACGGCAGAAGGTGGAGGGAAGAAATTTTATATGGAACAGATGCCCATACGTGGTTTTCAATCCACGGTTGACCATAGGCCTAACATCCGGTCTAGGTAATATTAAGGTTCTTGACCGTTTAACGGTGGCCTGGCCGAACGGAAGCGTCACCATCCTTGATTCCGTGAAGGTAGATCAGACTCTTTCGCTTAGCCAGGCTGATGGTATTATCATACCTGCAAAATCTGAATTAAAAATAATCGCATCAAAACCATTATTTAAAGATATTACTGCTTTAAAGCTCATTGACTATAAGCACCATGAAAATGATTTTATCGATTTTGACCGCGATCAGTTAATTTATCATATGCTGAGTACTGAAGGTCCCAGAATGGCAAAAGGGGATGTAAATGGTGATGGATTGGAGGATTTTTATATTGGTGGCGCAAAAGATCAGCCCGGTGCATTGTTCATGCAATCTACGGACGGAAAATTTTATAAGACGAACGAAAAACTTTTTTTGATTGATAAAGTATCCGAGGATATGGGCAGTATATTTTTCGATGCCGATGGTGATAAAGATCTGGATCTGTATGTATGCAGCGGTGGAAATGAATTCTCTTCCAGTTCAACGGCTTTAATAGATCGATTATATTTAAATGACGGCAAAGGTAACTTTACCAAGTCTTCGCAAATTCTTCCTTCTTCCGTAAATTTTGAAAGTACATCCACGGTCAAAAACGCAGATTATGACGGTGATGGTGATATGGATCTCTTTGTTGGTGTACGTCTCAAATCTTATTTTTATGGCCTACCCATGAATGGATATATTCTTAAAAATAATGGAAACGGAATATTTAAAGACGTCACCCAAGAAGTTGCGCCGACCCTTCAGCATTTGGGAATGATAACGGATGCTGTATGGTCTGATATTGATAATGATAATGACCAGGACTTAATTGTGGTCGGGGAGTATATGCCTGTTAAAGTTTTTGTGAATGAGGCAGGAAAATTTAGCGATCAAACTATTTCAGCGGGCTTGGATAAAAGCAATGGATGGTGGAACAGAATCGAGTATGCTGATTTGGATAATGATGGTGATATGGATTTTGTTATTGGCAACCATGGATTAAACTCTAAATTTAAAGCCTCCTTTGCGAAACCAGTCTGCATGTACGTTAATGACTTTGATCAGAATGGTACGATCGAACATATGATTTGTCGTTACAATGGTGAAAAAAGTTATCCGATCATTTTGCGACATGACCTTGTGGCCCAGATCCCAACTATGAAGAAAAAATATCTGAAATATGAAACCTTTAAAAATGAGACGATGAAAGACATATTTACTCCGGAACAGTTAAAAGGTGCTCTTGAGCTTAAGGTTTTTGAATTGAGATCCAGTGTAATCATCAATGAAGGTAATGGAAAATTTTCCATAAAACCGCTGCCTATGGAAGCACAGTTTTCACCTGTTTTTGGAATTGAAATTCTGGATATGGACAACGATGGGTTTCTGGATATAATAACTGGCGGAAATTTATTTGGCGCTAAACCAGAAGTCGGAAGATATGATGCCAGTTATGCCCAACTCTTTAAGGGAGATGGTAAAGGAAATTTTGAAACGATTCCTTCTGTCAGGTCATGTCTTAATATCCATGGGGAGGTAAGGGATATTTTAACTTTAAAATCGCGAAAAGGGCCATTGATAGTCTTTTCAAAAAATGATGATTCTGCCCTTGTTTACACTAAGGAATAATCTTACGTGAGGTATCTACTTAAAAACTTCATTTTTTTTGTTCACTTTTTTGTTATAGTTTTTTTATTATCGTGTCAAAAGAAAAAACTGACTACGGTCTTTAATGAATTACCTCCTTCTGAGACCAATATCTTTTTTAATAATGGATTAAACCAAACCGATGAATTCAACATCGTTGAGTATTTGTATTTCTACAACGGTGGCGGTGTGGCAGCCGGGGATATCAACAACGATGGACTGGTGGATCTTTATTTCACAGCCAATCAACAGTCAAATAAATTATACCTCAATAAAGGTGGCTTGGTTTTCGAAGACATTTGGGAAAAGGCAGGCGTTACGCGGATGGTAAACCTGACCTTATCGTTGTTGGTGACTGGATGCCTATCAGAATATTCGTGCAAAATGCCGGTGGAATTTTAGACGATCAATCTGAGCATTATGGTTTAGAGAAAACCGACGGGTTCTGGAATTGCTTAACGCTCGCAGATATCGATGAGGATGGGGATATGGACTTTGTTGCGGGAAATCTCGGATGGAATTCACGACTGAAAGCCAGCAAAGCTCAACCTGTAAGCCCGTATATAGGCGACATTGATGACAATGGTAGTGATGAACACATCATGACATATTTTAACCAGGGAAAGAACACCCTTTTATTTCGCGTGACCAGTTAGTAAAACAAGTGCCCGGTCTGAACCGAATATTTCTGAGGTACAGCAGTTTTCGGAATGTTCAATTAAAGGATATTATTTCCTTGCAGGATAGCCAGAAATATATTGTGAAACATATTTTCGAAATGGCTTCAGTATATGTTTAAAACCTGGGCAATGGAAAATTTATTCCCCGGCCATTGCCTGCCGAAGCCCAGATATTTCCAATTTTCTCTTTTTCCATAAACGGCTTTAACAAAGACGGCCACCAAGATATTCTTGCTGTAGGGAATCTGTATTCTGTACAACCCGACTTGGGCCGATATGACGCCGGACATGGATTAATGTTGCGGGGTGATAACAAAGGAAATTTTCGTGCGGTCTCACTGAAAGATTCAGGGTTTGTAGTGGAAGGCGAGGGACGGGATATCAAACAAGTGACGACCCGAAAGGGGAAAAGTATATTCCTCGTTAGCCGTAACAATGACTCGTTGATGGTCTTTAGCCCATCCATAAATAGTGCTGGAACGCCTTAACGTTTTACGTAAAACAAAAAATGGCTTATGGCTCTAAACAGGGAGTGGACCATAGCAAAAATCTGTACCCAATTCTGATTGTTTAACAAAATTTTATGGTGTGACTGTTAAGGTTGAACACAAATGTTCAACCCAAAATACGGGCAAGTGTTTCCCAGAGCACGCTAATCACTTCATTCTCTGCGATTTCGCTCCCCCAATCGGTTGCGAATACGATTTCCAGTCAAAAGTTTATGACACTATTTGCGGTAGTTTAGCAGCTTATGCATACCTTTTGGTTGGATTATATGGCGTAATATAGATTTACCCATCCTATTTCAATTTAAACTAACCCAAACCAAAAACCGTATGAATAAATTTTACTTGTCTTTAAGCAGGTATCTTACGGCTCTACTTATTCTGGTAACGTCTGTGGCTTGGTCACAAAGTAGAACCGTATCTGGAAAGGTGACATCAGCTGATGATGGAACAGGAATTCCGGGAGTGAACGTAGTTGAAAAAGGTACTAATAATGGTACCGCGACTGATGTTGATGGAAATTACTCGCTGAATGTTGGCGATAATTCAACCCTTGTATTTTCTTTTGTGGGATATACCGGGCAGGAAGTCAATGCCGGAACACAAACTTCAATCAATATTGCGCTGGAATCAGATGTAACTTCGCTTTCTGAAGTTGTTGTAGTGGGTTATGGTACGCAGGAGAAAAAGGAGATCACAGGTTCCGTGGTATCTTTGGATTCAAAGGATTTCAACAAGGGAAATATAAATGACCCCACCCAATTGTTGCAGGGCAAGGTAGCTGGTCTTAGCATCTATAATAAAGGTGGAGATCCCAACGCCAATCCTGTCATTCGCCTGAGAGGCCTTTCTACTGTTGGCTCAAACGTTCAGCCTTTGGTAGTCGTTGATGGTGTACTAGGCGCTTCATTGGATAATATTGACCCAAACGATATTGAAAGCATTAACGTATTGAAAGATGGGTCTGCAGCGGCCATTTATGGCAGCCGGGGTTCTTCCGGTGTTATCCTCGTGACTACTAAAAAAGGTTCCAGGGCTGGCGGTTTGTCCGTTAACTATAATGCGTATGTATCCGCTGCCTCCATTTTCAAAAAAGTACCTGTAATGTCGGCTAGCCAGTACGTTGCTGCCGGGGGTAACGACCTTGGAGCGGTAACGGATTGGCAGGAAGAGGTAACCCAAACCGGCATTACGAATGTTCATAATCTTTCTGTTTCAGGAGGCAATCAAACGACCACTTTCCGTATGTCGGCTAACGTTAGAAATGTCAATGGTATCCTCAAATATTCAGGATGGGACCAGATAAATACCCGGGCTAACCTGACCCACACTGCTTTGGAGGGTAAACTTAATATTGACCTGAACATGGCATTTACAAACAGAAATAGTGATTTCGCCTTCAACGAAGCTTTTCGCTATGCAACTTTATATAACCCAACTGCTCCGATAACCTTTCCTAACGGGGAATATTATCAGGCTATTTTATTTGATAATTATAATCCTGTTGCCATCCTTGAACAAAATGTTAATGAGGGTAAAAGAAAGAATTTGAATTATAGTGCAAAGATTGATTATAATATTACCAAGAATCTTACCTGGACCGTAAACTATGCCCAACAATTTGATGATGTTATCAATGGTACATATTTCTCCAGTAATTCTTTGTATGCTGGTTATGGCCGAAACGGGTTAGCCAGAAGATACATTTCTGACAAAACGTTCACTCTTTTTGAAACCTATGGTACGTACGCTAAAACGTTCAGTAGAATCGATTTATCGCTTTCAGGCGGATACTCTTATCAACAGGACCAGTTTCAGGATCTCAATGTTGAATTGGGAAATTTCCCGAGCGATGCACTTGGCTACAATTCGCTGCAAAATGCGGGGGATAGAATTTCAGGAATTGCTTCCAACGTAAATATTTCAAGTGGACGAACCCCCATCAACAAAATTATTGCTGGTTTTGCAAGGGTCAACCTGTCGTTTGATAATGGTATTTTCTTCAATGCATCCGTAAGAAAGGAAGGATCTACCAAACTAGGGCCGGACCACCAATGGGGAACTTTCCCTTCTGTGGGAGCAGGGGTTGATTTAAATAAATATTTACAGATCCCCTCAGTGAGTCTTTTAAAATTGAGAGCAGGATATGGGGTAACCGGATCACTTCCCGGTCCCTCAGGATTATCCCAGGATCAATATAATTACTCTCTCAACGGAGGTGGAAATGTAACCCTGGCCGTAAATGGCAATAAAGATCTAAAGTGGGAGCAGAAAGCGGAAACGAATATTGGTCTTGAATTTGGATTGGGTAAACTTACGGGTACGTTGGACGTTTATAGTAGAACTATTAAGGATTTTATTTTGCTCAGAAATGTTCCGGTAACACAGTACGCTTCAGGCCAACGGTACGAAAATGCAGGATCACTTAAAACACCTGGCATAGAGCTCACACTGAATTATAATTCTTTGCAAGCTGGAGACTTTAGCTGGACTCCTGGCCTATTATTGAGCCACTACAAGACCACTTTAGAGTCCTTTATCATTGATAGACAAGTAAGGGCAGATTTTGGAGCGCCGGGGCAAAATGGAACCTATCCTATTTTGACAGCTGTTGGAGAATCAATAGGACAAATTTGGGGTCCTGTTTTTGAAGGAGTTGAAGGAAATGGAGCGCCAAGATTTGAAGATTTGAATGGAGATGGAGTTGTGGATGCTGCGCCATCTGATGCGCTCCTTCCAACGGTTGATATGAAGGTATTGGGAAACGGTATCCCTACCATGGAATTAGGATGGACCAATAGGTTAAGCTATAAAAACTGGGATATGAATGTCTTTTTCCGCGGTGCGTTCGGTCACAGTTTGATAAACCAGTTCCGTGCTTTCTATGAACCCCTGGATCCGGGTGCCATTAACTCCTATAACCGGATAATTACAAGCAAAGCTGTTCCTGGTCTTACATCAGCTCAATACAGCTCGCTATACGTGGAAAAAGCTGATTTCATTAAATTAGATAACCTCACTATTGGCTATACCTTTAAGACTGCTTCCAATTTGTTCAAGGGTTTTAGATTATATGTCAGTGGACAGAATCTCTTACAGATTACCAATTATACTGGCATAGACCCAGAGCCGGTTCTTGCAGATCCTGAACCAAATCCAGTGGATGTACTGGCTCCCGGTATTGACAGAAGGAACAACTACTTCACGGCCAGGACATTTACGTTCGGATTAAATGTTGGATTTTAATAAAAGTTAAATCAGAAATATGAAAAATTTATTAATGTATACATTGATCACTGCGTTGTTTGTAGGTGGTTTTGCATGTACAAACCTTGATGAGGAAATTGAGGATCGGTTCACCAAAGATTTTGATCCGTCAAACCCGGGTGTAGGTATAAAAGACAACGTAAACAAAGCCCAGCCTAATGATGGGCTCCAGGGAGCATTTTCAAAGGTATTGGATGGAACTGCGGGGGCTGGCGGCTTTTTCGCTGTTCAGGAGACAGGTACTGATGAAGCGGTAATTACCCAAAAAGGAGGTGACTGGTATGACGGTGGTCTTTATATTAAGATGCACCACCACGAGTTCACCCCTCAGACATGGGGGATCAATGATGTCTGGACTCAGTCTTATGGTGGAATATTCCAGTGTAATACGATATTGGCTGAAAGCGGTACTACGGTTGCCCAGACAGCTCAGTTAAAAGTGCTGAGGGCTTATTTTTACTGGAGGTTAATGGATGTGTTCGGTAATATTCCACTTGTTGTAACGGCAGGTACGGATGTTCCCCAATCGACACGTGCCCAGGTTTATGCCTTTATAGTGTCCGAACTTTTGGCCTCCATTCCTGATTTGCCTGAAGGTAAACAGGAGTATGGACGAGTTAGCCAGGGAGCGGCTTACGCACTGCTTGCAAGGCTTTATTTAAATGCTAACATTTACAAAGGCTCTCCTGAGTACCAAAAGGCAATTGATGCCGCTGATATGGTAATTAATTCTGGCGTTTACAATTTGTCGGCCAAATACTCGGAGGTTTTTGACCCTCATAATGTAGAGAATGTGGAGCATATCTTTGTTGCCCCATTTGATGAGTCTACCGGTCAGGGAGCGCAATGGCCAATGATGACCCTTCATTATCCCAGTCAATTGACATGGAAATTCCAAAGCCAACCGTGGAACGGTTTTTCAACCTTAGAGGATTTCTATAATTCATATGATGATGCCGATGCAAGAAAGGACGCTAATTTTATTGAGGGTCCACAGTACGATTTCTCAGGAAAACTCCAATTATTGGATCTTGCTTATGATAAAGCTGATGCCGATGGCGCTGGCTTAAATTATACGCCTTACATCAATGAATTGTTTCCTAATGCTTCCCGTCAGGGAGGAGCCAGATTTGGAAAATTTTCATTTAAGACTGGGCAAAAGAATGATGCGGATAATGACTTTCCCCTGTTGAGATATGGAGAAGTATTGTTAAACAAGGCTGAAGCATTGCAGCGGATGAATGGGTTCAATGATGGAACTGCTTTGAGTCTTGTCAACCAACTCAGGGCCAGGGCAGGCGCAACTCCTTTTGTTAATATGACAGAGGGGGTTATGTTGGCAGAGCGCGGAAGAGAACTATTTGTCGAGGCACTAAGAAGGACAGACTTAATACGTTTTGGAGTGTATGGTAACGCATGGTGGGAAAAACAGGTTGACCCAGACGCGGCAAACCATATTATCATGGCTATACCCATAGAGCAAATGCAGGCTTCTGGATCAACGGCACGTCCACTTGTGCAAAATCCAGGCTACTAATTTACTCATTAGGATTTTGTATATTTGAGAGCGTCCAACAATTTTTGTTGGACGCTCTTTTTATTATCTGATGAGAATTCTAAAGGCTTTAGTATTCATTTTTTTATTAAGCTGTTCTATTGATCGCACCACAAAATCAGTACTTTTTACGGACGTTACCAAAGAAAGCGGGATTACATTTCGAAATGAGCTGAAGATTACGGAACGGCTTAACCCCTATACGTATCGGAATTTTTTTAATGGAGCAGGAGTGGCTATTGGAGATATCAACAATGATGGATTGCTTGATATTTACTTTGCGGGAAATCAGATTGACAATAAATTATACCTTAATAAAGGCAATCTTGTCTTTAAAGACATAACTGAAACTGCCGGGGTAGCTTGTCAGGATGTATGGTCTACGGGGGTAACTTTTGTGGACATCAACGCTGATGGTTTTTTAGACATATATGTTTGCAAATCCGGTGACCCGGAGGCTCCTCGTAGGAATAATGAATTATTTATTAACAATGGGGATTTGACATTCACAGAAAAATCCAAAGAGTACGGTTTGGATATCATCGGATTATCTGTTCAGGCTGCATTTTTTGATTATGATAAAGACGGGGACCTGGACTGTTATCTTCTAACCAATTCTATTAGATCTGTAGGTAATTATGACTTGGTAAAGGATCAGCGCAAAATACCCGATCCTCAAGGTGGAGGTAATAAATTTTTTATTAATGAAGATGGTAAGTTTCGTGACTTTTCTAACACTGCAGGGATTTATAGGAGCAATATCGGTTTTGGATTAGGAATTACGTTGGGCGATTTCAATGATGACTCGTGGACGGATATTTTTGTTTCTAATGATTTCTTTGAAAGAGACTATCTATATATTAACAATCAACAAGGTGCATTCACGGAGTCTTTAACAGACTATTTTCAATCCATCAGCATGGGATCTATGGGAGCTGATTTTGCGGATTTGGATGGCGATGGCAGTCCGGAGTTATTCGTAACGGAGATGCTGCCGGATTCTTTGAATCGAAAAAAGACAAAAACTATTTATGAAAGTTGGAATAAATATCAGTTGAATATCCAAAATGGATATTACCATCAATTTTCGCGAAATGTGCTTCAGAAGAAAATCAGTAAGGATAACTATGCAGAGGTTGGAAGGTTGGCAGGAATTGCAGCTTCTGAATGGAGTTGGGGAGCCTTACTTTTTGACATGGACAATGATGGTAGAAGAGATATATTCATTGCAAATGGAATTTACAAGGATTTATTGGACCGTGATTATCTGACCTATACAGGGGCTGAAGATAACGTAAGGAAAATAATAAGGGAGGAAGAGAATGCTATCCTTAAATTGATTGATCTAATGCCATCATCCTCGTTTCCAAATTATGCCTTCAGAAATGATGGAAATCTAAGTTTCAAAAATGTAGCCTATGAATGGGGTCTGGGTGAACCTATGTTTTCCAGCGGATGCGCCTATGGAGACCTTGACAATGACGGTGATCTTGATCTTGTTGTGAATAATATTAATGCACCCTCGGTGTTGTATCGAAACAATTCAGATTCTTCAAAATTTAAAAGCATCTGTTTATCGCTATCCTCTCAAGGCAGAAACACATTTGCTGTAGGATCGGAAATCACGGCTTTCTGCGGGACGAAAATATTTTTCTCTGACAATTTTGTAACAAGGGGATTTCAAAGCTCCGTTCAGCCAAATGTGACTATTGGATTGGGTGAGGGGGTGAAATCTATTGATTCGCTTTTAATAAAGTGGCCTGATAAAGGTTATACAGTCATTTACAACGTCCCCGTTAACCAGAAACTTAACATCATCAAAGAGAGCTCTAAAATTTATGAAGATCATCCGTTTGGAAAAATAAAGAACAGCGAACATTTCCGAATTGAATTAATCTCTAACAAACTTTTTAAGCATAAGGGAAGCGGCCTGATTGATTTTAATCGGGACAGATTATTGCCGATGATGTACAGCAACGAGACACCCTCCCTACTTAAAGGGGATATTAATGGAGATGGAATAGAGGAGATCTACGTAGGGGGCGGGAAAGATCAGTCAGGATTGTTTATTCAATTTAAATCGGGGAAGTTAGAGCCGTTTCTTCCAAAAGCTATTGGCCAATACAGCCTGTCAGAAGAGACGAAGGGAACGCTTGTTGATGTAGACAACGATGGTGATCTGGATCTCTACATGGCCAGTGGGGGGAGATTTTTTCCTAAAACTTCGAGTGTCCTTATGGATAAAATATTCCTAAATGATGGGAAAGGAGATTTTTACGAATCTCCACATGCCCTTCCATTCACTGAGTTTATTTCAACCAGCGTGGTTAAGCCTATTGATTTTGATAACGATGGTGATTATGATCTTTTGGTTGGAGAAAGGTTTGATCCCTTTGTTTATGGATTGGGAGGAAGAGGCTTTTTACTTGAAAATGACGGGAAAGGTTTATTCAGGGACGTGACTAAACAATACGCTCCGGCTTTGTTGAATATAGGTATGATTACGGATATTGATATTCAGGATTTTAATAGTGACGGATGGAAAGATATTATACTTGTCGGTGACTGGATGCCCATTGTTGTACTTAAAAATGATAATAGAAATTTCACTGACATTTCTCAGGAATTGGGATTGCAGGAGACCGAAGGTTGGTGGCACGACATTGAATCAGGTGATTTTAATAAAGATGGCAAAGTTGACTTTATTCTGGGAAATCATGGCTTGAATACTTTTTTTAAACCTGACGACAGAATGTATGTCAATGACTTTGATGGAAATAGTTCTGTCGAACAGATATTCTGCACAAAGGTCAATGGGAAATACTATCCGATAGCCGATAGAGATGAATTGATATCACAACTTCCTTTTTTAAAAAAAGAATTGTTGTATTATAAGGATTACGGGAAAAAATCCATCGATGAAATCCTGCCGGAATCCGTTCTTGCTGATTCAAAAGTATTCCAGGTAAAATTACTTGCTTCCATTTTATTATTGTCTGATGGCGATGGATTTAAACAAGTCGAATTGCCATTGGAAATTCAATATTCGCCTGTTTATTGTTTATTGGTGTCAGATTTCGATAATGATGGTATAACAGATATCATTGCGGGCGGAAACCAATACCAGGTTAAGCCACAATTTGGGAGATATGATGCTTCCAATGGATGGTTCTTTAAAGGTGCTTTTAACAAAAACCAATTTTCTTTTGAATCTGGAGTAGATTTAAACGTGAAAGGGCAAATCAGAGACATAGCACTTGTTGAAGTTAAGGGAATTAAATATATTTTATTTGCTAAATATGACGATGATCTGGAGATGTATACTATACCCCATTAGTATAGTGGTTTTTAGTGCTGTTTTATATGGTTGCTTTCAGTCTGACTATACGAAATTAGTGAAATCTGAGCTGGCTAAAGGAATCCGGCAGGATTCTTTATTGTTTGGAATCAGATTCGGTGATACCCGAAATGATTTTTACGGTAAATGTTTCGATCTGAATAAGCAAAAAATTGTAGCGCAAGGGCCCGGAAATTCCTCTGTTCAGTATCTTTTTAAGGATTCCTCAATTCATAATAAGCCTACTCAAATTCGTTTGCTCTTTTATCCAAGCTTTGATAAAAATGATGTCATTGCGCAAATGAATTTTGAATTTAGTTACCCTGGATGGGCTCCCTGGAACAAAGAATTTCAGGCCGACAGTCTGAAGGTAAAAGCCATGGAGCTTCTGATGCTTTGGTATAAAGGAAATGAATTTGTTACGGCTGATGTGAATAACACAAAGATGCCTGTAAAACTCGACGGCAACAGAAGATTATTGGTTTACATTAAAGATGCGCAAAGTGTCGTCGTTAAGGCCCAGGATATTTTGCATCCTAATTTCAAGCATTCAACGAAATAGTGAAGTATCGGAATCAGGAAAATTAAGGATGATATGAGTCTAAAGGTTATACATTTTTTTGCTTGCTCATTTCTTGTTGCTTTACTCATAGGTTGTTCCAGACAGGAATCAAAGAAAGAAGTGACTCTATTTAGTGAGATGCCTGCTGACTCCACCGGGATCAATTTCATAAATCAACTTTCATTTGACCAGAAGTTTAATGTTTATACTTATAGAAATTTTTATAACGGGGGAGGTGTGGCCATTGGAGACATCAACAATGATGGCCTTCCGGATATTTATTTTACAGCTAACATGACCAGTAATAGATTGTACCTGAATAAGGGCAATTTCAAGTTTGAAGATATTACAGAAAAGGCCGGGGTTTCCGGAAAGCATCCCTGGTCGACAGGAGTTTCCCTTGCCGATGTTAATGGAGATGGGTGGCTTGATTTATATGTTTGCAGCTCCGGAAAGGTAGAAGGTGATCCTGAAAAGCATAACGAACTATTCATAAATAATAAAGATCTTACTTTTACTGAACGTTCGGCCGAATACGGTGTAGACGATCGAGGATATAGCACGCACGCGGCTTTTTTTGATTATGACAGGGATGGTGATCTTGACTTGTACGTGCTGAATAACTCCTATCAGGCTATTGGTAGTTTTAATCTTAGAAAAAATGAACGCTCAAAACGAGATTCTCTGGGAGGACATAAGCTATACCGAAATGATGGAAATAGATTCACGGATGTAAGTGAATCTGCCGGGATCTACGGAAGTGTTATTGCTTTCGGTTTGGGTGTCACTGTTGGTGATGTGAACAATGACGGATGGCAGGACATATATGTATCCAATGATTTTTTTGAACGTGATTACTTGTATATTAATAACCAGGATGGCACATTTATAGAAAGTCTGACGGATGCCATTAAAAGCATTAGTGGTGCCTCTATGGGTGCGGACCTCGCCGATGTGAATAATGACTCAAAGCCGGATCTTTTTGTTACGGAAATGCTGCCGAAGGAAAACCATAGAATAAAAACGGTAACTACCTTCGAAGACTGGAATAGATATCAATATAATGTTGCCAACGACTACTATCATCAATTTACACGCAACACTTTTCAGCTTAATAATGGTGATGGAACGTTTAGTGAAATAGGCCGATTGTCGGGTGTTGAGGCCACAGACTGGAGTTGGGGCGCTTTAATATTTGACATGGATAATGACGGAATGAAGGATATTTTTGTCGCAAACGGCATCTTGCAGGATTTGACGAATCAGGATTTTTTACAATTCGCCATCAATGAGGAATTTGTCAAATCTGTTATTTCCAAAAATAATGTTGACTACAAAAAATTAACCGAGATCATTCCATCGAATAAGGTGTCAAATTACGCTTATCACAATTCCGGGGGACTTCAATTTGAAAACCGTGCTTCCGAATGGGGCCTCTCTTCGGAGAGTTTTTCGAACGGTTCAGCCTATGGTGACTTAGATAATGACGGAGACCTGGATCTTGTCGTGAACAATGTCAATATGCCTTGCTTTGTGTACCGCAATGAAACCAGCGTACTTTTCCCGGATCATCATTATCTGAAAATTAATTTACAGGGTGAGCAAAAGAACACCTATGCCTTAGGGGCGAAAATCATTGCCACGGTGCAGGGAGAAACTATTTATCTTGAACAGATGCCCATGCGGGGGTTTGAATCCTCGGTAGATCCCAGGCCTAATTTGGGGTTAGGTAAACACACCGTTGTAGATAAGCTCACGGTGCTGTGGCCGGATGGTAGAATAACAGAAATGGATTCTGTTCAAGTCAATCAAACGCTGACTTTAAAGCAAAGTGATGGAAAGGCATTACAGCCGTCCACCAAAAAGGAAAGTCCGGTTGCACTTTTTCGAGAAGATTCATCCAGAGGCTTCATAGACTATCATCAGCAAGAAAATTCTTTCGTTGATTTTGATCGGGAGAGCCTATTGTATCACATGGTCAGCAGGGAAGGTCCCAGGATGAGTAAAGGTGATGTCAATGGGGATAGCCTGGAAGACTTCTATATTGGCGGACCCAAGGATCAGGCTGGCGCATTATACGTTCAGGGTCCCGCAGGAAAATTTTCCCGCAAAAGCCAGTACGTTTTTGACAACGACAAGATTTCGGAGGATATGGGCAGCGTATTTTTCGATGCTGATAATGACGGCGATCATGACCTGTATGTTTGCAGTGGAGGCAATGAATTTCCCAGCACTTCGTCGGCTTTGATCGACCGGTTGTATATCAACGACGGGAAAGGAAATTTCCATAAGTCAGATCAGGTTCTGCCGACCGGAAAATTCGAAAGCACATCCACAGTGAAAGCCTCGGATTATGATGGAGATGGGGATGTCGATTTATTTGTCGGCGTTCGCCTTCGTTCGTTTTCATACGGAATAGGTATGAATGGTTACATTCTAGCCAATGATGGTAAAGGTAATTTCAGGGATGTAAGCCGGGAAATTGCACCGGGCCTTAAAGGTGTAGGAATGATCACCGATGCGGTTTGGAGTGATGTAGACAGAGATGGTGATGACGATCTGCTTGTTGTAGGCGAATACATGCCCGTAAAAGTTTTGATTAACACAGGCGGAAAGTTTCATGATCAGACTGAAAAGTACGGCTTAAACAAAAGTCATGGCTGGTGGAACAGAATAGAGGAAGCAGATCTTGATGATGATGGAGATACTGATTTTGTGCTAGGTAACCATGGATTGAATTCAAGATTTAAAGCCTCGGATGAACAACCGGTATTAATGTTCGTGAACGACTTTGATCTGAATGGAACGGTTGAGCAAATCATTTGCACGTATAACGGGGGAAAAAGTTATCCCATGGTGCTTCGTCATGATTTGTTAAGTCAAATCCCATCGTTAAAGAAAAAGTATCTGAAGTATGAAAGTTATAAAGACCAGACTATAAACGATATTTTTACGCCAGAACAAATGGAGGGTGCCGTAAAATCAGAGGTCTATACTTTGGCAAATAGTATCCTGATCAATGAAGGGAACGGGAAGATGCGCCTGGAACCGCTGCCCGCGGAAGCACAGTTGTCGCCTGTGTATGGGATTGAGATCGCGGATATTGATGGTGACGGAACCAAAGACATTTTTATGGGCGGAAATCTGTATGGTGTAAAACCGGAAGCTGGTAGATATGATGCAAGTTATGGCCTGCTGCTAAAAGGAGATGGTCACATGAGTTTTAAACCTCTTACCTCAAAACAATCCGGTATCAGAATTGATGGTGAAATCAGGGATATCATCACATTAAGAACTCGCGGACAAGAACTCTTTCTCATTTCAAGAAATAACAATTCCGTGGTATTACTAAAGTTATCAAGGTGAATTATAGGACTTTTAAAATCTGGATTGCTTTTTATATCTTTTTTTTTGGGCATTTTTCCTGCGTTGATCACAAAAAGACACCAGACACTCTTTTCAAAAAAGTACCGAACGCTCACTCAAACATCAATTTCGAAAATTCACTTCACCAGAATGAAGACTTCAACATTGTCGAATACCTTTATTTTTATAATGGCGGCGGTGTTGCCATCGGCGACATAAACAACGATGGCCTTCCTGATATCTATTTTTCTGCTAACCAGGAAACTAACAGGCTTTACCTGAATAAAGGGAATTTTACATTCGCAGACATTACCCTACAGGCAGGTGTTGGAGGCTACGGAAATTGGAAAACAGGAGTAACGATGGCTGATGTAAACGGCGATGGTTATCTTGATATCTTTAGTTGTGGTGTCGGGAATTACAAAAAATTCAACGGAAGAAATCAGCTATTAATCAATAATAAGGATTTAACATTCACTGATCGGACCAAAGAGTACGGCCTTTTCTTTCAGGGCTTTTCAACGCAGGCCTCATTCTTTGACTATGATAATGACGGAGACCTTGACATGTATCTCCTGAATCATTCCGTTCATTCCATTGCCGCCTATGGCCAGTCAACCCTTCGCTTTCAAAGTCATCCATTGGCGGGGGATAAACTATACAGAAATGATTTGATTCCGTTTGGCACTCACCGTTTTACTGAAGTAACTGCTCAGGCAGGGATATTCAGTAGCCAGATTGGCTATGGACTTGGGGTAGGCATTTCTGATCTGGATCTTGATGGTTACTTAGATATTTATGTTTCAAATGATTTTCGTGAAAATGATTACCTCTATATCAATCAACGAAATGGAACTTTCAAGCAAGTGTTGGAAAAGGCGATGCCGCACACGAGCAGATTTTCCATGGGCAATGACATCGGGGATATCAATAATGATGGATGGAACGATATTGTCACGCTGGATATGTTACCTAAAGAGGAGGCGATAATTAAAACTACTGCCGGGGATGATCCCTATGATATCTTTCAATATAAACTTCGCTTTGGCTATCATCCGCAGCTTTCCAGAAATACCATGCAATTGAACCGCGGCCTTAGTCCGGCAGGAGGTGTGATCTTCTCTGACATTGCACCGTTTTCCGGTATTGAAGCCACAGACTGGAGTTGGTCACCATTGCTGGCCGACTTCGATAATGATGGATACAAAGACCTTTTCATTGCGAATGGAATCGTCAAACGTCCAAATGATCTTGACTACATAAATTTTATTTCAAGCGATTCTGCAGAGAAATCTAATGACGCTCAGTTCATCGACAGAATGCCGTCGGGGTCTGTTCCAAATGTATTTTTTCGAAACCAACATAATTTGACGTTTAGTAATGTTACTGAAGAATGGTTGGGAATAGAAAACAGCCTGTCAAATGGTGCAGCCTATGCAGATATGGACAATGATGGTGACCTTGACATCGTGACGAATAATATAAATGAGAGCGCATTTATATTCCGTAATGATCTGCCAGCCGAGGGATCGAAATACCTTAACATTAGATTGCATGGTAGTGCCGCTAACCGATTTGGTGTCGGGGCAAAGATTACTGTTTACGCTGAAAGCAAAACGATGTATACTGAACAAATTCCATCACGTGGTTGGCAGTCATCTGTAGACTATCTCATTCATGTAGGGATTGGGGACGTACAAATCGTCGATTCAGTTTCCATTGTCTGGCCTGGTCAGAAGGTTCAGGTCCTCAAAGCTGTTAAAATCAACCAGGTTTTACATGTAAATGAAACAGATGCCGTTACTTCGTTTGAAATACGACACGTGAATAATGGATCCTGGATATTTCAATTGAAAAATGATTCTTTATTTACTCACTATGAAAATGATTTTGTATCATTTAATGTGGAGAAGTTGATACCGCACATGCTCACTACTCAGGGACCAAAACTTTCAGTAGGAGATATCAATGGAGATAAGCTTGATGATTTTTTTATCGGAGGAGCTTCTGATCAAGCGGGCGCTATATTTTTGCAGACCCCTTCAGGAACATTTCTGAAATCAATTCAACCTTCACTTGGGTCAGATGCTCCGCGCGAAGATATGGGTTCTGCTTTTTTTGATGCCGATGGCAATGGCACACTTGATCTTCTTGTGGCTGGCGGCGGTCAGCAATTCAGCGATCGGGATGAAAAACTTTTGCCAGCACTGTACCTGAATGATGGCAAAGGCAGATTTACAAAAACATATTCCAGCCTGCCTCAAGTTTTTTTGGATGGATCATGTGTTAAGCCCGCAGATATCGATGGTGATGGAGATCTGGATGTGTTTATTGGAGGACGGGTATTGGCTGGCCGGTATGGCCTTAATCCTCGCAGCTACTTGCTCATTAATAATGGTAAAGGAATATTTTCCGACCAATCACAACAATGGCTTTCAGGCTCTGGCGCCCTCGGCATGGTAACAGATGCTATTTGGATGGATATCAACAAGGATCAGAAATTGGACTTGATTGTTGTGGGTGACTGGATGCCAATTACAATTTTAATTCAAAATGAGGAGGATAAGCTTGAAAACAAAACCAAAGAATATAATCTCCACAACACAAACGGATGGTGGAATACCATTGTGTCTCATGACTTTGATCACGATGGTGACGTGGATTTGATGGCGGGGAACCTGGGCTTGAATTCAAGACTTCGCGCATCCGTTGAGGAACCTGTTAATATTTTTTTGCATGATATTGATAACAACGGATCGCTTGACCATATTCTTACGTATTATAATCAGGGCAAAGAGCATCCGTTTTTATCCCGTGATCAGCTTGTTAAGCAAGTTCCATTCCTTAGACGCAAATTCCTGAAGTACGAATCTTTCCGGCATGTTCAGCGAAAGGATATTCTTCCCGGAGACCCTTCACAATATCTCCGAAAAACAGCCCGGAATTTTGCGTCGATCTATCTTGAGAACACAAATAATGGAAAATTCAGTATTCATAAATTGCCGGTTGAAGCCCAGTTATTTCCCATTTTTTCATTTGAAGTCGATGATGTTAATCAGGATGGCCATGCGGATGTTCTGGCCATTGGAAAT
>JBDSIM010000251.1:0-4716 GCA_039917935.1 Cyclobacteriaceae bacterium | reverse complement strand
CTCAGAAGTCAGGAAATCATCTTCGGATCAAACAATGGAAAATATATCGCAGTCTCGGGGAGAGACATATATTATGAAGAGTACGGCGAGGGTGAGCCAATTCTTAGGCTACATGGAGGGCCGGGTTCAATAGCTAATTTCTCCAAGGTAATTCCTGAGCTATCCAAATACTATAGAGTGATCGCAATGGACACTCCTGGGCAGGGACATTCGGAACGGGCAAGTGACGTGAGCTATCAGCTCCTTGCAGAAAATGCTTCTGCGTTTATCGATAAGCTGGGAATAAAAAAATGCTATGTTGTTGGATGGAGTGATGGAGCTTGCACAGGTCTATTATTGGCAGTCAATCGGCCTGAAGTAATCTCCAAGGTCTTTGCCTCGGGCGGGTTTTCCAATATTGATGGTTTTACTGATGAAGCCAAGGCCTTTTGGTCTACGATCACACCGGAAAAGGTAGAACAATTATGGGGAGGATGGCATCTTGAATATCAGCGACTCTATCCGGAAAATGATTGGAAAACGCTGATTCATGATCTCCGGGGCATGGTTAATCACAAAATCTATATTACAGAGGAGAAATTGAAAAGAATTACCAGCAAAGTCCTGCTTGCTTACGGCGATAATGATGTATTTACTTGGGAGCACATCATTTATCTATACAGAACTATTCCTGATACCGAGCTCATGATCTTGCCAGGTACAAGTCATAGTACATTTGACGAACAACCGGAAATGATGTCGCTGGCGATGAAAAACTTTTTTGAGGAATGAGACAGTTTGTTGGAGAGTTCGACTTCGTATTTTGATAAGACCGTGCATACCTTGGCATAGCGGAGCCCGGGATAATTAGCTGATCATCTTTTCCTCGATTTTCGCTTAACCTTCGACGGCTCATTCTGTGAAGCAGCGGAGGTTGAGTCAGCAAATAGTTCAGTAATTGCTTTCCATGCGGCTTTTCCTTTCTTCAAAGGAATATCGTTGACAAGCTCGCTATCGAGCTTGTTCATTTCTTCAAACGAATGTGCGACAATGGGCTTGTTCATACTCCTTTACGTGAGGCATCCACAGTTTTGTTCCTCAAATTTCATCATTTTTTAGCCGTTTCCTAACCCGTTTCTTTGTGCTGCGGAATGAAGAAGCTATGAAAACACTGTAAGCCACGGCAAGTTGGAGTTTATTACTGTAGGTACCGGAATTCAAATAAAAATACTGTTCAATTGGTACCGTGGGCACCTAAATAACAACATTTTCAAAGAAGAATCGATCTAGCCAATTACCTTTGTTTAGCCGTAGAGAATGCTTATGTCAGGATTACAAGAATTAAAGATCCGTTTACAACCTGGTAAATTTTACCGGAGAAACGACTTGGCTAAATGGTCGGAGTCCGTTGACCGTCATGTAAATCTTTTGCTCAGGGAAAGCGCACTTCAAAAAGTATCCCGGGGATTATATTATTGTCCAAAGAAGTCCGCTTTTGGTGCTGTACCTCCAGAAGAAACGGCATTGATAAGAGAATTTTTACTAGACAACCGTTTTCTGATTACGTCTCTTAATCTATACAATAGCCTTAGCATTGGGACCACACTGTTGTACAATAAGAAGATCGTTTATAATCATAAGCGCCATGGAGAGTTTAAAGTGTGTAACCGAACCTTTAATTTTCGCAGAAGACCATTTCCAAAAACTATCACGCCTGTGTTCTTGATCGTGGATCTGTTAAATAACCTCAATTCGCTCGAAGAAGATCGTGATGAGGTGTTGAAGAACGTATCGAAAAAAGTTCTTAGCATGAATGCGGTTAGTGTGAGGAGTTACGCAAATCGATATGGAAATGGTAGGACAAAAAAGCTGATCTCTCAATTGCTGAATCGGAAATCCTGAATGCTAGTTGCGTGTTTAAGCAAGAATTGAATTTACCTTCTGTCTTAACAACGCTAACCTTTCCTCGGACTGAAACGGGCTAAGATGGCAGGAGATGCTTTCGTTCATATCTTCATTCAAAAAAACTTTTAACTGTTCTTTTAGATAATCTGTTACATCGCTTGGTGCACTTCGGATTTCATCCACGATATTCAAACGACTGTCTAGCACATAGACAATATCTTCAAAATCGGTGCTTGTGCGCGGATCATTTCCTCGATCATGAAAAGCAGAAAATTTTGTTGCAAGAAAATAGGGTGCAGTGAAGACCCGAATCGTTACGCCATCGTCCAATTCGTACTTCATTAGATTTTTAAATCCCGGCTCAAACCACGGATCAGAAGGAGCCCAGCCGACTTCCTTAGTCGACATCACGTCAATGAGTACATCGTCATATTTAAAACGACAGTTGACGTCTGCTTCTGGATCGGGGTAAATATTTTTAGAGGCTAGCTTGTCCTGTAGTGCTGCGAGTTCGGCAAATGTTGCAATGCGAAGCATGATGTCAACGTCTTTTGTTGGACGAACATCTTCCGCGATAGGATCATCGGCATAAATACTGACTGTCGCTCCACCAACATAGGCAACTTCATCATTGAGTTCTCCTAAAGCCGTGGCTACCTTTTTCACCACGCCCATATTGATAGTTTTATTCTTAAGCATTTACTGTAGTCTTTTTTTTAATTCTTCTATTGCCAGGTTTTTCTCCCGAACTCTTCCAACACGTAGTGCATCGACAAGCGAAAGCAATTCATGCAACTCGCGATTTCCTTTTACAGCTTTCACTACATTTTTATACAGCGGTGAAATCGCCTGACCGCGCAATTGTCCTGTTGCGGATGGCCAGACATATTCCTCACCGTTCGATACTATCAATTTATTTAAGGGTGATGCCGAGTGAGCAGTTGGTACACCACGAACAACAGGCCCTGGCTTGACCGGGAACGCATAGGCAATGCCGTATTGGAGAAATTCGAGAAGTGCTTGCTTCCTAACGTTCTTACCAGACTCATCCAAAAGTCCCGCGTACCGTGAACGCCCTAAAGAGTTGCTGATCTCCGGTTGGCTCAAACTTAAGAGCTCAGCTAGTTTTACCTGGCTCCATTGAGCTTTGCTGTCGCTTCCAATCATCAATAGAATTGCAACATCCTGCGGACTCATTGATGCCTGTTGTAATTTCATATTATTAAATATTATGATTCGTAATATTAATATATTATGTCCTGTATATCAATTATTTATATAATTATATTATATATTATAATACGTGATATTTTAAGTTTGGATGATGTTTCAAAACAGAATAGTCAGCTTTATCCTGACTAACGTGATACAAAGCATAGTCGTAAAAGAAAGACCGGCATAACCGGCCTTTCCTTCCCATTAGTTATTGTCTCTTTGGACTTTCTTATCCGCTTGGCTTTTCTTGTACTTCGCTCTTAACACACCCATATCCTCACTCACCTTCAAATCCAGGATCTTTGCATAATGCTGAGTCGTCTTCAGATTCCGATGACCCAGCAATTTGCTTACTGTTTCCATCGGAACCCCATTCGCTAGGGTGACGGTTGTCGCGAAAGTATGTCGCGCTGTGTGGAATGTCATTTTCTTTTTTATGTCGCAGGCATCAGAGATCTCTTTTAAGTACGTATTCATTTTTTGATTACTCGGGACTGGAAGAATCCTCCCTTTGATCGTACATTGAGGATCATCTTTGTATCGCTCAAGAATTTCAAGCGCGAGGGGAAGCAATGGAATTCGTGTGGCTGTATCTGTTTTCTGTCTGCTTGTCCAGATCCACTTTTCACCATCAATACCTATCGTGATCTCATCGCGCGTTAGTTTTTCGACATCAGCGTACGCAAGTCCAGTATAGCAACAAAAGATAAAGATGTCGCGCACCTGGCTCATACGTGGTATGATAAATTTCTTTTCGATAATTCGTGTGAGCTCGTCTTCTGTCAAGAAAGGGCCTTTCCACTTCCCGCTTCGTCATTTTAAATCCAACAAACGGATCTCGATCAAGCCACCCGTTCTTGAGACAGATGTTTACGATCTTCTTGAAGTTGGATAAGTACTTGATCGAGGTGTTGTGATCACATTTCCTGACAGACTTCAGCCAGAACTCGTAGCTGTGAATAAATTCATAGTTAAGTTTCTTGATGTCAATGTCATCAATCTTGTACTTCCACTTCATGAAGTCATGCGTATGCTTTTTTGAAGTAGTGTAGCGTTCAAAAGTTAATGGAGAAAATTCGTGACCGATCAATGATTTCATCTGTTGATTGTGTTCTTCGAAGACTTCCATAATCATCTTTGGCTTCTCCGTTGGAATGCCAAGCCATCGTTTTGGTGAGAAATGTATTTCCTTGGGAACCGGAAATCCAAGATGCCCGATGAATGAACCAGTTGGAGATAATGAATTAGCCTCAAAATTCGGGAGTAAACTTCGAGGCTCTTGTCCGTTTCCCGAATTCCCACCTTACGAATGGAAAAAAATGACTCTTTTGGGGTAGGTCTCAAAACAAAAAACCTCGAATCCATTACGAATTCGAGGTTTGGATTCCAACAGGCGCCTGAGCCTGTCGAAGGCGCAGAGGAGGAGGGAAATGAGTACAACCCTTAACCTACTGCTTTTCAATATCTTAGAAGCGGCTTTATCTGCGACTCACCAGTTTGCTCACCACTTTTTTGACTGCAATTCCTAATCAAATTTAAGAAAATCCAGGCGAAAAATTCAACCGCTGCCATAAGCAAATTTCAATTGATGTAGGACGAACTTGAGTTCCACATAGA
>JBDSIM010000250.1:0-5552 GCA_039917935.1 Cyclobacteriaceae bacterium | reverse complement strand
GGCTTCCTTCAGATTCCACCTCACAGTGGACACCCTTGCCTTTAGCTAATGGTTGGCGACTACAGGCCCCCATAGTGGACTTTCACCACCAAGTTATCCGCCATGCACGGCGCACAACAAAAAAGCCCTGCGAAAAGTCGGAGGGCTTTTGGTGAAAAGTGTCGATGTATTAGTTCGCTAACCTTACGTTAACCGCATTCAATCCTTTCTTTCCTTCTTTCAGCTCAAAGGTGACCTCATCATTTTCGTAGAGTTTGTCAACCAAAAGACCGGAGATGTGTACAAAATACTCTTTGCCGGTCGCTGTTTCTTTCACAAAACCGAAGCCTTTCGTTTCGTTAAAGAATTTTACTGTTCCTTCTTTCATTAAATTTTAAAAATTAATTAATTGGTAATAATTGTGTTTACAAATATAGAGAGAAAAAAATTAAGCCATAAAACAAGTTATGATGCTTGAACCGGCTTTTTTTAGAATAAAAATTTTATTAAAGCTGAAGCGTCCAGTCACGGATGCTGATGGCAAGAGCATCCGTTAAATCATGCAGGCCAGCTTTAAAAGAATGATCCGCTCCTTCAAATTTTTTTAAAGTTGCAGCGTCATGACCATCACACACTTTTTCCATAAGTGACATGTCTGCGAGTGCGTCACGGGTGCCCTGCAGAAAAAGCATGGGCATATGGATGCTGGCCAGGTGGTGGGCTCGCTCAATGCCCGGACTTCCCGGAGGATGAAGGGGGAACCCAAGGAATACGATGCCCTTTACTGAATTGCCTGGAACTTTGGACAAATACTGGGAAGTCATACGGCCTCCAAAGGATTTTCCGCCAGCCAGCAGTGGTAGGTCAGGATATGAATCAACCGCAGCCTTGATGGCAACACTGACTGCTTTTTCTGCAATGGCGGGCGGATCTGGTCGCCTGCCTCCTTTTTCCATGAAAGGAAAATTGTATCGCAAAGTTCCTATGTTGCTGGTAGCCAAGGCCGAGGAAAGCTTCACCATAAAAGGGTGATGCATACCTGCCCCGGCACCATGGGCAAAAACATATAAAAAATTGGCTCTGTCTGGCATCATCAGCTCTGCGGAAATGGCACCGATAGAATCCGACACCGGAAAGGATAAAAGTTTAGCTATCATAATTAAAATATAACAATCGAAAAAAATGAAGCACTTTTAAACTTATTGTAACGATATTCTTAGGAAATCACATACTCTTTTGCCCCGCTGACAGGGCATCGCCTGGCCCCCGGCCGCTGACTTACATCCATCAAGATCAAACTGACTTTTGAAGAGCCATTGTAAAAATCTTTCTAATCCCCAAAATCAAGTTCTGTGAAAACCATGATTTCCAGTTTTCCTGGTCGTGATTGTAGAGGCAATTTAGTAAGAGAAAAGGTTTGTATTATATTGTTAATTGCAAAATTGTGAACAGTCAACTAGTTTTAGCCCCTTATCACGATCCGTCATATGACCGAAGAAAAAAGTTTACACTTTCTGGAGGAAATTGTTGAAAACGATATAAAATCCGGAAAGTACCAGCGTATCGTAACCAGGTTTCCGCCGGAACCCAATGGTTATTTACATATGGGCCACGCCAAGAGCATTTGTCTGAATTTCGGGCTTTCAATGAAGTACGGAGGGCATACCAATCTGCGGTTCGACGATACGAATCCCATTACAGAGGAAACTGAATATGTTGAAAGTATCAAAAACGATGTGAAATGGCTGGGCTTTCAATGGGGCCATGAGTTGTACGCTTCAGATTATTTTGATCAGCTATATCAATTCGCCATCAACCTCATCAATCAGGGCCTGGCCTATGTGGACGATAGTTCAAGTGATGAAATCGCTTCGCAGAAGGGCACACCTTCCCAACCCGGGAAAGACAGCCGTTTTCGCAGCCGTGATATTGCTGAAAACCTTCATTTATTCCAGGATATGCATGCGGCTAAGTTTCCCGACGGTGCCAAGGTTCTCAGGGCAAAAATCGACATGGGCCACACGAATATGCACATGCGGGATCCGATCATGTATCGGATCAAACATGCCCATCATCATCGCACAGGGGACAAGTGGTGCATTTATCCTATGTACGATTTTGCGCACGGGCAAAGTGATGCCATTGAAAAGGTCACGCATAGCATCTGCACGCTGGAGTTTATACCTCATCGGGAATTGTATGAATGGTTCCTGGAAAAACTTAAGCTATATCCCTCACGTCAATATGAATTTGCCAGATTGAATATGACCTATACGATTATGAGTAAGCGCAAACTGCTGCAGCTCGTAAATGAAGGCCATGTGAAAGGGTGGGATGATCCACGGATGCCAACGTTGAGTGCTGTGCGCAGACGAGGCTATACGCCGGAAAGCATCCGCGAATTCTGTGATAAGATTGGTGTGGCCAAAAGGGAAAATCTCATTGATGTAGGATTGCTTGAATTTTGCGTCCGTGAACATCTAAATAAGATCGCATTGCGAAGGATGGTTGTGTTTGATCCATTGAAGATTGTCATTACCAATTTTGAAGCTGGTAAAGTGGAGATGCTGAATGCTGAAGACAATCCCGAAGATGAAAAAGCGGGTAACCGGTTAATACCTTTCAGTCGTGAACTGTATATTGAGCAAGAGGATTTTATGGAAATACCGGCTAAAAAATATTTCAGGCTGGCGCCGGGTCAGATGGTCAGGCTAAAGAGCGCGTATATCATCCGTTGTGAAAATGTAATAAAAGATACCGACGGAAAAATCAGCGAAATACAGTGTAGTTACATTCCCGAAAGCCGGAGCGGGTCGGACTCTTCAGGAATTAACGTGAAGGGTACGCTACACTGGGTGAGCATTCAGCATGGGGTGAAAATAGAAGCCCGTATGTACGATCGGTTATTCAAGGTTGAGGATCTGAGCCAGGCCGAGGGTGATTTTAAAGATTATCTCAATCCCAATTCATTGCAGGTCCTTCCTTCGATTTACGCAGAACCTGCTATAAGGCAAGCAAAATCCGAGGAACGTTACCAGTTTCTTCGCAAGGGATATTTTTGTCTCGACCCTGATTCCTCTGCCGACAAGTTAATTTTTAACCGCACAGTGACCTTAAGGGATATGGGGAAAAAGTAGCTTACAAGCTTAATGCAGAAAGCAAATTTTGCCTAAATATTAGACTGGTTATATTCCCAACTATTGAGCATGCCCTAATGATAATTGACTATGAACCATTGACCATTGACCAACATCACAACGTCCATGAAATACTCCCCGCTGCGCGATTGGCTTTTGCCCTGGCTTCTTCAATCGTTTTTCCTCGCGCCAGGCACACGCCCATACGTCGTTCACCAATGACTTCCGGTTTTCCGAATAAGCGCAATTGTGTGTTCTCTTCTGACAGCGCCTTTTCCAATCCGTGGAATATTACATTCTGTGAATTGCCCTTCACGAGAATTACACTGGAGGCCGAAGGTCCATGCTGGACAATATTAGGAATCGGCAGCCCTAAAATTGCCCGGACATGAAGCGCAAACTCTGAAAGGTCCTGCGAAATCATAGTCACCATTCCCGTGTCGTGTGGACGGGGGGAAAGTTCACTGAAATAAACATCGTTTCCTTTTACAAAAAACTCCACGCCAAAAATCCCAACACCCCCCAATGCGTTGACTACACGTTCAGCCATTTCCTGAGATTTCTTCAATACTGATTCATGCATCGGATGGGGTTGCCATGATTCCCGATAATCACCATGTTCCTGCCGATGGCCGATGGGTTCACAAAAAGATACTCCCCCCTTATGGCGGATGGTCAGCAGCGTGATCTCATAATCAAAGTCAACAAAACCTTCTACAATGACACGGCCTCCACCGCTCCTTCCCCCCTCCTGCGCATACTTCCATGCGGAATCAATATCATCAAAGTGTTTGATAACGCTTTGTCCCTTACCCGAGGAGCTCATAATGGGTTTTACTACACATGGAATCCCGATTTCTTCAATCGCCTTTTCAAATTCTTCTTTTCTCCCGGCAAAACGGTACGGCGAAGTTTTTAATCTTAATTGCTCCGCGACCAGAGACCGGATACCCTCCCTGTTCATGGTCAGGCGAGTAGCGCTGGCCGAGGGAATAATGCGAAATCCATTTTGTTCCAACTCAACCAACGTATCGGTGGCGATGGCCTCCACCTCAGGCACAATGAAATCAGGCATTTCCTTTTCCACGAGGGAACGCAGAGCCTCTGCATCTAACATTGAAATGGTGTAAGACCGATGGGCAACCTGCATCGCCGGGGCATTGCTATAACGGTCGACGGCGATGACCTCTACGCCATACCTTTGGAATTCAATGATCACTTCCTTACCTAGTTCACCTGACCCAAGCAACATCACTTTGATGGAGGAAGATTTTAAAGGCGTTCCTATTTTCAACTTTTCAGGAGGTATCATGCAATGAGTGATTCATGCACAATGTAAGCCCTTCTTTTTATTCTTTGGAAAAAAGGTCCTTTAAAATATTTTATAGAAACCTGATTAAACTCAGTTTCTGATAGTGGTGGCAGGCTCAACCAAACCGTCTGCGCGCTCATTTTCGTTATCAGGTTGATTGGCAAGCATAATCCGCATTTTGCGTTTGTACAATAATTGAAGAAAAGTCTCAGGGGGTGGAGCGCTTAAAGTGTCAGCCATTATGATGGAGTCGCGTTGCCACACGGTTTTTTCGATATTATGTAACAAATGATCGTTCAATTCATACAGATCACAATTCAGCCGGCTGCGCAACGGATAAGCTAGTGGCGAAAATTTGGCTTCTGATATCTCCTTATAATTTTCATCCTTATTCACCTGTTGCAGAAAGTAAGCTGCCATAGGGAGAGCCGTGTTCGAACCCTGACCCAAATAGGTACTTTTAAAACTAATTCGGGGATCATCAGCACCTACCCAGGTACCGATCACTAACCTGGGCGTTACAGCCATAAACCAGCCATCCGCATTGTCCTGTGTAGTACCGGTTTTGCCAGCAACGTCATTCAAGATTCCATACTTCCACCGAAGGCGGGAGGCGGTACCTTCCTGGACCACACTCTGAAGCATATGCCTGATGATCTGCGTGGTCTCACTGGATAATGCTTTCTTGCCCGAAGCTTTGGGTTTAAAGTTGGCATACGTTTTACCCTTGAGGTCCTGAATCGATTGGATAAAATATGGAAAACTCGAAATCCCATCATTTGCCAGCGCCGCGTAAGCACCTGCCATTTCCATCATGGAGATGGAAGATGATCCCAGAGAGATCGAAGGGTCTGCGGCAATATCACTGGTTATACCCAATTTCCGGGCAAGGCCTATGGTATTAATAATACCCGCACGATGGATTAATTTCACCGAAACGGTATTGACAGAATAGGCCAGTGCCCCACGCATGGTATAGTTCACGTCATAATCATATTGTGAATTGCGAGGCGTCCACGCTCTACCCTCTTCATTAATATAGGTTTGCTGACCCGCGGAGATAAGCTCGCAGGGTTGAATCCCTCCTTCGATAGCCATCGCGTAAACGAACGGCTTAAATATAG
>JBDSIM010000249.1:0-34722 GCA_039917935.1 Cyclobacteriaceae bacterium | reverse complement strand
TTGGAAGTCCCAAATCCTAATTGATCATTGTCAGGAGTAGAGTTAATTGTCAAATGTCTAATTGTTTCAATTTGATACCTCTTTGTGAGTCCTACTTTGAAAATCTGCTTTCTCAATTCAAGTATGCCTTTGTCCGCCTTAGCTATTTCTTTTCCTCCAGTCATCCAAAGTATAATGGTGACTGCACAAATTACCCCAACTGTCCATCCTGCTATTCCAAATACTAGAAACTTTTCTACGATAGCGTGACTGTCACCGTTCTGCATGTCGTCCATCATCCATTTTCCTCCAATCGTAAAACCAACCAGCCAAAGCGAAATAAAAACTATCACGAACCATTTCTTTCTTGAGGGAATTTCAATTTCAAGTAAATTTCCATTTGTCAGAATACTTGATCGTCCTGTTGTTGGTTTCTCTATCATGGTTAAACTAATTTGTCCAAGGGTATTGGCGCCAACGGCCGCGGGCTATATGCAGTTGCGTGGCTCCTGGGAGATGAAAGTAGTGAAAGGTAAATCTAAATCAAAGCGATGAAAGTTGCCTGCCCGCGGGGGGGAGCCACGCGATTGCATATAACCGATGTTGAGTGCTGGAGCCCTTGCGTGTTGCCTCCGACCGTGGTAAATGAGTACATGTGCGCGGTAGCAGGGTTAGCCCGCGGCCGTTGGTGTGCAATAGCGGTTAGGTTGCTCCGCCGATAGATAGATTGCGGAACCATCAGGTGATGATGAAATTTAATAGCTTACCGAGCAAAGCTATTGCACATCAACATCCGAATATATACACCTTGGTGCATATATTCGCCCATATTGGATGGTTTTGTCCACCTGACAGATCGGGATTATCCAGCTAACCCGGAAGACCTGTTTGAATACGTAACAATGTACTATTCTCCAGTAGCCCTGGGGATATTCGTTTTTTTTATCATAAAATTTATATTGGAGTGCCACGGGCCTTCAATAAAACTTCTACTATTCAGGCGTCTTACCCAAATTTTTTCTGGGAATTAATCCATCGCTGTTTGCCGCCATCCAGGCAAACGCGGCTGTCATCACGGCATTGTGCTTCAGATCGGGCTCCACTGCTTTATCGTACAAGTCCATATTTGCGTGGTGGGTACGCGTACCGTATTCGATAGGATCCTGAATGAATTGAAAACCCGGCAGTCCGATCGCGTCGAAAGACAGATGATCCGTTCCGGAAGTATTTTTCAGTGTCAATGTTGCCGCGCCGGAATCCTCAAATGGTTTCACCCACTCACGGAACAAAGGCAATACGCCTTCATTGCCCTGCAGATAAACACCTCTGTATTTACCGGTGCCATTATCCATATTGAAGTAAACCGAAAATTTCTGACCCGCATCCGTAAGCTTGATAGAATCATAAGGATAACTTTCATCCAGCCTCACCCCTAACTTTCGCTTCACATACGAGCGCGAGCCGAGGAGACCTTGTTCTTCGCCACCCCATAGGGCAATCCGTATGGTTCGCCGTGGTTGTTTACCGAGTGATTTTAATAAACGCATTGTTTCCAACATCACGGCGGAGCCGGCTGCATTATCCGTAGTGCCGTTCGCGCTATGCCAGGAATCAAGATGGGCCCCGATCATCACCACTTCATCTTTCAGATCGGTTCCGGGAATTTCACCCATCACATTAAAACCCGGCGCTGCCGGAGAAAACTCCGTTTCCAGTTCCATCTCCAACGTTACGGCTACACCTTTTTTGATTTGCCTGACCATCCGGTTATAATGCTCGGCCGCCACAACAACCTGCGGTAATATCTGAGGCCCCTGAGGATGCCAGGACTGAATCCTTTTTTCGGAAGGTAAGTCCGCAGGGTAGGGAACAGTGGCCTGCGCCACCACCAGCGTTCCGTCATCTTCCAGACGCGAACTCGCTTCCAGCACTGCGACGGCACCTTCTTTCTGACATAGATCCCACTTCAAAAATGCCAGGCGCTGAGTCTCTGAAGGCGGGATAAACCGGCGACCCGCGCTCGGTCGCGTTGCCGGCGCCCCCGCCATCTCCGTCAATACTGAATCAGCATGTCGCCAGGCATCTGCTTTGAAAGAAGGTGTTACGGTCGCGGGGAGACTAAATAAAATAAATTTCCCCTCCAGCTTGCCTTTAAAGCGAACAAGGTCTTCTTCGTTCTGAATATCGAGGTAAACAGCTTCCCCTTTTATTTTTCGCTTCAATCCCGGACTCCACGCCTTCGGAAAAGCAATCAACGGTGAATACCCTGCACCAAAACTATTCAGACTGAATTTCCTGAGCTCCCAACCGGTTCCAAATATTTCATCCCAATAATCAAAATGAACGTTCTTAACTCCCCACGATTCCAGGGATGTCTTTGCATACTCCGCTGCTTTTTTATAGCCTGGTGAATTCGTCAACCTGGGTCCATTTATATCCGTCAGCATTCCCAAAATATCCATCACCTTTGAATGGTTATATCCCTCCTCTTTGAGCTTCGAAACCAGCGTTGAATCGGTGTGGTCGTGCTGCGCGATCCCCGTAACCGAAAAGGAAAATACAATAGCGGTCCACACAAAAAAAACTTTCTTCATCAGTTCATTTAAATTATTGTGCATTAAACCTCAATTAAAAATTGTTAAACGAGAGCAGAGAATTCCTGTTTACCTTTTTTGAATTCTCTGCCTCTCCTAAGGTAATATGGATCAGATTTATTTGTTTTTTCCAATTTCCAGAATCAGTTCTTTTTTTGGCAACCAGATATTCCATACACCATCTAGTTGCTCGCTTCCATCCGGTAATTTTTTCGTCACGGGCCTGGTATATAAAAGGGAATCAAAGTCTCCCTGTTTGTTTCTTAATCTTTGAACATTATCCTGAAGCGTTCCGGATGGATCGGCGAGATACGCGTCGATAAGTTGTTGTTCGAGAGCCAGTGCGTTGGATTTACCCGGCCGGATAAAACGGATCCTACCTTTATTGATATCCAGGATTGAATCGATCCGTGTGGAATCGCCATGGAAAGTGTCGATTATTTTTACAGCTTCTCGTCCCTTTGAAAAAGCGGCCTCCGTTATTTCAGCTTCGGTGACCCTGACGATTTTATTCAACTCCATATTCTCCCTCATTTGTTTCCGCTGTTCATCCGATAGTGAACCACCGCATCCAAAAAGAATTAACGTCAAAAAAAATGAAGCTTTCATAGCATGGTTGTTCGGTAAAGATATTGATGTTGGCGTTCTGTACCTAAACCTTTACTCCGGATCAAGGTTCAGTGAACGTGTGCCAAATAATGTGAGCCTCGATCGCGGGTCCTATGGCACACATTTTCAGCCTACCTTGGAGAAACCGGGGGCTACAAAATTTTTCACCCTACGGGGTTCAGTGATTTCAATCTAAGGTGTAATCCGCGCTTGAACTTTAAAGGTACTTTGAACTTCAAACAACCTTACACCCGAAACTACGCTCATAACATCAATGAATAAATCGGATTGATCCTGCAAATTTGCTAAATTATTCGGGCTGATAAACGTTTTTAATTTTATGGGCGATTGCGTTTAACCTCAGGCCATAAAACCAAATGGCAATAACACAGAAGAACTCAAAGAAGCACCAAGTTACCAACGCATTTCTTTGTGACCTTAGTGTCTTCTCTCTGAACCTGGTGATATTGGATTTCTGGTAACCGGTCGAATGATTACCTTTGGAGATTACTGGATTATGACTGAAAAATTAGAGGATATAAAGCTTAGGTTCGAAGAGGTAGGGCAGCTGTTGGCGCAACCCGAAACTGTTCGGGATATGAAAAAGTTTTCTCAGTTAAGCAAAGAATACCGCGATCTCGAGAAGATTGTCATCAAGTACAACGCCTTATCGGAGGCGCGGAGGCACTTACAACAGGCGAAAGAGGTCCTTGATAAGGAGAAGGAGGAGGAAATGCGGGAATTTGCCAAAATGGAGATTGATGAACTGCAAACAAAGATCGAAGGCCTTGATGTTGCCCTGAAAGACCTCTTGATTCCCAAAGATCCCAATGATGATAAGAATGTTTTACTGGAGATCAGGGCAGGAACCGGTGGTGATGAAGCCGCCATTTTTGCGGGGGATCTTTGGCGTATGTATCAGCGTTTTTGTGACCGAAAAGGGCTGAAAATGGCTGTCATGGATGTAACCGAAGGTACCGCCGGAGGGTATAAAGAGGTTATCAGCAGCGTAACAGGTGATGGTGCTTATGGCCTTTTAAAGTTTGAATCCGGCGTTCATCGGGTGCAACGTGTTCCGGAGACCGAACAAATGGGCCGGGTACATACCTCTGCAGCTTCTGTGGTGGTGCTTCCGGAAGTGGAGGATGTGGCTATAGAAATCAACCCGGCAGACCTTGAAGTTCAGACGGCGAGATCAAGTGGAGCAGGCGGCCAGAACGTTAATAAAGTGGAAACTAAAGTCCAGATGACCCACAAACCTTCAGGAATCGTCATCACCTGTCAGGTGGAGAGATCCCAACACGGCAATCGGGAAAGGGCGCTGCAGATGTTGAAGACTAAATTGTACGAAATGGAACTTTCGAAGCAGCAATCTGAAATCGGCGCTGCCCGCAAGTCCATTGTGCGCACCGGGGACCGCTCCGAGAAGATCAGAACCTACAATTACCCGCAAAGCCGCGTGACCGACCACAGAATTGGCTATACGCAGCATAACTTACCTGCTATTATGAATGGTGAGATCGATTCCTTCATTGAACAATTGCGCATGGCCGATAGCGCAGAAAAAATGACAGAGGGCATGGCGCAGCAATAGGTTACAGATTACAAGTTGCCAGGGGGTGCCCTTGAAACCTGCAACTTGCAACTGCAACCGATTTGCATTTGCATCATTTTCGCTAACTTGCGTCCCTAAATTTTAACCATTTAATATGAGCAAAGGTCTTTTAATAACATTAGTCATCGTGGGTGTTATTGTCGTATTTGTTTTCGGCTTTTTCATGTGGGGAACCGGCGTCTATGATGGTGCTGTAGGCACTCAGGAAAAAGTGAATGCCGAATTTGCTGATGTTCAGGCCGCCTATCAGCGCCGTGCTGACCTGGTACCCAACCTGGTGGCTACGGTGAAAGGCGCCGCCGAAAATGAAAGAGATATCTTAGTACAGGTTACACAGGCCCGTGCCGGAATTGTAGGAGCAAAAACACCTGAGGATTTGGAATTGGCGGGACGGAAAATTAATACAGCCATCAACCTTGCCTTTGAGGCGTACCCTCAGATCCGGGCTACTGAAAATTTCAAGGATCTTCAGGCACAACTTGAAGGAACGGAAAATAGAATAAATATCGCGCGTCAGCGTTATAATGACGCGGTGAGAGGTTATAACGTTTATGTCAGGGGATATTTTAAAAGATTGGCGCTGAGTATGTTTGGCGGCGGCGAGGATTTCACTCCGCGCAATGGCTTTCAGGCTGCCGCAGGTTCTGAGAATGCGCCCAAAGTTGAATTCTAAAGGTATAAGGTATAAAGGTATAGGTTGCTTCAGGGGCCTTAAGGTTAAGGGACAAAGGCAATTTTAGTTTATTTGGTTATTGGCCAATCACAGTCATGGGGAATGCATCCAGGAATTCGACACTCATGAAACTTTTTTTTGTAGTCATGTTATTCAGCGTAAACGCTGCTTCATCTCAGGACTTGTCTATGTTCCTGAAAAAAGAATATACTTCTGCTGAAGGAAAAAAATTGCCTTATAGGATATTGTTTCCAGAAGAATATGATAAAACGAAAACCTATCCTTTGATTCTGGTTTTGCATGGAGCAGGAGAACGTGGGAACGACAACACGAAACAACTTACTCATGGAGGCAAATTGTTTCTTGATTCAGTGGCGCGGGAAAAGTACCCTGCTATTGTAGTTTTTCCTCAGTGCCCGGAGAATGAATATTGGGCCTCTGTTAAGATTGACAGAAAGCAATCACCGATGGTGCTGGATTTTGATTACACACGGCCCATAAGCACACCGTTGTCCACTGTCATGGGGTTGATGCACGAATTGATCCAGAATGAATCTGTGGACTCCGGCAGGATTTATATTACAGGCCTTTCCATGGGGGGTATGGGAACTTTTGAAGCGGTACATCGCTATCCTCAGATGTTTGCATGCGCCATGCCGATCTGTGGAGGCGGAGACAGCCAGAGCTATAGCAAATCAAAGACCCCGTTTTGGGTTTTTCATGGAAGCATAGATGCCGTCGTGGACGTCAAGTATTCTCATGCGATGGTGGCAAAGCTTAAGAAGTCAAAAATGAAAGTTAATTATTCGGAATATCCCGGGGTCAATCACAACAGCTGGGATAATGCTTTTGCGGAACCTGCTTTTCTTCCCTGGATGTTTTCACATCGCTCAAGACAGCTCACTAAATAAAAAAAGTCCCGCCTTCGCGGGACCCTCTCTAATTGCAAGCAGAGAGTAAAGATTTTTATTCTTAAATAGTTTTTATACCCTTATACCTTTATACCTTAAAGTGTACGCTTCACCTCGCGGTTTTCATAACTTTCTATAACGTCACCTTCCTTCATATCATTAAACCCATCGATACCAATACCGCAATCAAATCCGGAACGTACCTCACTCGCGTCGTCCTTGAAGCGCTTTAATGAAGAAAGCTTACCGGCATACACAACAATACCATCACGAATAAGCCTGATCGGATTGGAGCGTTTGATTACCCCGTCCGTCACCATACATCCAAGAATGGTGCCTACTTTGGATATTCTAAACACTTCGCGTACTTCCGCGTTACCCACAATGATTTCCTCCACCTGAGGAGCGAGCATACCTTCCATAGCGTCCTTCACTTCATTGATGGCATCGTATATAATGGAGTAAAGGCGAATTTCAATCTCTTCGTTTTCCGCAATTCTTTTAGCAGCAAGAGAAGGTCTTACCTGAAATCCCACGATGATAGCATCCGACGCGGAAGCCAATAATACGTCGGATTCTGAAATCTGTCCAACACCTCTATGTATGATGGTTACCTGAACTTCAGGGGTTGACAGTTTCAACAAAGAATCCGACAACGCTTCTACAGATCCATCCACATCACCTTTAACAATAACATTCAGTTGTTTAAAGTTTCCAATGGCCAGTCGCCTTCCGATTTCATCCAGCGTGATGTGCTTCTTCGTGCGCATATTTTGTTCACGCAACAACTGATTCCGTTTGGTCGCTAATTCGCGTGCCTCACGGTCGGTCTCCATCACATTAATTTTTTCTCCCGCCTGGGGCGCCCCGTCCAAACCAAGAATCACTACAGGCGTTGCGGGTCCTGCTTCGAGAACCTTTTTACCAGTATCATCAAATATGGCTTTTACGCGACCATAATTCGGGCCAGCCAGTAAAATATCTCCTGCCCTTAACGTTCCGTTTTGAATCATGACAGTGGTGATGTAACCACGACCTTTATCCAATGTAGCTTCGATGACTGATCCGGAAGCCGGCCTGTTTGGATTAGCTTTTAGGTTTAGCAATTCGGCCTCGAGCAAAACTTTTTCAAGGAGATCATCAATACCTTTTCCTGTCTTTGCGGAGATTTCTTGAGACTGGTATTTACCGCCCCATTCTTCAACGAGAATGTTAATCTTGGAAAGAGATTCACGAACCTTGTCGGTGTTAGCCGTTGCCTTATCAACTTTATTAATGGCAATTACAATGGGGACACCGGCAACCAAAGCGTGATTAATAGCCTCCTTGGTTTGCGGCATCACGTCATCGTCTGCGGCCACAACGATGATGGCAATATCCGTTAGTTTCGCACCGCGTGCACGCATGGCAGTAAAAGCTTCGTGACCGGGGGTGTCCAGAAAAGCTATTTTGTTACCACTTTTTGTCGTGACATCGTATGCCCCGATATGTTGGGTGATTCCTCCCGCCTCAGAAGCGGTAACTTTCGTATTGCGGATATAATCCAGAAGAGAAGTTTTACCATGATCCACGTGACCCATGATGGTTACTATGGGGGCACGGGGTTGTAATTCTTCTTCTGTATCTTCTGATTCCTGAACGGTTAAATCATCTTCCGCAGAAGTAAACTGCACATCAAACCCGAATTCATCGGCTATGACGGTTATCGCTTCAGCATCCAATCGTTGATTGATGGAGACAAACATGCCAAGGCCTAAACAAGCTGAGATGACTTCGTTCACTGACACATCCATCAGGGAAGCCATATCATTAGCCGAAATAAATTCGGCTACCTTTAATATCTTAGATGACTTCTCATCCTGAATCAATTGTTGCTCCTGAGCATCGGAGAAAGCCTGGCGTTTCTCCCTTCGGTATTTCGACCCACTGGTTTTTTTTCCTCCTCCACTGAGTTTGGCAAGGGTTGCTTTAATCTGATCCTGAATTTCTTTTTCAGAAGGTTCCTCTTTCTGCACCCGGGGACCCGCTGCCGGCCTTCCTCTTTGGGGGGCCTGTTGCTGCGGACGCACACCGCCCCGCGGGGGTTGTTGCTGCGGCTGGTCAGGGGCAATCCTTTTTCGCGGACGTTTTGCTTTCCTGTCTTCCTTGGATAGGTCTGATGAGGCTACAGGAGGTGTATCTTTTTTCTTTTCTTTTTCGACTGGCAATTCTATCTTATCAACAACCTTCAGCCCTTTTAATTTATCGGCCTTTGCTTTGATTAATTCCTGAGGTTCAGGTTGCTTTTCGGCTATAATTTCTGGAATGGGCGCAGATACTTTTACGGGTGGCGGCGGAGCAACGACTTCGGGAGCAGCAACAACAGGAACCGGATCGGGAACCGGAGGCGAAAGTATTTCCTCTGTCTTCACCGGTGCTTTCTTTTCAAGTTCAATCTTACCAACAACTTTTATGCCTTCAAGCTTCGGTTTTTCCCGTTCAACTTTGTCGGCTTTTACCTCTTCTTTTCCTTTTAAGTCTTTAGAACCAAGATTTTTTATCAGGATGCTTTCTTCCTCGTCAATCCGTTTCTTAGATACTTCTTTTTCGCGCTCTGAAGCTATATTTTCAACGTGCTTGGTTCCTATGGTTAAACCAGACGCCTCAAGTTTTTCAGAAGCCGATGAGGCATATTCTTTCGAGAGCATTGCGTATTGCTCACCAGTGAGTTTGGCATTCGGGTTGTTTTCAACGGTAAAGCCTTTTTTGGACAAAAACTCCAAAATGGTGTTATGTCCAACGTTTAGCTTCCGCGAGGCCTGCCCTAACCGTATCATCTTTTCTTCTGCCATGCTCAAATATCCCTTATGATTTTGTAATTTCTTTGTTTGATCCTGAATTATTATTCAAATTCCTTCTTAAGAACACCTAAAACGCTTTCAACTGTTTCCTCTTCCAGGTCAGTCCTTCGAACGAGCTCCTCTTTATTCAGGTTAAGGACGCTTTTGGCAGTATCTAATCCAATGCGTTTAAGCTCGTCCAACACCCAACTTTCAATTTCATCTGAAAATTCATCCAGGTCGACATCTTCATCCTGCTGACCTTCCGCAAGTTCTCTGAATACATCGATTTCATAACCGACTAAACGGCTTGCTAATTTTATATTGAGGCCCCCTTTACCAATGGCCAGTGAAACCTGATCCGGCTTCAGATAAACGGATACGCGACCGCTGTCCTTATCAATTTTTATAGAAGTAATTTTCGCCGGGCTTAATGCACGCTGAATATACAATTCCAGGTTTTCGGTGAAATTGATAACGTCAATATTTTCGTTCTGCAACTCGCGTACGATAGCGTGAATACGCGAACCTTTCATACCCACGCAGGCTCCAACAGGATCAATGCGATCATCGTATGATTCCACAGCTACTTTTGCCCGTTCGCCTGGTTCACGAACAACTTTTTTGATGGTGATCAGACCGTCGTAAACTTCGGGAACTTCCTGTTCAAATAACCGTTCCAGAAAAACGGGAGACGTTCTGGATAGAATGATTTTTGGGTTTGCATTTACCATCTCGACCTTGTGAACAATGGCCCTCACATTTTCACCCTTCCGATAACGATCTTTCTGTATTTGCTCGCCTCTTGGTATAGATATCTCATTCCCTTCAGCATCGATCAACAAAACCTCTTTGCTTAGAACCTGATACACTTCACCAGTGATAATCTCCCCAACAATGTCTTTGTATTTCTGATACTGAATATCTTTTTCAAGATCTTTAACCTTTTGCATTAAGGTCTGTCGCGCAGTAGTAACAGCCCTCCTTCCGAATTCCTCAATATCTACCTGCTCGGAAACTTCCTCTCCGACTTCAAAATCAGGTTCAATTTTTCTGGCTTCCGTCAGGCTTATTTTATCGTGATCCCAGATATCCTCAGATTCGTTTTCAACAATTTCGCGAATGCGGTAAATTTCCAGATCACCCTTATCTGCATTGATAATGATATCGAAATTATCGGTCGAAAGGATTTTTCCGTTTTCGTCCATGCCGTATTTCTTTTTAATCATATTCCGGAATACATCTTCCAGAATACGGATCATCGTAGGCCTGTCAATATTTTTTTGCTTGGCGAATTCAGCAAACGATTCTATTAAAGTTGAAATATCCATAGTAAAAATTATTTAAACGATACCAACACAAACGCTTTATCAATTTCCGAAAAGGGGATTTCGATCCTCATAGTTTCCTTTTTCTTACCTGTCCCGACCTCCTGAACAAGCACAATTCCATCTTCTGTCACATCGGTCAATTTACCCTCCGTAAGGTTCTCCTGTCTTTTAATCCTCAACCCACGGCCGATGTTTTTATAATACTGACGCTTAAGTTTTAAAGGATGATCAAGGCCCGGGGTAGAAACCTCCAGCATATAATTTTCATCCCCAAACAAAGCCCGCTCATCTAATTCTTTTGAAACCTTACGACTCAGCTCAGCACAATCATCAATGGTTATCCCGTTGTCGCCATCAATAAGGATCATGACCCTTTTCGGAATTTTCTTTCCGGGAATCAATATTTCAACTACGAATTTATCAGGTGACAAATTCATCGCGGCAAGATTTCGGATTTCCTCGACCTGATCCATCAAAAATATTATATAAACAAAGAGGGGACTGTCTGTCCCCTCTAAATTTTTCTCAGAAAGCTGCGCAAAATTATAACTTTTTAACTTTCCTGCAAAATATTGTGTTAATTAAGCTGGAAGATAACCTATGAAAGTAAGTGCTTTTGTTCTGATTAGTCTGTTTTTGATGGTTTCCTGTCAGGGTGATCGCGACAAAAAATCAATTTCCGGGGAGGAAAAATCAGAAAAAAATATTCAGGTTCCCGTATTTATTGCCGATTCGGCTTATCATTTCGTGGAAAAACAAGTTGAATTCGGACCGCGTATTCCGAATACGCTATCTCACCGGCAGGCTGCGGATTTCCTTACGACAACATTAAAAAGCTACGGTGCCCGGATTACCTTACAGGAATTTGAAGCCCGGTCGTATGATGGGCAGATGCTGAAGTTGACGAATATCATCGCCGGCTTCAACCCCGAAAAGTCAAAAAGGATCTTATTAGCCGCCCACTGGGATACGCGACCTTTTTCGGATAAAGACCCCGAAAAGCCAACGGCTACTTTCACCGGGGCCAATGATGGCGCCAGCGGAGTAGCTGTATTACTGGAAATAGCTCGGGCAATCCACAATGGTCCCCCGCCTGAAGCAGGGGTGGATATTATTTTATTTGATGGAGAAGATTGGGGGGAGAGGGAAGGTGAGCAAAACACCCATACGTTGCCCGAAGGCCAAAAGGAATGGTGGTGTCTGGGTTCTCAATATTGGGCTAAAAACAAGCACCAATCGAATTACTCCGCATATTACGGAATACTGCTTGATATGGTGGGGGCCCGCAATGCTCAGTTTCATAGGGAAGGTCACTCCATGAAATTCGCGCCCAGCATCGTCGAAAAGGTTTGGAACCATGCCCAACGCCTGGGCTTTTCTCATGTTTTTGTGAAAAAAACTCAGATGGATATAACCGACGATCATTTATTTGTGAATAGCGTCGCCAAAATTCCCATGATCAACATTGTTCATTACGAACCTGGCATCGGTTATTTCGGAGATTTCCACCATCGCCAGAAAGATAACCTGGATCTGATCAGCAAAGAGATGCTGGATATCGTGGGCACTACTGTGTTGAATGTTATTTATTATGAGCAATAAAAAGTTTCGGGCTGATCGCTACCAGCTGTTGAGAACCTGCGGCAGGATGAAGCCCGCAGCTTTTTAAATATATTCCGGAAGATTTTTTAAATAGACACCATAACCACTTTTCTCCAGCGGTTTAGCCAGGTCTAGCAATTGGTCTTTCGTAATAAAACCACGTCGGAAGGCTACCTCTTCAATACAGCCAACCTTTAATCCCTGACGCTGCTCGATTACCTGGACAAAATTCGAGGCCTGCATAAGCGAATCAAAAGTTCCGGTGTCCAGCCACGCCGTACCCCGGCTCATGGCAGCTACCTTCAGCTTTCCTTTTTTGAGATAGACATTGTTCACATCCGTGATCTCCAGTTCTCCGCGGGGACTTGGCTTAATAGATTTTGCAATGGCCACTACTTCATTGTCGTAAAAGTATAATCCTGGAACAGCATAGTTTGATTTTGGATGCGCAGGTTTTTCTTCAATGGATATGGCTTTTTGGTTTTTATCAAATTCAACGACACCATAGCGCTCCGGGTCGGTCACGTGATAGGCGAAGACTACGCCGCCATCAGGGTCTACGTTGTTTTCCAATAAAGTTTTTAGTCCGGAACCGTAAAAAATATTGTCACCCAGGATCAGAGCAACCTTATCCCGACCAATAAATTTTTCTCCGATGACGAAAGCCTGAGCCAGGCCATCGGGCCGGGGCTGGATTTCATATTGAAAATTACAGCCAAGATTTTTTCCATCACCCAGTAGCTTTTTAAACATGGGCATGTCATGGGGTGTGGATATAATGAGAATTTCATTGATCCCAGCCATCATCAATACCGACAACGGATAATAAATCATCGGCTTATCATACAATGGCATCAATTGCTTGCTGACAGCAAGCGTGAGCGGATATAGTCGCGTTCCGGATCCGCCGGCAAGTATAATTCCTTTCATAGTTTAGTTTAAAGCTTGGCGTTTAATCATAAGCCACTCCCGGTAAATCAGTTTCCTTTCCGGATGAAAGCGTTCGATGCCGCGTTAATTTCATTTAGAATCCTTTGTCATCTCACCCGTGGTAATCATTGGCTAACCTGATACCCTGAATTCACAAAGCGTAGAGCTCAACGTGCGCAATCAGACTTTGTCCGCGTAGCTTCAGCGAAGGATGGGTCTCACCACTCACACTAACCACTGACGACATCTATCCATGCGTGTTTTCGGTCTGATACATCTTTGTGTAGTATTGCAGGTATTGTCCCGATGTAACATGTTTTAGCCACTCCTGATTGGTTAAATACCAATCGACGGTTTTCTCTAAACCCACTTCAAAAGAGGTTTCAGGCCTCCAGCCAGTTTCGGCGGTTAATTTAGAGGCATCAATTGCATATCTCAGATCATGGCCCAACCGGTCTTTCACGTAAGAGATCAACTTTTCGGATGTGCCATCCTCACGGTTAAGCTTTTTATCCATAATGCCGCAAAGTAGCTTGATAAGGTCTATGTTTTTCCATTCATTGTTCCCGCCAATGTTGTACACCTCACCGGGTTTTCCATTGTGGAAGATGGTGTCAATGGCTCTCGCGTGATCTTCAACATACAACCAGTCTCTGATATTCTCACCTTTGCCGTATACCGGAAGTGGTTTATGGTTGATGATGTTATTGATCATGAGGGGTATCAGCTTTTCCGGAAAATGGAAAGGGCCATAATTGTTGGAACAACGGCTGATCACGGTGGGCAATCCAAAGCTATGGTGAAACGCGCTGACGAAATGATCGCTCCCTGCTTTCGACGCAGAATACGGTGACCGCGGGTCAATGTTTGTCGCCTCGGTAAAATATTCACCCTGTTCAGCCGAGCCATACACTTCATCGGTGGAAACGTGGTAGAAAACTTTTTTATTAAAGTTATTATTCCAGGCTGCCTGTGCGGCGCTAAGGAGATTTAATGTTCCGATGATATTAGTGTTAGCAAACTCAGCCGGATTGTGTAGAGAACGGTCAACATGTGATTCGGCCGCTAAATGAATTACCCCGTCTACGTCATATTTTTTGAATAATTGAAATAAAAATTCAATGTCTAGGATATCTCCTTTTTCAAAATGATAATTCGGCGCCTGCTCGACATCTTTCAGATTTTCAAGATTGCCCGCGTAGGTGAGTTTATCCAGATTGATTATCTGGTACTTTTTATATTTATTAACCATCAATCTGACGACGTGAGAGCCAATAAAGCCAGCCCCTCCGGTGATTATAATGTTTTTTGAAGTCATTGCAGTAAGATTTAAAACCCGCGTGAACTTGGTTTAACGGATATACTTCTCAAAATTTTTGTGTTCCCTTTCGTACAATACTTCCCGCGGTAAAGACTTAAAATATTCGTACGTAATTTTCAAACCATCTGCACGGGAGATTTTTGGCTCCCAGCCCAGCAGTTGCCTTGCCTTTGTGATGTTTGGCTGTCTTTGCCTGGGATCATCCTTAGGAAGGGGGTTGTAAATGATCTTTTGTTTCGTACCCGTCAATTTTACGATTTCTTCCGCAAAATCGCGGATAGTGATTTCATCCGGATTGCCAATGTTCACTGGCAGATGATAATCTGACATCAGGAGTCGGTAGATACCTTCCACTTCGTCATCCACATAGCAAAAAGACCGTGTTTGAGATCCGTCACCAAATACGGTGAGGTCTTCACCTCTCAGGGCCTGACCTATGAATGCGGGTAATACTCTGCCATCGTTCAGGCGCATACGCGGACCATAGGTGTTAAAGATCCGGACAATCCTTGTATCGACATTGTGATAAGTGTGGTAAGCCATCGTAATGGCTTCCTGAAAACGTTTGGCCTCGTCATACACACCCCTTGGACCAATCGGATTTACATTTCCATAGTATTCTTCTGTCTGCGGATGGACCAGCGGATCACCGTACACCTCGGAGGTCGATGCCACCAGAATACGCGCTTTTTTTGCCCGGGCTAACCCCAACAAATGATGGGTGCCCAGCGATCCGACCTTTAGTGTCTGGATCGGAATTTTTAAATAATCAATAGGGCTGGCCGGGGATGCAAAATGTAAAATATACTTCAGCTCTCCCGGAACGTGCACAAAAGATGACACATCGTGATGGTAGAATTCAAAATCACCACCTTTGAAAAGGTGTTCAATATTTTTGAGATCTCCTGTAATCAGGTTGTCCATCGCAATGACATGGAACCCTTCTTTCAGAAATCTTTCGCAAAGGTGAGATCCGAGAAACCCAGCACCTCCGGTAATCAAGACCCGTTCCTTAGCCATGAACCACCTCCCTGCCGATGCTGAAATATTGGTATCCCTGTTCCTTCATGATATCCAATTCATACACATTTCTACCGTCAAAAATTACTTTGCCTTTAATGGTAGCGGAGAGTTTATCAAAGTCAGGAGTTCTGAACTCAGGCCATTCTGTCGCGATAAAAATGGCATCAGCACCTTCCGCTGCATCATACGGGTTCTCAAAATATTTTATTTTGTCGCCAAAGATTTTCTTTACATTATCCATGGCTTCCGGATCATGTGCACGGATAATTGCGCCATCTTTCAATAGTTCTTCAATATTGTGTAATGCGGGTGCTTCGCGGATATCATCGGTGTGAGGTTTAAAGGCGAGCCCCCAGAACGCAATTGTTTTTCCCTTCAGATTTCCTTTAAAATATTCCCGGATACGCGATAGCAATTTTGTTTTCTGAAAAGTATTAACATCCATTACCGCTTTCAGAATTCTGAATTCATATTTAGCATCAGAGGCAGATTTGGCCAATGCCTGTACATCCTTGGGGAAACAACTTCCGCCGTAGCCAATTCCGGGAAATAAAAATCTTTTTCCGATACGGCTATCCGTGCCGATACCCTTTCTTACTGCATCAACATCCGCACCGAGAAGTTCACACAGATTGGCGACTTCATTCATGAAACTTATCTTGGTGGCGAGAAAAGAATTGGCTGCATACTTGGTGAGTTCAGCTGAACGCTCATCCATAAAAACAAGGGGATTACCTTGCCGCACGTAGGGGGAATATAAAGTTTCCATCAGCTTTCTTGCGCGTTGGGAACTGGTGCCTATGACTACCCTTTCAGGTTTCATAAAATCTTCTACGGCCACTCCTTCCCGCAGGAATTCGGGATTTGAGACGACGTCAAATTCAACCTTAGCATGCTTTTGAATTCTCGCCCGTACTTTGTCAGCTGTTCCGACGGGAACCGTACTTTTATCAACTATGACTGTGTAATCCGATAATAACGGACCAAGGTCGTCAGCAACCTTAAGAATGTATTTAAGATCGGCTGAACCGTCTTCTCCGGGAGGAGTAGGCAGTGCCAGAAATATGACGCCAGCCTCTTTAATGCCTTCAGCCAGATCATTGGTAAACATCAAGCGATCCTGCTTGATGTTCCTTTCAAATAATTGCTCCAGGCCCGGTTCGTAAATAGTGATTTTTCCGTTTTGTAGTTTGTTTATTTTTTCCAGGTCAATATCAATACACGTAACCGTATTTCCGGTTTCGGCAAAACAAGTTCGGTTACCAGACCAACGTAACCAGTTCCAACAACAGCAATTTTCATGTTTTTAGTTTATGTATTTCAGGCGTTAAATTTTTGCAAAGGTGCAATTTGTTAGGTGTTTATATATTTACCCGCCAAAAAAATTGTACCAGCAATTATTTACCATACAAACATTCGTTTGCCGGGCACAGTCTTATTGGTTACCTTTATTCCCCTAATTATAAATAAAAATGAGTGAAATTGCTGAAAATTTACCTGAGGTAAACTTTGAAGAGACCGAAAATCAAAAAATGATTGCCGAAATGGTCCGAGATTTCGGCTCAAGGCATATCAAGCCTAAAATGATGGAGTGGGATGAGACCCAGGAATTCCCCTTACACCTCTTTCATCAGTTGGGAGACCTCGGGTTAATGGGTGTTTTAGTTCCCCAGGAATACGGCGGTGCTGGCTTTGGGTACCTTGAATACATTACAGCCATAGCAGAATTGTCAAAAATTGACGGTTCCATCGGGCTCTCCATGGCCGCCCATAATTCACTTTGTACCAACCATATTCTCACTTTTGGCAACGACGAGCAAAAACGTCATTTTCTGCCTAAGCTGGCCAGCGGGCAATGGATCGGTGCATGGGGCCTTACCGAACCGAACACAGGATCGGATGCAGGCAATATGCGTACAGTCGCTGTAAAGGATGGTAATCACTATGTCATTAACGGGGCTAAAAATTTTATTACCCACGGCAAATCGGGGCATGTTTCCGTTGTCATCGTAAGGACAGGATCAGTAGGAGATTCCCATGGTATCTCCGCCTTTGTTATTGAAAAGGGTACGCCAGGTTTTTCCTCCGGAAAAAAGGAAAACAAAATGGGAATGCGCGCGTCTGAAACAGCAGAATTAATTTTTTCAGATTGCCGGATTCACAAATCTCAAATGCTCGGTGCGGAAGGAGACGGATTTATTCAAGCGATGAAAGTACTGGACGGTGGAAGAATTTCAATAGCCTCGTTAAGCCTTGGAATTGCCATGGGTGCGTTTGAAGCAGCCTTGCGCTATTCAAAGGAACGCCATCAGTTTAATCAACCAATTTCCAAATTTCAGGGAATCGCGTTTAAGCTTGCTGATATGGCCACGAAAATTGAAGCAGCCAAACTTCTGACTTATCGGGCTGGTTATCTGAAAAATAAGGGGTTTGATGTGAATAAGGAATCAGCCATGGCCAAACTTTACGCTTCCGAGATTGCCGTAGAAGTTGCCAACGAAGGCGTGCAGATATTTGGGGGATATGGCTATACCAAAGATTTTCCGGCTGAAAAATATTACAGAGACGCAAAGCTCTGCACCATAGGAGAGGGAACCTCAGAAATTCAAAAATTGGTTATTTCCAGAGCTATTTTGAAATAATTTTGCATCATTAAGCCCTTTCGTTATATTTGCAGCCCTAATTAAGAACTATGATCATTGTTAGTATTAAAGAAAACGAATCGATTGACAAGGCATTAAAGCGCTTTAAGAAGAAGTTCGAAAAGACTGGCGTACTAAAAGAGTTGCGTGCGCGCACCGCTTTTGAAAAGCCTTCCGTCAGACGGAGAACTGAAATTATTAAAGCCGCTTACAGAGAGCAACAAAGGTTGTTGGAAAACAGCTAGATTCTTGTTTTTGGTTATACGTTCTTATGCAACCCTTTGCATGAGGATTTTACATACTGTTTAAATTTAAATCCCCTTGAGGCTCACCTTTAGGGGATTATTTTTTTACCTTGTATGATAGATTTTGGCAAGTGGCAAGGCATGATAGATTCTTTTCTGAAGCATCTTCAATACGAAAAAAGAGCAAGTCCCAACACCGTATTGGCTTATCAAAACGATTTGAATCAATTTCACCAATTTCTTCAAACAAAATCCGTTAACGCTGAAGTGGCCTCCGCAGACTACAGCATGGTGCGTTCCTGGATTGTGCAATTGGTAAAATCCGGAATGCAGGCCCCCTCTGTTAACCGGAAGATTGCCTGCCTGCGAAGCTTTTATAAGTTTTTATTACGTCAGGAGGTAATCACCAAAGACCCGATGATTAAAATAAAAGTGCTCAAGAGTAAAAAGAAATTGCCTGGCTTTGTAAAAGAAGGAGACATGGTAAATTTACTTGACAATCAAACATTTCCAGAAACTTTTGAGGGTTGCCGGGACAAGTTGATACTGGAGCTTTTTTATGGAACGGGTATACGCCTTTCGGAGCTCATCTTCTTGCAGGAAAAATCCATCGACCTGCTGAACAGAACCATCAAAGTTTTAGGGAAAAGAAACAAAGAAAGGGTAATCCCATTCACATCCAGTCTCGTATCCTTGATAGAAAAGTATCGGATATTACGAAGCCGGGATGTTCACATGAAGGATCATGGAAATTTTTTCGTTACGGCTACCGGTGAATCCTGCTACCCCATGATGATTTACAGAACAGTCAACGATCACCTCACGCGATATACAACCCTGGAAAAACGCAGTCCTCATGTTTTGCGACATACTTACGCCACCCATCTTCTGAATAAGGGAGCGGAATTAAATGCCGTAAAGGATTTGCTGGGGCATACCAGTCTGGCGGCCACTCAGGTATACACGCATAATTCTATGGAAAAATTGAAAAAAGTTTTTGAACAGGCGCACCCCAAAGCATAGCAAGGATTAAACTCAAAAATGACTCCCGGCGGTTAAAAAAAATCCGGAACGTTACATGTACAACTTAAATTTTTTCATCATGAAGCTTCAAGTTCACTCAATCCACTTTAATGCTGACCGTAAGCTCGTTGAATTTATCCGCAAAAAAATAAACAAACTGGAAACCTTCTACGACCGCATGGTGGATGGAGAAGTTTTCCTCCGCATAAACAATGAAGGTATTGAAAATAAAACGGTAGAGATTAAATTAAAGGTACCGGGCACGCAATTATTCGCCATAGAAAAGGCGCGTTCTTTTGAGGCCGCCGCCGATGTGGCCACCAATGCTTTGCGAACGCAGTTAAAAAAATTAAAAACTAAAATGAAGCTCAAGAAACGGCCTGCAATAATATCTTAAATGAAAGGGCTCCCGTTGGGAGCCCTTTCTGTTTATTGTAATCCAAATGCTTTCTTTACCTGATCGACGTGATCGATTTTTTCCCACGGAAACAATTCGACTTTGATTTTCTTTTCATTCTTTTTTCCCTTGTTAAAAACCTTCTCAACGACTTTGGGTTCACGACCCATGTGGCCATAAGCGGCAGTTTCAGAATATATAGGCGTTCTTAAATTGAAACGTTGCTCAATAAAATAAGGGCGCATATCAAAAATTCGCTCTACCTGTTTGGCTATTTCACCATCATTTAATTTCACTTTCGAAGTCCCAAATGTATTGACATACAATCCCACCGGCTTAGCTACGCCAATAGCATACGCAACCTGAACCAATACTTCATCGCATAATCCTGCGGCCACTAAATTTTTTGCAATATGCCGGGTAGCATAAGCTGCAGATCTATCCACCTTTGACGGATCCTTTCCAGAAAAAGCCCCGCCACCGTGAGCGCCTTTTCCTCCGTACGTATCCACGATAATTTTCCGGCCAGTCAATCCGGTATCACCATGAGGGCCACCAATGACAAATTTACCGGTGGGGTTTATATGATACTTGATATCCTTGCTAAACATTTTTTGAACTCTTGAAGGAAGTTTTTTCTTTACCCTTGGAATAACTACCCTGATGATATCTTCGCGTATTTGTTTAAGCATGGCTGCGTCCTTGCCAAAATCATCGTGCTGAGTCGAAATCACGATGGTGTCAATGCGCACCGGCCGGTTATCATCGCTATACTCGATAGTGACTTGTGATTTGGCATCGGGGCGCAAATACTTCATTACTTTCTCGTCCTTGCGTATCGCCGCGAGCTCGCGTAAAAGTGAGTGGGCAATCTCAAGCGGCAGGGGCATAAAATTATCGGTTTCATTGGTTGCATAACCGAACATCATTCCCTGATCACCTGCCCCCTGATCTTCTTTTTTCTTGCGCTCCACGCCCTGGTTAATGTCTGCAGATTGCTCATGAATGGCGGAAAGTATACCGCAGGAATCCGCTTCAAACATATACTCGCTCTTTGTATATCCTATTTTACGGATCACTTCTCTCGCGATATCCTGAACATCCAGATAAGCTTCAGATTTAACTTCCCCGGCTAAAAATACCTGACCGGTAGTAACCAGCGTTTCACAGGCAACTTTTGAATTGGGGTCATATGCGAGGAAATAATCAATAAGCGCGTCCGAAATCTGATCAGCAACTTTATCAGGATGGCCCTCAGACACGGATTCTGAGGTGAATAAATAGGGCATATTATGTGTTTTTTAAAAAAATAAGATCGCGCAAATTTAGATGAATTGCTGAAATCAAAAAACGGAATACTCAGGGCCGGGCAAGAAATAAAAAAACCGCCGGGCATTTGGGCAATTCAAAACTTTTCAAACGCCAGTTATCGACTGATTTAGTGAGTATAAATTCTTTTTGACCGGTTATGTCGAGGGCAATACAAAGTTCTGTCTGACCGTGAAGATTTTTCAAAAGATTGCTGAACACAGCATTGTTGCGAAAGGGTGTCTCAATAAAAATTTGCGTTTGATTTTTCGCTCTGGACGCTTTTTCAAGCTCCCGTATGGCTTTGCCCGCCTCCTTCCCATCAATGGGGAGATAACCGTGAAAGGCAAAATGTTGCCCATTCAGTCCTGATGCCATTAAAGACAGCACAATTGAGGAAGGTCCCACCAGGGGAATGACACGTATGTCATGCTGATGGGCAAACCGGGCCGCCAAAGCACCAGGATCGGCAATGCCGGGGCAACCCGATTCTGACAGCACACCTACATCAAAACCTTGCATGATGGGATCGAATAAACCATCCATGTCTTCAAATTTTGTGTCCTTATTCAATACGGAAAAATTTAAGGATTCAATTTTCTGATAGATTTTAAGGCTGCTCAAAAATCTTCTTGCCGTGCGAATATCTTCAGCCAGAAAGTGTCGAACCGCTAACAGGTTCTTTCTGATTTGCGGAGGGATCACCTCATCGTGCGTGTTCTCTGAGATGACTACTGGAATCAAAAACAATTTACCTTTGTTAGTCATAGGCGGAAACCCTCTGCGTAATTTTGATAATGGGAAAAATATTAATAGTAGCCGGGATTATAATAATCGTTGCCGGAATTCTCCTTCAATTTTCCCACAAACTTCCTTTCTTAGGAAAATTGCCGGGAGATATCGTTATCGACCGTGGGAATTTTAAGATGTTTTTTCCCATCACTACCAGTATTCTGATAAGTATTTTGATTTCTATTATTCTTTTTTTAGTCAACAGGGCCAAACATTAATTGGCTGATAATTAACATAACTTTTTGATTTACACGTTTACTAAAGGACGCTTAGTTTATTTGATCATTATTTCCGAAATTCAAGGTTTGTTTAAGTGAGACAGGTTTTCATCCTATTTGCTCTGATAATATCCTCAGTGGGCTTTTGCAGGGCCCAGGGGGACAGGATGGCCGTGCCTGTTAGTTTTGAAGATAGCGTGAGGGTCGCGCTCGAAAACACCCGCAGCCTCGATGCGTCTGTGGTAGGGGCCGGTTTTTTTTCCATATGGAGCGGTCTTGCTATTGACCAGCAAATCATTATTAAGAAACAAAGTTTTCAGATGCGGAAAAAAAAATTCTCTCTGAAGAGTCATTTTGTTAACTATTACGGTGCAATTGTAAACGCGGTAAGCATTGAAAAGGCAGATTCCGAAACCTTAGCCAGTTATTTAAAAGTAGCGGGGAAGGTAATCGAAAACTTAAAGCCGGCAGAGGTACAGAATTTCTTTGCACGTACCAGGACTTTCTTTGAACATCATGCCTTGAATTACGATAAATCTTTCAGACTATACGCAACTGATGATGCCTATTCTTTTGAATACCTCGCAAGTGAGCCACCTCCAAGCTGGAACGATACGGTAACTACAGAAACGCCGTCTGAAATAGACACCGTAGAGCCACCGCCGACCGAAGAAGTTTTACCAGATCAAACCGAAACCTTCACAGAACAGGAAGAGATCATGCCGAGCTGGATGATACCGCCTCCCCAGCCCGTGGTCGTAGGGCCCGTCGTTCGATTTGACAAAGTAACCCTGAACCTGGTAACTTCTTTCGATTCCGTTTTTCTCCGGAATTCCAAGGGCATTCTGTCATTAGTTAATAACACTTTCGTGGGCGAAGGCGGCACGTTTGACTGGACGTCAGCAGGGCTGAATCCTGATTCCGTTATCTGCGCAATGACCACGTATAATTTCAACGTCAGGAAGCCGGATCTGAAAGCTGATTTTGTCAAACTAAATTATGTAGGAAAAACGCCTGGTCTGGTTCCCGGAAATTTTGAATATAAATCTTTATCCCGTAAGGATTCCGCGCTGTCAACTTTTCCACGTTTTAAATCTTATCAAAGTGATTTGATCATTACTTCATTGGCTGATGAAAACGTGAAGTATAAAGGCGGTTTTTCACTTACCGGTAATAAAATCTCCAGTGCGTCCTTTTCCGGGGATCCTTCGCTGATAGAAGTTTATCAAGCAGGACAGAAAAAGTTTACTGCGCAATCGACCGAATTTATTTTTGAGCCTGGTAGTATCCGGTCGGAAAAAACAAAAGTTAATATCCATCAGGGCAATGATTCGATTGTCCATCAATTGGTAAGGCTGAAGTATATTTATGGAGCGGATAGTACGCAGAGATTATTGCTTCAGAAAGACAAAGGTGATATGCGGAATGCACCCTATACCTCTACCTTCTTCAATATTGATTTCTCCGCTGATGTTATCGCCTGGGATCTTTATACCGATAGTCTGGATGTACAGATTAACGGCGCGAGGAACACCGTTCCTCTGATCATTGAATCAGTTGACTTTTACGATCCGGAGGATTACCGACTTTTGAAAGGGGTTGCCTTTAGTTTTCATCCCCTGGCTCTGGTGGCAAATTATGCCTTGAAAAAACGTGTGCGCGAATTCTACACGGGTGATTTGGCTCAATTTGCAAACAAGAACCCCCTGGAAATAAAACAAGGTGTCGAGTTTTTGAAACAGAAAGGCATGGTGAATTACAACAGCAGAACAGACGTTGTGCAGGTTAAACAGAAAGCCATTGACATTTACAAAGCTTTCAAGGGAGAAGAGGATTATGACAATCTGAAAATTCACAGCGTGATTGATAACCATCCGAACGCTACCATCAATTTTAGTAATAGAAACATGACGGTGCGGGGAGTGGAGGAATTCGATGTGAGTGACTCGCTTAACGTTCACATTATTCCGGATAGCAGTGTCATTACCATACTTAAAAATCGTGATATTCAATTTGACGGTACGATTACGGCGGGAAATTTTGAAATAAGCGGAAAAGGGTTCACACTTAAATACGACAGCTTCTTTATTAGTCTCAAAAAAATCGATTCCATCAATTTCTTCATCACGGAGAAGAATGCGAGAGGCCAGGAGATCAGAAGGAAAGTAAATAATTCATTGGTTGGCCCCGATTCTACTGCGGCCGCTGCAGGAGGTTTGGGTGATGACGTCGCCAGTTCATCAGGCACCTTATTTATCAGCAAGGCAAGCAATAAGTCAGGAAAATTAAAACTTCCAAATTACCCCCGACTCGACGCACTAACCGGAGGAGTAATTTATTTCGACAGGGAGGAAGTGCTGGAGGGTGTTTATGACCGCTCAATGTTCTTTGTGATGCCGCCCTTTAACCTTGACAGTTTAAACAATGCCGACCCGGCGGCGATTAACTTTGAAGGCACATTTGTTTCCAGCGGCATGTTTCCCAGTATCAAGGAAACCTTACACACCATGCCTGATAAATCGCTGGGATTTGAGCATGCTACCACTTCCTCAGGTTACCAACTTTATAATGGCGATGGTTTGATGAAAGGAGTTATTACCCTGAATAATCGCGGGCTCCGCGGGGTGGGGCAAATCGATTTTCTGGCTGCCACCGTCCAATCCAGAGACTTTATTTTTTATCCAGATTCCGTTATTGCAAGAGGAAACCGCGCTAAAATTATGGAAAAACAGTTTGGCGCTGTTCTCTTTCCACAAGCCTCCCTGCCAGACTACCAAATGAAATGGTATCCTAAAGAGGATAAGATGCAACTCAAAAATTTAAAGGCACCTTTTAATTTTTATGATTCAACTGCCCAACTGCAAGGCATCGTTACCATTTCAAAAAACGGCGTGGGCGGAGCGGGGAAACTGGAGACTCGCGGAACGGAGTTAATTTCCCGTGATATGAACTTCGCCGGAAAAGATTTCGGTGCCCGCCATGCCAGATTCAATATGAAATCAGATGATCCGGAAAAAAACCTGCTTGCCGGAAATGATATCCGTTTGAAATTCAGTTTACAAGAAAATTATGCCGATATAAGTCCTGAAATTGAAGGCACTGCAGCGATTGAATTCCCTTACGCTCAATTCAAGACATCTATTCCCAGAGCCCGCTGGGACCTTGCGGCAAAGAAAATTACCATGAGCAAGGCACCAGATGTGCCCATAGAAAATTCGTATTTCTACACCACGCGAAAAGACCTGGACTCCCTCCGCTTTAATGCGGAAAAAGCAGAATACGATCTCAAAACTCAGGAATTGAAGGTGAGCGGAATCCCGTACATCATTGTAGCAGACGCTAAAATCACACCGGAAAATAATGAAGTGCTCATTCACCAAAATGCGCGGATAGGCACTTTAAAAAACACCACGATCGTAGTGGATACCTTGAATGGATATCATTTGCTCACCGACGGGGTAGTGGATATTATCTCACGAAAGGAGTTTACCGGATTCGCTACCTATCAGTATGTAAACTTTTTAAATGATACGTTTGCCATCAAAATGACGGATTTCCGGCTGGAGCCGATTGCCCTGGAACCAGGACAGAAAAAATCACATCGGAAACAATCAGTAGCCTCCACGCAGACAGTTGCGAAAGGGTCAGTCACAGAAAAAGAAAGTCTGGTACTCGGTGCAGGAATGTTTTACAAAGGAGACTTGACGATGTATGCAACAAGACCGGCACTGGAACTGGATGGTTTTGTGAAACTGGATATTAAGAAAATAAAAGATTACAATTCATGGATCGAATACACTCAAAGCGGTGATGAAACGGAAGTAGTACTCGATTTCGATAAAGCGGTGAACGAAGACGGGAAGCGTGTAACCGCAGGGTTGCATTTTGGCGCATCCGATAATGATCTTTACATAACATTTGCCAATGCCAAAAAGTCGGAGGACGATGAGGATTTCTTCACTCCTAGTGGAAAATTATTCTATGATACCGAAAGCAAAGAGTATAAAATTGAAGATACAGAAAAAGCGGCCGGTAATAAGCTTTCTGGAAAGGTGTTCGCCTATAGTGATGAAACCAGCCAGATTCGATTTGAGGGACCTGTAAATCTTCTGAACGGAAGTAAAAATTTCAACCTCAAAGCCACGGCTATCGGGTCTGGAAATTTTGAAACCAACGAAGTAAAAATGAATTCTTTTGTCATGGTTGAAACGGATATTCCATCCACCGCCTTCGACATCATGGCCCGCAATATCCAGGAGGTTATCAAAAGCGAAGGCTCCGCCGAAGGGTTGGGCGATCAGACTGACCTTCTTTATAAAATTGCCGACCTCATCGGAGAAAGAGCAGTGAAAGAATATGAAGCAAAAAGTTTGCAGGGTTACGTTTCTTTGGCAACAATCCCTGAACTGGCGAAGCCCTTGGTGTTCGCCAATGTAAACCTGAAATGGTCTCCCAAATTCAAAGCGTTTTACAGTGAAGGTAATCTGGGTTTCTCCAATATCGGTAAGAATGATATCAATGGAGGCTTCGAAGGATTTATGGAAATCAAAAGAACCGTGGATGGGGCGCCTGTCTTTCACGTCTTCATGAAAGCTTCCCCTGAGGCCTGGTATTATTTTGGATTTGAAGATAACCGTTTGTTAATCCATTCATCGAACCAGAATTTTAATAGCATCATCACTAAAAAGACAAATGCGGGCAAGGCAAAAATCGGGGAAGTGGCTTTTATTCCCGGAAGTGAAGAGGAGACATTGTCTTTCATTAACCGCTTCAGAAAGCAATATCTCGAGATCGAAGTTCCCTATAGTTTGCAAGAAGCCACCTCCGTCGTTGAAGACAATACGGAAAATGTAGAAAGGGTAGAGAAGATAGAAAAGGTGGAGAAGAAAGCAGACGGCGAAGGGAAGAAAGTGAAAAAAGGAAAAAAAGCGAAAGCAATCAAGGAAGAAAACCAGGTGAAAGAAGGAGACCCAGTGAAAGAAGAAGAGGTGAAGGAAGCAGAACCAGTGAAGGAAGAAGGACCGGTGAAGGAGGAAAAAGATGAGAAAAAGAAAGAAGACGACGGATTCTAGTTGGCATCAGCATAAAAATAGTTCTCCTTCCACCCGAGGCCGGATCTGAAATATTTGGGCTTTCATCACAAACGACCGACATTTGGTTCCTCCATGCGCTGAGTCGAAAAGGAACCGAACAAGGGACCAGCGTGGACAAACTGTTTTGCACTATTTAAAATAGAAGGATGACAAAAGAATATATATCAAAAAACAAAGATCGCTTTTTGACCGAATTATTTGAATGGCTAAGAATCCCATCTATCAGCGCCGATAGCCGCCATAAAGGTGATGTGCGCAAAGCCGCTGAATTTCTCAAGGAAAAATTTGCCGCCGCGGGCGTTGATAAAGTTGAATTGTGTGAAACAAAAGGACATCCCATTGTTTACGCTGAAAAAATAATGGATCCTTCTCTGCCTACCATTTTAGTCTATGGTCACTATGATGTTCAGCCAGCAGACCCCCTTGATTTGTGGGATTCTCCTCCCTTTGAACCGGTCATAAAAAATGATCAGATTTTTGCGCGTGGGTCCTGTGATGATAAAGGACAGGTGTACATGCACGTGAAGGCTTTTGAAACCATGATGAAAAATAGCAGTCTGCCCTGCAATGTAAAATTTATGGTTGAAGGTGAGGAGGAAGTTGGGTCCGATAACCTGGGGACCTTTGTCAAAGAAAACAAGACTAAATTAAAAGCAGACATCATTCTCATTTCAGATACTGCACTTATTTCACTGGATCACCCTTCCATTACTATCGGGCTGCGTGGTTTAAGCTATATGGAAGTTGAAGTGACCGGGCCTAACCGCGATCTTCATTCAGGTGTCTATGGGGGGGCCGTAGCCAATCCGGTAAATGTGCTTTGTCAAATGATCGCCTCCCTGCACGATCAAAATGGTAAAGTTACTATCCCCGGTTTTTATGATGATGTCGCGACATTAACTGCGGCGGACAGAAAGGCGATAAATCAGGCTCCCTTTAATCTGGATGATTATAAAAAGGAGTTAGGCATTTCTGAGATAACAGGAGAAAAAGGTTACACTACTGTTGAGCGGACAGGAATAAGACCGACGCTGGATGTTAACGGAATCTGGGGTGGCTACACAGGGGAGGGGGCAAAAACTGTGCTTCCTTCAAAAGCTCAGGCAAAGATTTCGATGCGACTCGTTCCGGATCAGAAGAGTTCAGAAATAACAGCGCTCTTTACCAGGCACTTCCAGTCCATTGCGCCCAACTATGTAACAGTAAAAGTAAAGGCGCACCATGGAGGTGAACCCGCCGTCACGCCCACGAATTCATCCGCGTTTAAAGCAGCCAGCAAAGCCTTTGAAGACGTGTGGGGAAAAACACCAATCCCAACCAGAGATGGAGGCAGTATTCCGATTGTCGCCTTATTTAAAAAAGAGCTTGGATTAGATACAGTACTGATGGGGTTTGGACTTGACACTGATGCCATTCATTCACCGAATGAGCATTACGGTGTGAAAAACTTTACGCTGGGGATTGAAACTATTGTAAGCTTTTTTAAACACTATTCGAAAAGTTGAATATCTCTAGTGTCATGTGTGTGTGTTAAATTAAAAAAATCCCCTCCTTTCTCAAGGAGGGGACGTTCCGCCGCCAAGGCGAAACGGGGGTGGTTAAACCCGGTCTTCCAATTATTCTCCAAACAAATTAGAGAGAATCTGCCTCAGGCGGAAAATAAACTCAAATTCCCTCCTCGCCTGAATTTTGTTAAATCAATGGCTGGCATAGCACGGTTGTGAAAATATTTTCTCTTTGACACTTTAAAAAGCTGATGGATCGATTCGGCAAAATTGCCCTCGCCAGTCATGCGTCTGCCAAATTGAGAATCATTCACGTTGCCTCCATGCATCGTGCATATCTGATTCCATACTTTATCAAATCGGTCCGGGAAATTTTTCCTTAACCAGTCTTCAAAAATTCTTCCGATAGTTCCATTTAATCTGACCACTGTCATACCCGCACTGAGAGCGCCATGATCAGCGGCGGCTTTTAATATTACCGGTATCTCATGGTGATTCAGTCCTGGTATAATGGGGGCATTCATAATGCCCACAGGAACACCTGCTTTGGACAATGCTTCAATAGTTTGCAGCCTTTTTATCCCGCTTGCTGTGCGCGGTTCCATGATTCTTCTGAGATCTTCATCTAATGTTGTTATAGATATGTAAACATGTACAAGATTGTCCTTCGCGAGATCAGTAAGTAAATCAATATCCCTTAGTATCAGCCCGTTCTTGGTGATCATTCCCAGTGGATGGCGATATCTGGCAAACACTTTTAAAATATTACGGGTAATCTCAAACTTGCGTTCAAGGGGCTGGTAGCAATCTGTATTTCCGGAAACCGAAATAGGAACAGGCTGCCAATTTGGATGTAGAATAAATTTTTCAAGCAGGGAGGGTGCCGTTTCTTTAACGATAATCTTGCTTTCAAAATCAAGGCCAGCATTGAAACCCCAATATTCATGAGAGTTTCTCGCGTAGCAATAAATGCAACCATGTTCACATCCCTGGTATGGATTCATGGAATACATCATGTTAAGGTCAGGACTAGTTACCTTGTTGACAATCGTTTTTGGGTTTTCATGAAAAACCTGGGTGGTGGGGGCGGAATATAAAGGCTCATCAAGCCCTTCTATATGATCGGAAACGTATTGCGCTTTTAAAAACTTATTTCCGGTCTTGATCTGGGCGCCACGCCCTTTAAAATAATTCTCCTCCATATTGACTGTCCCGAAAAGGCAATTACCTAATATTATTAGGTAAAATAAAATACCTTGGTTTGGCATCAGTTTCATTATAATTTCCAGTCTCTGAAGAATCTCACCTATAATCCAACTCCCGTTCAGGAAATTGCCCATCCAGCCGCTGAAAGTGCAGGAGTCAGATTGCTTGTAAAACGAGAAGACCTGAATCACCCATATGTCTCCGGAAATAAATGGTGGAAGCTAAAATACAATCTAACGTCCGCAGCTGACCGAGGGGTACTAACACTATTAACTTTCGGTGGCGCCTTTTCCAATCACCTTTACGCTACTGCTGCAGCGGCATCCGCCCTTAATTTAAAATCGATTGGCATCATCAGAGGAGAAGAAACTTTACCGCTAAACCCTACACTTCAATTTGCCAAAGATCGCGGCATGATATTCAAATATGTATCGCGGGAACAATACAGGCGGAAAGCAGAACCTGAGTTCATCGAAAAACTTCGTCAGGAATTTGGCGGGTTTTATGAAATTCCGGAAGGAGGTTCAAACATTCTTGCTGTAAAAGGTTGTGCGGAGTTTGCAGAACGCGAACTATCAAAAATAGATTTCGATTATCTCTGTCTTCCGGTAGGAACAGGAGGAACCATAGCCGGATTGATTTGTGGATTTCATGGCAAGAAAAATATCATCGGTATTTCCGTTTTGAAAAACGGAGAATTTCTTCAGACTGAGATAATAAATCATATACGCGATTTTTCAGCCCAGGTGTATCCTGATTGGTCCTTACTAACCGCGTACCACCTTGGTGGATACGCAAAAGTTACTAACGACCTTCTATTATTGATAGATGAAATGAAACTTGTTTACGACCTCCCGCTGGATCCGGTTTACACGGGCAAACTCGTTTGGGGGGCATTGAAAGAAATCGAATCAGGAACCTTTAAGCGGGGTTCAACTATTCTTCTTTTGCACACCGGGGGACTCCACGGAATTGTTAATTAATTTTTAATCCGGATTTTTCTGGTTTCTAATGACTTGTCGTCTAATGACCAATTATTCCGCGATATACCGCAACTGCCTGGATGCTTTACGCATCATGGTATTAATAATGGTGTTGGTATCACTCCCAACTGTTGATGTCGTACAGGAAATCACCATGACTTTGATTCACCCTTTATGATATACCTGTAAGGAAATCTTTCAAAGAGCAATTGAAATTTTCGCGCTCCACGAACCAATTTTGTTTCACTTCAAAGGGAAGCCCCCTCATCTGATGATCATAAAGACGGCGGCCACCATGGTCATTCCAATGATAAACCATCGGTACGCGCGATCCTCCATTTTTCTTACACTTACAATTCCCAGGAACGCGCCCAGTGCAATGAAGGGTAACATCGTAATGTCGAGTAAAAGTGTATTCCAATTAATGGTTTTCCAGCTGAAAATATGGAAGGGAATTTTGAACCAGTTGATCACTAAAAAAAACCACGCAGCGGTTCCGATAAAAGCGTTCTTCGGCAAGCGCATGGTTAAAAAATAAATGGCCATTACAGAAGTGGCGAGGTTTCCAATCATGGAAGTGAATCCACCAGCAACACCTGTCAGGCCCGCAAACCATTTTAATTCCGGAACTTCTTTTTTGCTTCCACGCTCCAGCCAGATCATAATAATTACACTGATCCCTATGATGATGGCCATTACTAACTTAAAGGTTTCATCGTCAATGCGCCCCCCTACAACGGTTCCCAGCACGGTTCCCAAAGCTGCCCAGGGAAAAAGTTTTTTCAGATGATACCACGATGCATGACGGTGGTAATACCATACTCCAATGACATCGGCGAGACAAAGCATAGGAAGCAAAATACCACTGGAAAGCTGACCCCCAAAAAGCAGGGCCAACAAAGGTACCGCCATCATGCCTGCACCGTGGATGCCCGTCTTTGACATCCCGATTAAGATGGCCACTGTAAGGAAGATAAAGAATTCGCTGCCGGTAAAAGCGAAAGTAAAAAGCTCGATCAAGGATTATCTTTGGCTGCCAAGATACTAACATCTGTTCATTTTTATGGTTTTGATTAAAAGCAAGGAGTAGCTTCGCCCCATAATCAGAAAGATATGAAAAAGAAGGTTTTGGCAATTTCCGGTAGCACAAGGAAAAACTCCAGCAACGAATCAATACTGAAGGCGATCGCCAAACTCTATAGTGAAAGACTGGAGGTTCAGATCTTCAATCAGATTGATCAGCTGCCGCATTTTAACCCGGACTTATCCGACAATTTGAAACAACCTTTGGTTGCCATCTTCCTTGACCCCATCAAAAATGCAGACGGCGTTTTGATCTGCACTCCGGAGTATGTTTTCAGTCTTCCCGGATCCCTTAAAAACGCCTTGGAGTGGACTGTTTCTACCACCGTATTTTCTCACAAACCCTGTGCGTTCATTGTAGCCTCAGGCCTGGGTGAAAAAGCATTTGAATCTTTGGACTTGATTATGACTACTCTAATCCAATCCAGGATACCTGAAAAATCCAAACTTTTAATTCAGGGCGCGAGGGGAAAAGTTAATACCTATGGAAAATTCCTGGATGACAAATGCAAAAATGACATCAGTGATGTAATGGATTCGTTCATTCTTTCAATGAATACAATCACTCACTAATACAAAATGCTTTTTTCGAGAAACAAAGGGCAATGCAATGAGATTCTTATTCGCTGAAGCGAACAATCGTAAAACTCGTGACACTACGAGTCAAAAAGATTATGAAACTCCAGCTCTATTTTATTTACTATAAAAGAGAAGTCCTCGGTTTTTTCAACAAAGTCAAGTTGGTTTACGTTAATTGTCAATAGTTTGCCCTCATTGTAACCGCCAATCCAGTCTTCATAGTGTTTATTGAGATTTTTTAGGTAATCTATCCGTATAGCTTCCTCATATTTTCTGCCACGTTTCTGAATCTGGTCCACCAGTTTTGGGATATCTGCTTGTAAATAAATCAGAAGGTCAGGAGGTTTAATAAAGGCGGTCATGGAGTTGTAAATCTCCCGGTAACTCTGATAATCCCGTTCCAGCATATGGCCACTTTTATAAAGGTTTGCGGCAAAGATAGATGCGTCCTCATAGATCGTTCGGTCCTGAATGGTAGTGACATTACTTGAATGAATTTCAGTTACCTGGCGGAATCGGGTGTTTAAAAAATATATCTGAAGGTGAAAAGCCCAGCGGCTCATATTTTCATAAAAATCCGGGAGATAAGGGTTCTGGTCCGCAGCCTCATACATGGCCCGCCATCCGTAATGTTTCGCAAGTTTTTCTGTAAGTGAAGTTTTGCCGGAACCAATATTTCCGCTAACGGCGATATGTTTCAGTCTTTTGGGCAAATCAAAAAGGATTAGTCTGCAACGGCTAAAGTGGTAAAATAATTCACAACCATTTTTTTAATTTAAAATACCAAAGAAAAAGTAGTGAAGAAGCAATCATAAGTCCGAGCGCAAAAGGATATCCCACCAGCCATTCGACTTCCGGCATGAATTTGAAATTCATGCCGTAAATACTGGCAATTAAAGTAGGGGGCATAAACACAACGGTGACCACCGTAAAAATTTTGATTACCTGGTTCTGCTCCGTATTAACAAGGCCGAGAAAAGTATTCTGCAAATACTCGAGCCGCTGAGAACTAAACTGAGAATGTTGTAGCAATGAGGCAATGTCACGTATGATGATGGTAAGTCTTTCATTTCCCAACTTGTTGAACTCTGGTATCCTTATCAAAGAGCTGACAACACGTTGTTTTTCGGTTATTGTTTGGTGAAGTATCATGACATTTTCCTGTAACTGCGCAATGCCAAGCAAAAGATCTTGCTTTAGAGACTTTTGAGAGATCAATGATTTACTCACGTGATTCACTCTTCTGTTTATACTTTCAATCAAATCGGCATCACCATCAATCCTGGTTTCGAGGATTGCCAAAAAAACATCCAGGCCATGACCCTTGGTTTCAGCGTTCATCGTTTTAAGTCTGCGAACCGTTTCGGCGAATGTTTTAACATCCCCCTGTCTGTAAGTAAATAAAATATTGCTTTTCAGGATGAAAGTCACATTTTGAACGGAAATTTCAACATCGGTTGAAGCAAATCCGAGATTGATTTCGATGGTCTCTTCCGTCTCAAAAAACCGCGAGCTGCTTTCGATCTCCTGAATTTCCTGTGAGGTAAAAAATTCGATTTTAAAATTTTTCTCCACAAATTCTCTTTCCTGCGACGTCGGAGTCTGGAGGTCTAACCAAATAGTATTACGATACTTTACAATATCCTCCAGTGCAGGATTTTTGTACTGTTCAATTTTGCCGTTGTTGATCGTATAAACCCGTATCATGCAGGCTGCAATTTATTATCATTCCGTAATAAAAGCCAGCCACCATTGTAAAAGGCAAAAGAAAAAATCATGCATGGTGTGGATGATACCGGCTAATTAATTTGGCATGCCTTCCTGCCCTTCACGAGATGAAATTTGGGCTTTGGCGATGTGTATAGTGCCTTGCTGATTAACGGGATAGGATCGTCAATGGAATGATGGTAGTAGGTTGATCGGGGATCGGTAATCAGGTGATCAGGTGATCGGTAATCGGGTAATCAGTGAATGCAGGTAATCGATACTCAGTATTCGTAGCAGATTTCTTAACCACCTAACTTTTTATCAAGATGAAAAATTCCGACGCAGATCAGCCGTACAAGGTTGCGCATAAAAAAACCTTCCTGGACATTCAGAAAGGTTTCAACATGTAAACCTGCTAATACGAATGATTAATTTTCATCATTCTCGGCTTCAGCCTTTTCTAATTCCTCATCAATTATCTTCTCTATCAGGGCCCGCTGGCGCTCATTCACGGTTTTATCCACTTTCGCTTGT
>JBDSIM010000248.1:0-13731 GCA_039917935.1 Cyclobacteriaceae bacterium | reverse complement strand
AACAACTGAATGGTAAAGTTGTTGATTGGATGGAGAAAGTCACTGATCAACAATACCGAAAGTAGTTTTAAGTTCGTTTACTTTATCTGGTCTTGCGACAAAACAAAATGTATTATGACGTTACGATGGCTATTGATTACTTGCAGCAATGTTTTGGCGCAAGAAGAGAAACAAATGGTTCGGCTGGCAAATCTAGTGATCGAATCTGCTCAGTTGGAAAGTTACAATACTCTCTTGAAGGAAGAGATTGGAATTTCCGTAAAAAAGGAATCCGGGGTACTTGCATTATATACCATTGCTGAGAAAAAGAAACCAACGCACATCACAATTTAGAAATTTATGCGAGTGACGAGACATAACAAAAGCACATTCAAACTCCACATTTCCTTAAAATATAAACGGAACTAAGGATCGCAGCAGAAACTTCAGATATCGTATTGGTGAATAGTAATCCGAAAGATGTAGCAAACCTGATACTATTCGGAAAAGCTACATACAAAAAAATGATACACAATCTGGTGTGGGCTACGGGTTACAATGTGATTACTCTTCCATTAGCTGCGGGCGTTTTATACAATGCCGGAATAATGTTGCGTCCTGCGATGGGTGCAGTACTCATGAGTGTAAGTACTGTTGTTGTATCTATTAATGCCAGAATGCTTAACTTAAAGCGAACAAATTCTAATGTACCGAGCACTATGGACCGCTTTGATTTTCTTAAGTCGTTTCATCCGATTAACAACAGTGACTATGAGTTGCTGACAAGTAAATTACGTACAAAGACATTTGTAAAGGGAGAGCATTTGGTCACTCCAGGGCAAATTCAGAAGGAATTATATTTTATTAAAACTGGGGTGCAGAGTGTCACATCGAAACGGATACAAAAACACATGTCCTTGCTTTTACCTATCATCCAAACATCTGCTCTATTCCAGGATCATTTTCTTCACAGTCTCCCTCAAAGTACTTCTTCAATTCCTTGTCCGACAGTGAAATGGAGTGTCTGAAGTATGAGGACCTTCAAACTATTTACGACCTATCGCAGCAAATTGAACGCCTATTCAGAAAAATAAATGAGCGATTGCTGGCCGGAATTCTCAATCAATACATGGAACTCCGGGCAATGACTATTAGTGAACGATTTAGAGCATTCTGCAATCGCAGCCCGCATTTACTTCAGCAAGTGCCGCACAAATATATTGCTTCATACCTCGATATAGACGCAACTAACTTCAGCAAGCTATTTAATACCATAAAATACTAAGTTGGTCTATACCATAATTCCTACAATAGTTCTATTGAGATTTGCATAACATTTAAAACAATTGCAAATGACAACCGAGCACATTCTATACATCCCTACCATTTTCTTCTTAGGGTTTCTAATGGGAAAATTGTCTTCAAGGGCGAGCGGGCCAGAAGAACAAACTGAGCCTTCCAGCACACGATCAGAATCGCGTAGGCAACTAATTCCAAGTAGCTTCGTGATCGGATCTTTCCTGATATTGGCCGTAGCGTTTGCTGCCACTCATTTTTTTGAATTGCCCGCCTCAGCAAAGTCCGTTGCGAAATCTTTAGGTGGTCTGGAAATCTTTGACAAGAAGCCTTCTTTTTCAAGTGCAGAAGTGTACTCGCGTATTGGCAATTTCCCGGAAACAGGAATTCAGTTGTACAAGCGATTTACGCACACTATTGATATAATATTCCCGTTGACTCTGCTCACTTTTCTGGTTCTGCTGTCTCGCTTTGTAACCCAGCAACTCTTCATTAATCGCAGATGGATTCAGGCCCTACATTCCCTTCCATTCATATGGTTTGGAAGTGACTTGCTTGAAAATGGCGTAGTCTATTATTTACTTGATGAATTTCCAACCAGACATAACTTTCTAGCCAATTCGTTAGGCTCCATAACGATTACGAAATTTACTTTTCTATTGATTTCGGTATTGGCCCCTGCGATAGCAACCATCTTTAGAAAAAAACTCGTAATTCCTGCTCGTAGCTAATCTGCCATCCGGCTTTGCTATGCTTGGAAAAGAGAGGGAAGTAAAGACGGTAAATCAGAAAAAAGATGCACTTTTCGACCAAAAAAGCTCGTTATAACCATTGAAACAGCACGATTTTTTTTTCAGAACGTGGGTAAGAAGAAAGGAAACTTCTGATACCAGGTCAAGCTGCATCAAAGACACGATCTGATGAAATAATGTGACTCTCGGTTTTCAAGAAAAATAAATCATCTATAGCACCGACTCCTGATATGCCTATATCAAGGAACATCTAATAAAATGACAACGGAAAAAATTTACTATATTTTTTGCGAGTAGCAATTTTCTATGCATTTTGTTGGTCCGTAATGCATTCAATCCATTGATGAAAACACTTATTCTTGTCTGTACACTCTTCGTTTGGTTGCCAGCAGCCAATGCTCAGACAACACGTGCGAATACCATCAACCTCAATACGTGGTTGATGTACTATGGCAATCATATGGTTTCTGAAAAAATCGGCTGGCATTCGGAAATACAATGGAGGAGAAACGACTTACTTGCAAAAAGCCAGCAGCTCCTGTTACGAACGGGGGTGGATGTATACTCCCCGAAGAATTATCGGGTGACATTCGGCTATGCTTTCATTCAAACATACCCATATGGTGAATTTGCAACAGCTAACGCGTTTCCTGAGCACCGTATCTGGGAGCAGCTTCTAACCTCGCAAACACTTGGCAAGTTAAAGCTAAGTCATCGTTACCGACTTGAACAACGAATGTTGGGTAACGCGGCAAATGGTAACTTTTCAAATGGCAGGTATGAGAATAGAATGCGGTATATGGCGAAGGCTACTATTAATATTACCCAAGGTGAGAAGCCTGTCTACCTTGCTGTTTATGATGAAATTTTCTTAAACTTTGGTAGGCAAGTCGCTTACAATATTTTTGATCAGAATCGCCTATATGGAGCAATTGGATTCACGCTTTCACAAGAACTGAAGCTTGAGGCAGGATACTTGTATCAACTTGTTCAACTTCGCTCATTAGATGTTAGCGGAACCGCTAAAAACAGAATTGAGAATAACCATACGCTTCAAGTTGGATTATTTCACACCATGTCATTTTTTGATAAGGATTGATAGCCTACAAAAGGCCAGCACTTTCCGCTTAACCCGCCGAATTGTTTGAAATCTTTATGTATATCTTTGAAATTTGTTTAGAAAAGATCGGATGTCGGCGGTCCTTTGTAATTGAAAACGTAAACTGCCAGTCATGATGACGGCCCGTTTAAACAAATCATTACTCGCTTCAAGTTTCGTATCTTAGTTCAATGGAAAAGATTGAATCATTACAGGATTTCTACAATAGAAAGTTCGATCAGATCGAATATTACCATCGGGGCGTTTAGAGCGCCCAGATCAAATTTCATCGCTGGAGCTGAACAATCATTTCTGGATGAACTTGCAGAGATGGCAGGAAAAGATCCGATAGATTTCAGAATTGAATTACTGAGAGGGCGAAGAATGGCCCGGCTGGAAAAGACAATGACTATGATCCAGATCGTTACATTGGCGTCTTAAAACTGGTTCGCGAAAAGCCCAAATGGGATGAACCTGTATCAAACATCAAGCGCGGTGTAGCCGCATATTTCTGCCACAATACCTATGTAGCTGAAGTTATTGATTTACGAATAGATACAAATAAACCTGTCATTGAAAAAGTCTATGCTGGAATTGTAATTAATCCTGATGCAGCAAGAAACATGGTCGAAGGCGGGATTGTAGATGGAATCGGAAATTCCAGATGCGGCCATCGTACATGTGGCTGAAGCTTACCTTCCGGAAAATTGGAATAAGAAGGGTTACCATGACAACGTGCAGCGATGGGGAACAGCCTGGTTACTAGGTCTACCTTCACTTGCAATGGTGGTTCCTTCTGTGGCTTCTCCTGATTATAACATCTTAATAAATCCAAGTCATCCCGACTTTGATTCTGTTGAAATCATAGATAGGAGACCCGTCACTTTGGATGACCGACTAATTTAGACGCTCGATCCTAACCCTTCCCCCAATATCTTAATCCTATTGAGTGTTGGACTCCAATCTCCTCTTACAAACCTTTCGATTTGACTTGTCGGAAACTCACATTTGTAGTAAAGCTCTTCCTGAGAAAGGCATTTAGCCATTCTTATTTGCTTCAGGTGCCTTCCCAAGGCCTTAACATAACCTACATCTCGAAAAATATCAAAAACCAAGATCTTCCCAGAATTCTGTGACCTTGTCTAAAAAAAAGCGGTTCTTTTAGGGCGGTTCTATTTAGGACAGACTCCGCTACTTTTTATAAAACCATACATCTCACTAAGAAACCGATAGTTTTTTCTGAACATATCGGTATATTCAATAAATTTTCATTGATGATACCCTCATTTATCATACCTCCTATGAAAAAAATAGCGTTCGTGTCCAAAAGGCATTTAATAGCCTTTTTGTTATTGTCCTTCATACACGCACAGGCACAAGACAAAATAAAATACGGGAGGGTTCCGATCGAAGACCTGAAGATGAAAACGTATGCGCAGGATTCGACAGCGCACGCAGTAGTCCTTTATGACAAAGGGTTCCTGGAAGGAAATACCAACTTGTTTACCCGTCATATCCGTATTAAAATATTACAGAGTGCGGGGTCTTCGTATGCTAACTTCCAGATTCGGACGACATCTAAAAGTGATATCAATGGAATTACGTACAACCTGGAAAATGGACTAGTCCACGAAACACCTCTCACGAATGATAATATTTTTAAGGAAGAAATTATTGACGGCAATTACCTTTATAAAATCTTTTTCCCTGGTGTGAAGGTGGGTTGTATAATCGACCTAAGGTATTTCTTCTACGGCCTACCTCGTGAATGGAGGTTTCAGGAGAGAATACCAGTCCTGTACAACGAACTTGTTTTGGATCAAACACCAAACCTCCTGTTTAAGAAAACAATGTTCGGCACACAAGTCGTCAGTAACAAAGGTAATAAATGGATAGCCACAAACGTGCCAGCCTTTGTCGAAGAACCTTATATGTGTCACTACTCAAATTACCTGACCCATTTCAAAATAGATATTCAGGAATTTTCAATTCCGGGCCGATATTACAAAGAGATTTCGTCAACCTGGGAAAAGATCGCGAGCAACCTAATGGACTACAAATATTTCGGTGTGGTACTTCATAACGCACCCTTTCTGAATGAAAAGGCATCTGAAATTAAAAATAGCAAGCAATCCCTTCATCGAAAAACACAAGCAGCCTATAATTACATTCAGGAAAACATCAAGTGGAACGGATGGTCTACCGTGTTTGCCACTGAGGGTTACTGGGCTAATTTTAAAAAGAACCATGCCGGAAATTCAGCGGAAGTAAACCTTCTGCTAATCGCGTTGCTTCAAAAAGCAGGGATAACCACTTACCCGGTTGTAATGAGCACACGTGACAATGGATTGTTAAGTCCGATCAGTGCCTCCTTGACAAGTTTAAACTATGTTGTCGCTTATGTTAAGATGGATAGCCTGGATCTTTTTTTAGATGCTACTGATCCGGAATTGGTGCCGGGTATGTTACCTGTCCGGTGCCGGAATATATCTGCTTACGTCATTGATCTACCTGCAGGTTGGTGGCTCGACACCAGTCTGGGCAAAGCAAATACCAGGAGACAATATATTCAGGTGAAACCCGACATAGATGGCGAATTTATTGCGGAAGTCACCAATACACATGAAGACTATAATTATCTGGAGTGGATAAAAAACTTTAAAGAAATAGGTTCGGAAGAAGCCTATATCCGGTCGGTCACAGCCAACACAACGGATCTTCAAATTAAGAACTGTTCCATATCAGTAGATAAAGCAAAGCTCAAAGCTACCGAAACGCGGACAGTGAGTTTACGAAATACGGATTATGTACAGGATCTGGGAAATGAAGTTATCATCAATCCTTTCATTTTTAACGATATCGCTAACCCATTTAAGCATGCGGAAAGGCACTACCCCGTCGATTTTATCTTTCCCCAGAAGCGATCAATCATAGTCACCATTAAAGTACCTGATGGCTATATTCTAAGAAAAACACCCGAAGATATGGTGATCACTGCGGACACGGGAGGCGCTAAGTTTTCATTCATGTCCAGCATTACCAATAGCGTCCTTAGTATTAGATGCAATCTTCAGATCGATAAACAAATTTTTGATGAACAGGAATATCCAACGCTCAGGAATTTTTTTATTGAAGTAAACAGAAAGATCTCTGAAAGCATACAGATTGATAAGAAGAAAACATGACAAAGTTCCTGATTACATTAACGCTGCTGATTTGTTTCATTTGCGATGGCAAAGGTAAAACGTCAGCCGTAGTCGAAATGTGGAGAACGCACCTGTATATTCCGGCTCCCGATGATCTTACCATTAAAGAATATATGAGGATCCGCATCCTGGATGAAACTGGCTACCGGTTTGCTATATATCAAGATTATTATAACACTTTTAAAAAAATTAAGAGCCTGCACTATACCATTTTCGATGCGAGCAATAAAAAGGTAAAACGGTTATCGAGGATCGATGCGCAGGATATCATGTTAAACCCTTCTTACGAGACAGCCGACGCAAGAAGTCTTTATCTTGATCCTCAATACCGAAACTTTCCATTTACAATAGAAATTGAGGTTGAAAGTTCCTATAACGGCTTTATCGGTCTTCCGTTATGGATACCGCGGTATACGCATGACTTAGAAATTATTAACGCTGAAATGACGCTTGAATGCTATCGCGCATTTAAATACCGTGCGAGAGAGCTAAACGGCGTAAATCCCCCCGCAATTTCTGACAATGCTAAGTTACAAACGGTAACATGGACCCTAAAAAATTTACCTGCAATTGAAAAACATACGAGCCATAAGGCGTTTGTTGCCGAGCAGCCAAAAGTACATCTTACACCACTCAGTTTCAGCCTGGAAAATACTAGTGGTGCTTTTTATGATTGGGCAAGCTTTGGCGAATGGTACAGGGTTATTAATAAAGACAGAAATTCGTTATCTACAGTTACTAAAACATTTCTTGACGGGCTCTGGAAAGAATATGGCGAGGACACGGTCCTGATTTCAAAAGTGGTGTACCAGTTTATGCAAAGCAAAACCCGGTATATTTCAATCCAGCTTGGTATTGGCGGATACCAAACGATTCCCTCTGATGAAGTGGAACGAACCGGGTACGGGGATTGTAAAGCGCTGACAAATTATATGGGGGCAATGCTGGAATACCTGCAAATTCCTTCCAACCATGTACTGGTGCAAGCTGGCGGAGATGCCCCTGAAATCCTCCATGATTTTCCCAGCAACCAATTCAACCATGTTTTTCTTGCTGTTCCGCTGCAAGGAGACACCCTATGGTTTGAGTGTACAAATCAAAATTTACCGCCGGCTTATATTGGAACTTTTACAGATGATCGTTATGCGTTGTGGGTTGATAAAACCGCTAGCAAAATAATCAGGACGCCCGCTTACGCTTCAGATGAAAGTATCAGGACAACGATTTGCGATGTACAGGTTCATCCTCAAGGTGATGCCGAATTGAAGTTGAAGGTTACCCAGAAAGGTATGTTTTATAATGAAGCCATGTATTATCAGAATCTCGCAGAGGATAAAATCCAGCGATTTAATTATTCGAAGTTTTATTACAAAGATTTTTCTCTCAACGCATTTAATTACACAATTCCGGACAAAAATGAAGCTATATTAAATTTAAATTTTACGCTGAAAGTAAACATACTGGCAAAAGCGTTCGGCACAAAAATGCTGATCCCGGCAAATGTTCTTCAACCATTGGAAAAATCATTTCAGATGGACTTGTTAAATAAAAAAACTGAAATCAGGCGGGCTTTTACTCTTGAGGATAAGGTCCATATCATGTTTCCGGAAAATTACCGAATAGACATCAAACCTGCTGACGTTATAGAATCTTCAGAGTTCGGTACTTTTGAAATGCACTTTGAAACAGATTATAAAAATGGTCTTCATGTTTTCAGGAAAGCTGTGATTAATAAAGGTTTCTATAGTAATGAAAATTTCGATCGATTCTACCAAAACATAAAAAAGATCAGGGACATTGAGCAAAGCAAAATAATCCTGCAATCAAAAACCTGATTGACTTTTACACAAAACCCGGATCGAACTACTTTCACTAATAAACAAAATTTCATAAATAAAATAACCTACGTCTTTTTTTATAGGGCAAATAGTAATCTAGCTGCGTAAGTCAAATATTTGATTTTTTGGTTTGCCTTGGGAATACGGTTCTTGCAATCATCAGTTTTATCTCGTCATCGATTGACTCGTTAAATGTAAATATTCATTGGGATAAATCCTGCAACGCACGATCATGATGTAAACGCGTCTAAAGGACGGGTCAAAAACAGCGGGATGAGGAGAATAATAGCAACGATCTGAATTTTTACGGCAATCCGCGAGATTTGACATTTCAAAAGAACATACCAATGACCATGAACTAAATTTTGATGCATTTGTAAAAATATCTAACATGCTTCAACAGGATCCGGAAGCTACATTTCTTTAACGATGGTTAGCGAAATTTTTTCAATAAGAAAAAGCATCAGCAATAACTTTCTGTACATCAATCTGCCAGTGTCAGTATCAGTATCAACTTATCCACCAAGCGCAATTCATTCTACCTTCCTTGTTTCTTGTTCGATATTGTAATTACTAACCCTTAAACTCGAAACTTTGAATGACCCTACGGAATGGCGAAAGCAATATATCCACCTTTGAAATTATTTTCCTGCTCGCCATTCACGGACACCACGACGTACTGCTTGTCTTCAACGGCGTAAGTGGAAGGGATCGAACTTGCCATGCCGGGCAACTGGGATTCCCATAGTACTTTTCCTGTCTTCTGATCAAACGCGCGGAACATGTTGTCACCCGTGGCGCCGATGAAGATCAACCCTCCTGCAGTAGCAATTCCTCCTCCGCGGTTGAACATGCCGGAATTCGGAATGCCCATCTTTTTAAATTGCGGGTCTTCGCCGAGCGGAACCTGCCACACAATGTTTCCCGTGTTCAGGTCGATGGCGGACATTGTACCAAACGGCGGAGCGATGGCCGGATGACCTTCGGAATCAAGGTAAAAACTGTACCCATTGAAGCCATAAGGTTCATCATTCTCCGGAAGGTTTGTTGTTTCGAAGGATTGTTGTGCAACGGTGTCTTTGACATACGCGACAATCGCTGCGGTCTGCTGCTCAGATAAAAATTTAAATGAAGGCATTGGCGGGGCGCCTTTCTGAAGGATACTTGCGATCTGCGCATTTTTGTATTTTTTCACACGCCCTGTAAGATCAGGCCCAATACCTGTTCCTTTTTTATCAGCGCCGTGACAACTGCTGCAGTAGGTCCTGAACAATATTTCAGGGTCGAGTTGGTTGGCCGCGCGGATTTTTTTCAGGTCGGTAAGTTTCAGTATCCACGGAATGTCAGTGGAGTTAACAAATAGTCTTTTGGTTTCCGGGTTGACTGCAGCTCCACCCCAGTTGGACCCGCCGTGTGCTGTCGGGAGAATGATCGATCCCTCCATGGACGGCGGCTCATAGATGCCTGTCTTGTATTTGTTTTTCGCAATCTCCCCTTTGATCCACGCCGAGGAACGGCCAAAAACTTTTTCCTGATATCCCTGGCGCGCAAACGGCGGATTCACAGGGATCGGTTGCGTAGGCCAGGGCTCTTCTCCCGGCATTCTGCTGACGGTATCGACCGGTACTTCATTCACGCCAAATAACGATTCGCCCGTTTCGCGATCAAACAGAAACAGGTATCCCATCTTCGTAACGAGCGCAACAGCATCGATCTCTTTTCCGTCGCGCTTTATCGTAACAAGATTTGGCGGAGAACCATTGTCGCGGTCCCAAAGATCGTGGTGCGTGGTTTGAAAATGCCAGATGCGCTTGCCAGTTTTTGCATCGAGCGCCAACAGGCAGTTGGCGAAAAGATTTTGACCGGGACGATCCGCTCCGTAAAAATCAAAAGAAGGCGATGCAGTCGGAACGAATACGATACCTCGTTTTTCGTCCAGTGCCATTCCTGCCCAGCAATTAGCGCCACCGTTGCGCTGGCGGGCGTTATCGCTCCAGGTGTCAGCCCCGAACTCACCTGGTTTCGGGATAACATGGAAGACCCATTCCAACTTGCCAGTGTTGATATTGAATGCGCGGATATCGCCTGGTGTCGACGGAAGTTCATCCGGTACTTTGCATCCCACGATAAAGAGATCGTTATACACCACTCCCGGCGCATTGCTGGAGACGGGCACACGCGTACGCATGGAGTCAGGCACCTCCAGACCTTCATAGAAATCGACGCGGCCGTTGTTGCCAAAGTCCTTGATAACGGTACCATTCTCCGCGTTGATGGAATACAGCATGCCACCGGAAATGAGAAAGATACGGTCAGGGTTACCGGGATGGTACGTCATTCCCTTCGACCAGTTAGGGATGTCCGATGAGTCGGGGACAAACTCCCATAACAGCTTTCCGCCAACTGCATCCAGAGCAACCAGTTTGTTGGAAGGCATCAGACCGATGACACGGGTGTCCATCATCACAGGATTAAAATAGACACCTCCTCCTTCTATGCTATCTTCAAAACGCCAAACTTCCCGCAGCTGCGTGACATTTGACGGGTCGATATCGGTGAGCGCGGAGAACTTGTTATTGGAAACATCGTGACCGAAGGTAGGCCATGTGGAGGTGGCGTAATGTTCGTCGGGCGAGCAAGCGCCGAGAAAAGCCATTGAGAGGCAACCGAGGAGAAGTTTCATGTGCGATATCGTCATGCGAAGGATTTCGGGTTCAAAATGTTCGATAAAATAAAGTCTTTTCAGGCGAAGCTAGTAAGGAAATGTCAAAAAAAATTTCCTGTAATTACGCTATTGTCTATTGCGCTTCTGACAGTCAGCACCAACAACTAAGGCAGCACCGACGAACCTGGCAAAAATCTGAAGGGGGAATAAAGGTGGATACAGCAGTGGGACGATACCCGAGTCTTGCTAAAGCCTTGGGTTGTTTGGTTTTACCGGCTTGGCAAAATTATTGGCGCCTTTCACTTTGACCTTTCGTCGAAAAACTTTGTCATGACAAGTGATATACAGCATATCAAAATCAGGACCTCCGAAACAAAGATTTGAAACCTGGCCTTTTGTTTTGGGAGCAGGGATGATCGCGTTTACACGCCCCAGTTGATCCATGATCTGAATCCCGCTGGGGCTGGTGACATAAATCCTGCCGTCCCTGTCGCACTTCAATCCATCGCTCCACGCATTTTCATCTCCATCCCGCACATGCAACCAACCATACTTTTGTTTATGCGACAACATGCCATCGAGCTGTATCTGATAAACCCATACCCAGTGCGTTGCAGACTCCGTTACATACAGTTGCGTTTGATCGGGCGAAAGACAGAGGCCGTTGGCAAATTTCAGTCCTTCATCTACGATACTTTTTTCGCCATTCGGTTTTATTAAATACAATTTACTGGGACGCTCTCTGCCATCGGGTGAGGTGACATATATATTTCCCTTAAATGAACTCGTAATATCATTACCCGGGGTTTCCTCGGCCACGACCGTGTAAGTGCCTGCTGTCTTATACCGATGGACTTGTTTCGTGGGTGGCTCCGACCATCCGCCCGTTATTGTGAGCATGTCGCCTGCAGTGGAGAACGTTGTCCCGCTTGCCTTTTTTGAATCGTCGATATACAATTGCGACTTGCCGTCCAGCCCTATCTTATAGGTTTTCGCATTCGGGACATCCTGAAAAAACACTTCGCCCCTTGCATTCACAGCTATGCCTTCTGTAAATCCGTAATTTTCGCCCACCAATTCCCAACCTTCGTTTTCTATGAAAATATCGGCAAGAAATTGATTTTTGCTTTGACCCGCCGTAATGGGTTTAGGATAATCTCTCCACAGCCAACGCATCGCCCCCGGAAAAACAGCGGTACCATGAAGGCCGTTATGCCCACCGGTACCCCAGACATAGTTAACATCATAGCCTGCAAATGTTAAAGCCCGTTCCATCGATTCATTTGCTTTCCACCAATCTCCTGCGTAGATGTTGAGGTCATTGGAACCATCCTGTATAAAGACGCGTAAAGGCTTCGGCTCATGTTTTCTTACTAAAATATCATAACGGTCTGCCCCGCGCAGGCCAACATAAGTTCCGATCGCACTGAATACTCTCGAAAACTCGTCCGGGTATTCCCACGCGGCGGTGAAAGCGCAAACTGCCCCGCTACTGGAGCCCCCGATTGCCCTGTCATTTCCGTTATTCGAAAGGCGTATCGCCCTGCCGTTGGTTGCTTTTTGACTCTCCACAAAAGGAAACACCTCATCCAACAAAAATCGCGCGTACCTATCCCCTAACCCGTCATACTCGAAGCTCCTGTTGAAACGGTCAACTGCGTCGTTGGCCTGGGCCAATACCCTTCCCGGCGAAATAAAGACCCCAATGGTCACGGGCATTTCGTTCTTTGCAATGAGGTTATCAAAAACGATAGGCGCCTTCCACTGAATGCCATCCTGATTAACATAAACACAAGCCGGCTTATCTGCATTATATTGGGCCGGTATGTAAATGCTGATCTCTCGTGTCGTACCAGGAAATATTTTTGAGTTTGTAAATGTGAACTTCAATATTTCACCTTTCGGCACCCCGGCTTGTTCCTCCGAGGCCGGATCAACAGGGTACGTTTCCGGATTGGATTGTGCCATTACCCGTCCAGAAAACAGGATAAGCAGAATGAATAATCGTCCTTTCATGTGAAGTAAGGTTTCAAACTTTAGAGATGCGTACTGGTGCAATTTACAAAAAAGGAGTCTGTTCCTTATCCACCTTTAAAATGGCTGTACCCTGAACGCGTTAGATTTCCGATAATGGAGGGGTAAGATCATCAGGTTTGTTTTTATTTCAACCAGTTTTGTTTTTTTTCGGCCATTTGATATTATTATTTATCTGACATTACTTTAAAATCCACGCCAATTTTTTAGGCAACGATTTTTTACATATCAAAACTTCTCCGCTCTTTGAAAAGTACAAAATTCAGACCCTTAGCGAGCCACGGAATGCCCTGGCGGCATAGTAAGACTCCGCACCGTTGTGATACACGAAGACATGGCCATAACGCCAATCAGCAAAGATGGCACCACCGAGTTTTCTAATGTCAGCAGGAGTTTTTATCCAGCTCGATGTTTTCGTATCGAACTTTCCAAGTTTCTGTAATTCGCGATACTCTATTTCAGTTAAGATCTCAATACCCATGTCAGCTGTCATCTCAATAGCGCTATTTTCCGGTTTATGTTCTTTCCTGGACTCAAGCGCTTCATGGTCATAACAAACACTTCTGCGGCCTTTAGGACTTTCCGCTGAACAATCATAAAAAATGTATTCGCCCGACTTTTTATCATGACCCACAACATCCGGTTCACCGCCGGTTATTTCCATTTCATTGAGTGACCACAGTTTTTCAATATTAGCTTCCAGCTTTGCTTCTACCTTAGCCCATTCAATACCTTTATGGCGGCTCCGGTTGTTTTCAAAACGGGCTTTCAATACGATGAGTAGTTCTTCACGTTGTTCTGCTAACAACTTCTTTTTATTGCTATTGATTTTGCCCATACTTTTATACTATTTCTGTTGAAC
>JBDSIM010000247.1:0-69156 GCA_039917935.1 Cyclobacteriaceae bacterium | reverse complement strand
CTTTTCACCGGGATGATTTCCGTAGAAGGGAAGAACCGATCAAAGCCAGCGAGAACAGGATTCCGTTTATAATCGAAGGCAAAAAAGTGGTGTTAGTGGATGACGTTCTTTTTACAGGCAGAACTATCCGGGCCGCAATGGACGCGATGATCGCTTTTGGGAGACCAGCAAAAGTAGAGTTGTTGGTCATGATCGACAGAAAATATAACCGCGAGTTGCCAATTGCACCTGATTACGTCGGGAAAACAGTGAATACCATGGCGTCCCAAAAGGTGTTGGTGGAACTACAAGCACAAGGTCACAAACAAAACAAAATCTGGTTGATCAATAAGGATTGAAATATGTCTAGACTTAGTCAAAAACACCTGCTCGGCATTAAAGACATTACCAGGGAAGACATAGAACTTATTTTTGAAACAGCAGACAATTTTAAAGAAGTCATTAATAGACCTATTAAAAAAGTACCCTCCCTCAGAGATGTAACAATTGCCAATATTTTCTTTGAAAACTCTACCCGTACCAGGCTCTCATTTGAACTAGCAGAAAAAAGGTTGTCTGCAGATGTTGTGAACTTCTCCGCTTCCAATAGCTCTGTAAAAAAGGGAGAGACTTTGCTGGATACAGTAAATAACATACTGGCCATGAAGGTGGATATGGTTGTGATGCGGCATGCCAGCGCAGGCGCCTCACATTATCTCTCGAAACATGTCAAAGCCAACATCGTTAATGCCGGAGATGGGACGCATGAACATCCCACCCAGGCCTTACTCGACGCGTTCTCTATACGAGAGAAACTGGGGAATGTCACTGGTAAGAAAATTGCCATCATTGGCGATATACTTCACTCGCGCGTCGCGCTATCAAATATTTTTGCGCTGCAAAAGTTAGGTGCGAAAGTAATGGTTTGCGGACCCCCCACGCTGCTTCCGAAATTTATTGGCCAACTTGGTGTGCAGGTTGAATTTGACGTGATGAAAGCGCTCCAATGGTGTGATGTCGCCAATGTTTTGCGCATACAACTGGAGCGGCAACAAATAAAATATTTCCCTTCCCTTCGGGAGTATTCCATATACTATGGCATCAACAAAAAAATGTTGGATGACCTCAGGAAACCCATTGTCATCATGCATCCTGGGCCAATTAATCGTGGTGTAGAATTAACCAGCGATGCAGCCGACTCCGTGCATTCTATCATTCTCGATCAGGTGGAAAATGGAGTCGCCGTTAGAATGGCTGTATTATATCTGCTGGCTGCCGCTGCAGCGTAATCCTTTTATAGAGTCATTACCACCTTTTTTGTATTTTTGCCTTCCAATAATTGCCTTCGCATGATTTTTAATTCCATTGTTGAAACCATCGGCAATACCCCTATGGTAAGGTTTAATAAGCTTTTCAAAGGTATTCCCGGCACATTCTTAGCCAAAGTCGAATATTTTAATCCGGGTAACAGTACAAAAGACAGAATGGCTCTCAAAATGATTGAGGATGCGGAAAAGTCTGGCCAGCTACAACCCGGTGGCACTATCATCGAAGGCACTTCTGGCAATACGGGCATGGGCCTGGCATTAACTGCCATTGCAAAAGGTTATAAGTGTATTTTTACGATGGCTGATAAACAATCTCAGGAAAAGATCAACATTCTTAAGGCAGTGGGAGCCGAGGTGATTGTTTGCCCTACCAATGTCACTCCTGACGATCCACGCTCTTACTACTCAATTGCCCGTAAGCTAAACAAGGAAATTCCTAACTCGATTTATCCGAATCAATATGACAACCCCTCCAATACCCAGGCGCACTACGAAACCACGGGGCCTGAAGTTTGGACTCAGACCGAAGGTAAAGTCTCACACTATGTGGCCACGGTTGGCACCGGAGGATCCATGTGTGGAACAGCGAAGTATTTAAAAGAGAAAAAACCGTCTTTATTCAGCCTTGGAATTGATACCTATGGCTCAGTGTTTAAAAAATATAAGGAAACAGGAATCTTCGATGAGAATGAAATATATCCTTATATGACGGAAGGCTTTGGGGAAGATATACTTCCAAAGAATGTCGATTTTGATGTGATTGATACCTTTATAAAAGTAACGGACAAGGACGGCGCTATCATGGCGAGGAAGATTTCCAGGGAAGAAGGATTATTCGTAGGCTGGTCAAGCGGGTCTGCAGTCCACGGGGCCATTGAATATGCACGGGATCATATGAAAAAAGATGACGTCATGGTGATCCTTTTACCGGATCATGGAACGCGATACCTTGCTAAAGTTTATAACGACCAATGGATGAAGGACCATGGATTTGTAGAAGCAAGGTCCTTCGGTTCAGCACGTGATATCCTGAACCAACGCAACGGCAAAGACAGCCTGATCACAGTTAACAAGTCCGCGAAAGTAAGTGAAGCCATCCTGGTTTTTAACCGTGAAGGGATTGATCAGGTTCCTGTCACAGAAAACGGGCATTTTATTGGTAGCATTAGTGCATCCGGGCTCCTGGAAAAAATTATTCAGGATCCGCAACTCCAGAAAAAACAGGTTGGTGAAGTCATGGATAAACCTATGCTATTTGTCGCGCCTGATAGCACGCTGGATGTGTTGTCGTCCCTCCTCAATAAAGATAACAAAGCATTGTTGGTGCGTGATGCCCAGGAAAAAGTTCACATCATTACACAACATGATGTGCTGAAGGCGATGACCGGTGCTTCGTAATATTTGAAAGCTTATAAAAAAGTCTCCTGATTAGTGTTTGGTAATTTCAACTTCCACCCGGTCGTTCATACCGGAGAGTGTTCCGCTGCTTTCAAAGATCATTTGTTTGCCGCCTTCACCTTTAACACTGATGCGCCCTGAATCCACCCCTTTATTTATTAAATAATTTTTAACAAGTTCTGCTCTTAACAGAGAGAGATCTTTGGCAGATCCAAATGTTTTGGCATTTGCAATACTCGGATTGAAAAAATCCTTGCTTTCGCCTATACTAACAATATCCCGTGCTTCATTTCCGTTTGTGTGTCCATGTAACCTGATATGGTAGTCGGGTTTTTCCTCCATCATTGCGAGTAATTCATCTAACTCCCGCTCAGACCCCGGCGTAAGCAGCGCTGTGTTGTGAAAAAATTTCACCCCATCCATCTCAATATAATCCCCCTTACTCACTCTGAGAAGTTCAAGAGGAATAACGATTTCCTCATCTGAACCAACGCTTGCTCCTTTTATTTTTTCGGCCCCGTTATAGGGAATAGGTTTTTTATATTGTTTAAAGCCCACTATCTGGCACACGACATACCACCTTCCTGACCGATTCGCCGGCGGTGCCACGTACACCTTTTCATTACCATTATAACCGCGAAATTGACGTGCCTTTTCCGTTTCCTGCAAACGAACCAGGCCATTTACTGAACTTCCATTTTCTGAATTCATCAATTTGAACAAAAACGGTTTCCCAATAGGTTTGGGCGGTGCCAATGCAGGTTCTGATTCTTCAGCTACGGAAACTGACGGTGTTTCTTTTGATTCTATGGGCGGAAGCACCTTTTCTTCAATTGGCTCCGGAACCACCAATTTTTTTACAGGAGGCTCTTTTTTCGCCAGTGAATTATTTCCAGATAACAATCCATAAAATACCCACGCATCTTTGAAAACCGAATTAGCGCGAACAGCATCTAATATTTCAATGGCGACCTCTTTCGTTTGTGTTGCACGGACATACACATAAAAAATTTGTCTTTCTTCATTAAAGGCATAGACAGCTGGTAAATTTTCGCCGTGAGCGTAGGTGGTAAATTTTTGAGCATTTTCTTCATTTTCAAAACCTCCTATGACTACATAAAAGGGTGAGAAGACATCCTGCGCAATAGCAGAAAATGATACAAAAATCAGTAGAGTAATAATAAATCGACCGTTTGGCTTCATGGCATTACAATAAAGAAGTAGAAAGATACTTAACCTCAATCAGATAGAATTTCAATTTCCACCCTCACATTTTCATTGGCGCGGACAGCATGCTTATCGTGAATAGGCTTTTTCCCGCCCCATGCCTGAATGTCCATTCGTTCCGCATCCACCCCCTTACTGATGAGATATTTCTTCATTACCAATGCTCGTTCTTCCGAGAGATTTTTTGCTGTACCAAAGCCCTCTTTTGTTCCTGTTAAAGAGTAATAATTTTCTGTACTCCCCATGCTGATAATTTTACCTGCAGCATTGCCGTTGGTATGACCGTGAATAACAATTTTATAAGAGGGATTTTCGTTGAGCAATTCAAGCAGATTGTTTACTTCATAACGGGACTCCGGCCGCATCACGCCAGCATCTTTAAAGAAAAAAACATTGTACATAATAGCAATGTCTCCCTTTTGTAGACGGATCAACTCAAATGGCAATACGAGGTTTCCATCCTCATCAAGGTAAAATTCTTCTGATGGACCTGCAGGATCAAACTCTTTCTGCAATTTCCGGTATCCAAAAACTTCGCAAACAAAAGAAACCTGTTTTGATTTTCCCGCAGGCATTAAAACCTTCACCGGATTATTCCCCTTATAAGTAGCCATAAGTCGGGATTTTTCAAAGTCAATAGCATCCACATCTCCTTCAACGACAGCATTGTTGGATGCACGAAATAATTTAAAATAAAAATTTTTCCCCACAACATCTTCTGATGTCAAAGGCTCTTCATTTACCCGGGCATGGGCAGTATCAATAAGGATCGCCGTTTGTTCATTGGTTTTTAGAGCGGGGTTGGGACCACTCACTCCTGTCACCCCTTCGTTCGGGGCCGCAACCAGTCCCGTCTTCGTTCCAGTACTTTTATTTGTAGCAATAGACTTGTCTTCAGAGGTTGTCGCCGGATTTTGACCACTCACCCCTGCTACTGGTCCATTTTGCCCGACAACCTGTCCTGTTTTTGTTCCTGGAATTTTAGTCGTAGCAGTGGATTTGTTTCCCGTTGTTGAAGTCTGTTTCTGTCCGCTCACTGTTGTCACCTCTGCGTTCTGCCCGGCAACCTGTCCTGTTTTTGTCGTAGCGTTTTTATTCGTGGTGGTAGATTTGTCTCCGCTTGTGGTAGCTGCGTTTTGTCCGCTCACCCCTGTTAACTTACCATTTTGTCCAACAACCTGTCCTGTTTTTGTTCCTGGATTTTTAGTCGTAGTGGATTTGTCTCCGGCGGTTGAAGTTAGATTCTGTCCATTCACTGCCGTCACATCTTCGTTCTGCCCGGCAACCTGTCCTGTTTTTGTCGTAGCGTTTTTATTCGTGGACGTAGATTTGTGTCCTGTGGTTGCAGCCGCGTTTAGTCCGCTCACCCCTGTTAACTTACCATTTTGTCCAACAACCTCGCCTGTTTTTGTTCCTGGATTTTTATTTGTAGCCGTGGATTTGTCTCCGGTCGTTGAAGCCAGATTCTGTCCGCTCACTCCTGCTACCTCTCCGTTCTGCCCAACGGTCTGTCCTGCTTTTGTCACAGGGCTTTTATTTGTCGATGTAAATTGGTCTCCGGCTGTTGTTTTAATATTTTGTTCGCCAGCTATTTTAACTTCTCCATTTTTCCTGTCACCGGTTTGATCGCCTGGGTTGCCAGACGCAAGACCTTGAGCATTTTCTAATTCTGAATTTTTTTCTTTTCCGGAAGCACTTTCCTGGTTAGCTGTTTCGGTCACTCCATCAGCCAAAATCGAAGAATTTTGAGGCGCTATTGTATTCACCAATTCACTCTCGGCCCTGGCATTCTTATTCTTTTTTCTGTTAGATTTTTTGTTCCGCTGTCCTTCATTGCCAGGTGAAGGGTCCTGGATAGCCCCTAATGGCGGGGCATCTAAAGCAATCTCCTTACCGATTATATTGCCATCGCTCTTTTCTGGCGGAGATGTTTGTTCGGGGGGGATTGACGCTATCTGTTCTTGTGTTGCAGGATTGAAATCCTGGTTTTGTTGAAGTGGATTAGCCAACCCGTCTTTTCCCAAAACTCCGGAATATACCCAGGTGTCAAAATACTTAGTTTCCTTACGCAATTTCAATGCTTCGCGAAAGGCTAATCCCCTGTCAGCAGTAGTCATGACATAGACATAGAATAAATTCCTGTTCGGATTAATTTCAAAATGGGCGGTGTAACTATTGGTATTCGCCTCCTTGGTCCAGAAGTCAGCATTGTCTTCACTGACAAAGGCTCCTATTACAACGTAATTAGGATAAGGGTCAATATCCTGGGCTGAAAGCACCATCGAAATTGACATTAGCAACGAATAAACGCGTGCAAAAAGTATGAATTTCTTCATGGCACTACGGGTCAGGTTTGAAAAATATAACCCGAATATAAGAAAGAATCCTGTATTTTAAAGCATTTTGACCTTTCCATGGTTGAAATGACGGTAAAATGCTCTTTCAGAGATTGGCCAGACGCATCTATAAGGGTCAGGACATGGGCGCCCTCAGGTGGATTGATGAGCAGTTTATGAACCCGTTTGGTACTTCCAATATAAACACCATCTAAATGCCAGAATTCGGCAACATTTTCATTTCTGTGGGCCAGTTCAAATATTGAACTTCCTGGCTTTCCATCAAAACCCCGGGGGATAAATAAACGTGCGTTCCGTTTTGGATAGACTAGATCCATTGCCTGCAGGGAGGAAGGGTTTTCACAATCCCTGTGAAAAGGAGGAAGGGTTTTATAGGAAATATTTTTCGCCTTATAATAATATTCCTGTACAGGTGGAAGCACAAACCAGTTGACATGCGCCATGGAGTTAAGATCAGAACAAGCGCTGTGAAGCTGATATTTCAGATCCGTTGAAAGGTGAATGGTTTTATGATTAGAACAAATCGTTGACTGCAACCCCCTTTTCGTTATTAACACAGTATCAACCTTTCCACAAAGATCAGATGACCGGTGGCCGCTTTCGCGGCACGTTAATACTTGATGCATTTCGGATTTCGGTTTTTCAAACCAACTTCCTCCCTTCAGTAATGAAAAAATATCAAACAATACAGGCGCCGCTGAGCTTGTTCCTGTCAGCCCAGGCCTGCCTTCCCTATCTGCATTCCCTATCCAAACACCTACTGCGTAATCCGGTGTGAGGCCGATAGCCCAACCGTAACAAAAGCCGGTAGGGTTTTAATTTTCCTTTAATGGGTCAGAAAATTGTAGAACAAGATGTTGGTTTGGGGTTTCAACTACCCTGGTGTTTATGAGTTTGAAGTCATCGATTGAAGGTATATCAACTACTTCATTTTCTATCCGATCTATTCCGAATGCCTGGCCATTTACCGTGATGTTTATTTTTCCTGCCGCATCATTTTTCATCACATCTTCCACCGTAAACCCATGGTGCAAACCATCCCCTGTATGGGTCCATGTGACCCTGAGTGTTTTGCCTTCCTGAACTGCGTCTACTGTCTTTTCTACCAAACGGAGCTCAGCATAGTCTGCTGTATTTAAGACCCCTTCTATCTTTTGTTTTTTTAAGTGCGCTTTTAAGTAAGATTTTATGTTTTGGATATATACCTCAAAATTCTGTGGCGTAATCTGAAAGGAATACTCAAAGGTGGCCAGTTCTTTGGGAAGGTTATTGAACAATCTTGAAAGCATAAATCTCGCTTCATATCGCTTTCCGGATGTCAATCTGTTTTCAGGTTTGAATTCGACGGTACGCTTGTCGATCCAAATTATTTTACCTTGTATGGAAGGTGAGAAGTCAAATAACTTAATTGAATTTGTTTGCCCCACGTCGGCAGAATCAACCACATCACGCGAGAACACTATATCTTAACGGAGAAGCAGAGGGAAGAACTCCAGCGGTATAAGATGAAATATATTCCCCAAAGGCCGGATTTATTAAAACGATAATGGGTTTCTTCCCAGGAGAACTGGCAAAGTAAAAAATGCCAGCTAAAGCAATCCCCATTAACCCCGTGCCAAGGGCAATTTTTTTCCAGGGAAGGTTTTTCATGATTTATGGGGTTATCTGGTATTAAACTAACTTTAATATCCAGCATTTGGTAAATTTCTATGAGTTTAAGCAAATAAAATTCCAACCTTTGCCACGGGGTTGTTATTCTTAATAAAGTCAATATTTACAACATGAAGGATATTCTTGATCAGGTTTATTACAACAATACAGTACGGGAATATTTGATTGCCCTATCAATCATTGTCTTTGGTATCCTTCTGGTTCTGGCCTTCAAAAGATTTATCATAAAACGACTACAATTATGGGTTCTAAAGACGCCTGGCACCTGGGATGACTACATTGTTCATAGTTTCTCGCGTTTTGGCATTCCCATTATTCAGTGGGTTATCGTTTACTGGGGCATCCATCTTCTTGATCTTTCGACCCGTACAGAACGTGTGGTACAAATCACAACGTCTATCTTAATAACCTATTTTGTCTTACGTCTGGTTTCTTCTATTGTTATGCTTCTTTTGAAATCGGGGGTAAGAAGGCGCGAGCATGGTGAAGAAAAGATCAAACAGTTGGGTGGCCTCATCATGATAATCAACATATTTATTTGGATTGTGGGGCTTGTTGTTCTTTTAAGCAATTGGGGCTATGAAGTGACACCCATTATTACGGGACTCGGAATAGGAGGTATTGCGATAGCCCTGGCGGCACAGAATATCTTAGGAGATCTATTTAATTACTTCGTCATTATCTTTGACAGGCCGTTTGAGGCTGGAGACTTTATTATTTTTGACGACAAGATGGGTACCATAGAATACGTCGGGATAAAGACCACCCGGCTAAGAAGTTTAGGCGGGGAACAAATTATTATTGGGAATTCAAATCTTACGGGATCTCGCATTCACAACTATAAACGAATGACCAGTCGCAGGATCGTTTTTACCATTGATGTGGAATATCGAACAACCCTTGAAACATTAAAGAAAATCCCCCCCCTCTTAAAGTCAATCGTTGAGGAGCAGGACATCATTACTTTTGACCGTGCCCATTTTTCTGCCTACAAAGACTGGAGTTTACGGTTTGAGGTAGTGTACTTTGTGTTAAACGCAGATTTTAATATCTATATGGATATTCAGCAAAATATCAACTTCCGGATATATGAAGAATTCGAAAAACAAAAAATAGTTTTTGCCTTTCCAACGCAATCGCTAGTGGTCAAAAATGAAATGAATGATAGCGTCTCAAACATAGTAGTTTCGCAACTAAATAACGATAATAAAAAATGAGATGCCAATCTTTCTTTTCGGGCCATAATCCGATCATTAATTTTTCTGAAGATCGGGTAAATCCATGAAGGCATAAGCGATCATGTGACAAATTCCCATGTGGGCATCCTCCACCCTTCCATAATGCCCATCATTTACCACCAAGGGGGTATTTGCCATTTCCGCCAGCTTTCCTTTTTTTGATCCGACCAGGGCAATCACATGCACATTATTTTCTTTAGCCCAGGAAGCAGCACGTATCAGGTTTGGCGAGTTACCGCTAACGCTCATCATGAAAACGATATCACCTGCATTACCATAATTCATAAGCTGCCGGACAAACACCTCATCATAGGAATAATCATTGCCCAGAGCGGTCATCCATGCGGTATTATCATTGAGTGATAAACACCGGAATCTTCTATGCGTTTTATCGGAGGAACCTTTTCCCAGATCAGTAATGAAATGCGATGCATTGGCTGCACTTCCTCCATTTCCAAAAACAAATATTTGCTTATTGTTATCGAGTGCCTTTTTAAACAACCGGATAATTTCAGCCACCTTGTCCAAGGGTATGGTATCCAGTGTTTGTTTTTGTTTTGCTATATAATCGGTTAAAAAATTGTTCATGCTACGGGTAATTTTTTGATGGCCAGCGCTAATGCTCCGATTGGAACTGCGTCTTCCTTCAGGGTTGAAAATTGTATTGCCGGACCGGGACGGAAGACTTCCATAATATATTCCGGAAGCTTTTGTTCTATTAATTTGCGGAAAGGCTCTCCTATTAAGGACAGGCCACCGCCTAGTATGATCGTTCCGGGATTCAGCAGGTGTACCGCATGAGAAAGCCCAAAGGAAAAATCATCAATGGTCTGCAGAAGAATATCCATCGACGCCTTGTCATCATCTTTTATAGCCTGGGCGAGCACCCGGGCTTCACCGCTGGAGATTCCCCTGGTTAATTCTGCTAATAAACTTTCAGGGTGGACGCGGGCGTAGGAACGGATTTTTTCATCGACCGCCCATCCAGAACAGGAAGATTCAATCGTCTTACCCTGTTTATCCAAGCGAATGTGTCCGAATTCGGCTTCACCCTGTATGTTGCCATGATAAATAAATTTATCCATTACGAAGCCAGCGCCTACACCACTCCCCAGAGTAACATAGAAGACCTGACTGTAATTTTTTCCTGCTCCATACAAGGCCTCGCCAAGGGCGGCAACATTGGCATCGTTTTCAACCCAAACCGGGATGCCTGTTAATTCCTCCAACCAATCCTGAATGGAAAAATTTTTCCAGCCAGCAACCTGGTGTGAAGTAAAAACAGTACCTGTTTTATGATCAACAGGTCCGCCAAAACCAATGCCAATTCCCCCTACCGAATGAAGTTTGATGTTACTCAGCGCGTCTTTAATTTGCTTACGAATACCTTTTGCCCCTTCAACAGGATCAATCACAAATCGAAAACGTTCCAAAATCCGGGCATCATCACTGCCTAATATGATTTGAAGCTTCGTGCCGCCAATTTCTATACCCAGATAATTTCTCATGTTGACTGTATCAGAAGGGTAAATAAATTTCCGGCTGGCATAATTAAACCCTTTCTGCAATCTTATTCATCACCTTTGTCTGAACCTGGATAGATTCGTGGTGGATAAGCTTTAACAAATCATTGGTAAATTCTTCATTGAGTCCCATGGCTTTGCCCAGGGAAATGCGGGTCTGAATAATTTCTTCCCAGCGCGTAACCTGAAGGATTGTGACATTATTTTCTTTTTTATACTGTCCGATTTTTTCGCTGATCTTCATACGGGCAGAAAGCTTCTGCATGATCTCATCATCCAGCACATCAATCTGATCACGCAGGATACTCAGCGTATCTTTGAAACTTTTGTTGTCGGATGTTACCGTGCGCACCACCAGGCCGTCAATTATTTTCGAAAGTGCTGCAGGGGTAACCTGTTGTTTGGCATCACTCCAGGCTGCATCCGGGTTAATATGACTTTCTATCATCAATCCGACCATGTCAAGATCAAGCGCCTTCTGGCATATTAATGCGATTAGCTCACGGTTACCAGCAATGTGACTTGGATCGCATATTATATCGAGATCAGGTATGCGTGTTTTTAATTCAATTGGCATATCCCACATAGGGGCATTGCGAAAAGGTCCTTTTTCAGAAGATGAAAATCCACGATGAATAGCAGCCAGTTTTGTGATACCTGCTTTGTTCAGACGTTCAAGGGCTCCAATCCATAATTCAAGATCAGGATTCACAGGATTTTTTACCATTACAGGTATATCAACGCCTTTCAAGGCGTCAGCCACGTCCTGTACAGAAAATGGATTCACTGTGGTGCGCGCGCCTACCCATAAGATGTCAACGCCGGCTTTAAGGCATGCGTCAACGTGTGCGGCATTGGCCACTTCGGTTGTCACTGGCAATCCGGTTTCTTTTTTTGCCTGAATAAGCCATTTAAGACCTTCTGCCCCAGCCCCTTCATATTGGCCAGGCCTGGTGCGGGGTTTCCAGATTCCCGCGCGGAGTGCATGCACCTTTCCTGTTGCGGCGATTTGTTTCGCAGTTGCGATCATTTGTTCCTCTGTTTCAGCGCTGCATGGGCCGCTTATGATAAGGGGTTTACTGGCTATGGGAAACCATGTAGAAATCGACTCGTGTTGCAATACCTTTTTCATATGTACGTTATTTTTTGTTCAGGTTTTAACTTTTGTTTTCTATTAATTGAACGGGTTTTTGTGTTGGCTCCATCCCCTCCAGCACCTTGCGGATATGGTTGGCATTGGTCATGATACGATGTAATTCCTTTACATCGCGATTCATGAGGTGATGTTGAAACTTCTGCAGATGCGTGATGTATTCCAAAAGCGCCTTGCTGAGGTTCTCGGCATTTTGCTCAAATATCGGCGCCCACATATCGGGCGAACTTTTCGCGAGACGTACCGTAGAGGCGAAACCGCTACCCGCAAGATTAAAAATATTTTTTTCATCCTTTTCCATATCCAGTACGGTTTGCCCCAGTAAAAAGGCGCTGACGTGTGACAGGTGCGAAACGTAGGCTACATGCTTATCATGTTCAACAGGATCCATGGAAATCGTTCTCATTTCCAGTGTTGAAAATATCTGGTGGGCAATTTGTAAAGACCACGCTGATGATTTTTGTTCTTCACAAATGATATTCGTTTTCCCTTTAAACAAACCGCTGAAGGCTGCATCCGGACCGGAATTCTCTGTTCCCGCAAGCGGATGAGCCGCGACAAATTGCTGTCGATTCCTATGGTTTAGAATGGCTTTGCAGATCATTGACTTGGTTGATCCTGTATCAATAACAGTGGCTTGTTCACCAATGTTATCGAGCACTTTGAAAAGCACATCTTTGATGACATTTACCGGGATTGCTGTAATGACCAGGTCGGCATCAGAAACGGCGTCTTCCAGCGAAGCTATTTCGTCGACCAACCCGAGGTCAACCGCCCTCCCGGCATGGGCCTTATTATTATCCACCCCGACGAGCTCTGTTGCCACACCTGCCTTTCGCAAGTCAATAGCCATACTTCCCCCAATCAGTCCTAAACCTACGATGGCTGTTTTCATTTTAATGTGCTCGCTTTTTTTGATGGCTTACCTATTAAACTCAATCCACTTTTAAACTGCTGAATACGAGACAGGGCCTCCGTTAATTTTTCTGTGGTGCAGCATAATGAAATACGAATAAATCTTCTTCCGGCTTCACCGAAAATAAATCCTGGCGTAATAAAAACCTTTGTCCCGTAAAGGATCTCATCAATCCAAACTTCAACGTCTTTCACATTCCCCGGTGCTTTTGCCCACACAAACAGACCCGATTGCTTCTTAGAATAACTGCAGCCCAGCATATCGAGAAGATTTTCTGCGACCTCCTTACGGGAAGCGTACATTTTATTCAATTCCGAGAACCATTCCTTTCCGTTGTTATTCAATGCCTCTGTGGCTGCGTGTTGTAGTCCCAGAAACATCCCTGAATCCATATTGCTTTTCACTTTCAGCACCGAGTCGATGTATTCTTTTTTTCCCGCTACCCAGCCTAATCGCCACCCGGCCATATTATGCGATTTTGAAAGCGAGTTGAGTTCAAGGGCGACATCTTCAGCACCCTCAACTGACAGCAAACTTAAGGGCTGATCGTTCAAAATCATGCTGTAAGGATTATCGTTTACGATCAGGAATTGGTTTTGTCTTGCCAGGTTAATTAGCGCCTTCAGCTCCTCCCTCGTAGCAGTGCGGCCAGTGGGCATGTGTGGAAAGTTAATCCACATCAATTTTACTTTTGACAGATCGTTTCGTTTCAGTGCTTCAATGTCAATTCCCCAGTTCAGTTCTTCTTTTAAATCGTAAGGTCTCAACCTGGCCCCTACCAGGCTGGCAACGGAAGAGTAGGTAGGGTAGCCAGGATTTGGAATCAGTACTTCTTCACCTTCATTTACAAAGGCCATGGAAATATGCATGATACCCTCCTTTGATCCCATCAGGGGAAGGATCATTGTTTCAGGATCAAGTTTTGCCTGGTAAATATTTTGATAAAATTCCGCAATGGCTTTTCTAAAGGCCGGGATACCCTTATAATTCTGGTAGCCGTGATTTTCCGGATTCTTTGCTGACACGGTAAGGGCATGAATAGCATTTGGCGAAGGTGCCTGGTCGGGGCTGCCGATGCCCAGATTAATCACCCGTAGTTCGGGTGTATCAAGGGTCCGCACTTCCGCTAGCTTCCTGCTGAAGTAGTATTCCTCCACATTGGCGATCCTGTTAGCTGTCTTTATCATTGAACCTGAAATTTGGAACTTACCATGCTTAATACTCTATCTTCCCCTTCTTATATTCTCCCAGGATGTTGAGGTTTCTAACCTTCCTCAGCACCTCGTGCATCGCCTCATCATAATTTTTTCGTTTTTTCCATTCCACATCGATGTGAATAGAGTATTCACTTGGCTTTCCGATGATTGGAATAGACTGAATTTTAGTCAGATTAATATTATAGGTCTTAAAAGTCATGAGGGTTTCTGCGAGGCTACCCACCTCATTGGCCACCTCAAAACTGAGGGAGGCTTTGTTGCTTTCGATGCTGCCATTGGCTCTTTTGGAGAGCACCAGAAAGCGTGTAAAATTCTTCTTATGGGTTTCAATTCTTTTCTCCAGTATTGCCAGACCATACTTTTTTGCGGCGAATTCATTGGCAATGGCGGCCGTATCCTTCAACATTAATTCTTTAACGCGTTTAGCCGATAAGGCTGTATCATCGCTCTCACGAACCTGCACGCCCGTCAGGGAATTAATGAACTCAGAACATTGGCGTATAGCCATTGGGTGAGATTCAATACATTTGATATCCTCGCGTTTCACGCCGGGCAATGCCAGTAAGTGCATGTGGATGGGCAGGTATAATTCTCCAATGATACTGAAGTGATAACTCTGAAGCAGGAAATAATTAGGAAGAATACTGCCAGCGATGGAATTCTCAATGGCCATGACCGCATAGTTCGATTGTCCTTTTTCAAGACTCTCACATAATTCATGAAATGAGAGACATTCCACGGTTTCAATGGCGGTTGAGTCGCCGAAATAAGTCATCGCTGCTACTTCGTGAAAACTGGTGGCAATACCCTGGATGGCTACACGCAATTTCCCGTTGCGTCGTTCTGGCCTACCTGCGTTAGCACTTTTTTTAGTGGATATCTTAATTTGCTTCGTCATACCATTTTTCCTGCACCCTCTTTTCTGCCTTGCGTATCCCGGCCGAAATCTTGGGTAAAAAAAAAGTCCCGGTTTTCCGGGACTTTCCTGAGTTCATTTGTTATTTTTTTTCAACAACACGCTACTCTTAAAGTCCCGCCTGGGTCTTAAAGTAGTAGTAAAAATAAAAAAATGTATTGCCGACTTTCATTTCTGTTTTTCCAGCGCTAAAGATAGAAGGTTTTTATTCTTAGATGCAAGCCCAAATCCGGCTTTCATTATATTTATTTTTATAACTAATGGTTGTTAGGAGCATCATGCCGGGCCATTTCCCACCCAATAATACTTTTTTTGCGTGCTGCGCTCCATCGATATTGCCCCAAAATTCCATCTTTTCTGATCACACGGTGACAGGGTATTAAGTAAGCGATCGCATTGGCTCCCACTGCCGAGCCTACTGCCTGCATTGCCCTGGGACACTCTATTTTTCGCGCAATATGCTGGTAGGTTGATAACCCTCCCGCAGGAATATGCAGCAAGGCCTCCCACACTTTGACCTGAAAATTCGTTCCCTTTACCAACAAATGAAGCTTTTTTGAAGAACGATTTTCAAAAATCTGTTCAATATATTCAAGCGTCTGCGCGAAGTCTTCATTTACCTGGGAGTTATACCAGCTAGCCTTCATTTCTTCAAGAGCATGAAAATTGTCCTTGTCTGAGTTAATAAAGGTTAACCAACATATACCCCGTTGGGTAACGCCTATCAGGCAATTTCCGAAAGGCGTATCATGAAAACCATATTCGATGCGAATCCCGGCACCGGACTGTTTATATTCTGCAGGGGTCACTGCTTCCAAGGTGGTGAATAGGTCATATACTCTTGACTGGCTGGAAAGACCAGCAGCATCGGCAGCTTCCTCAATGTTACGGGAAGTCTGAAGTTTCTCTTTTAAATATGCGGTTGTGAGATATTGTAAAAACCTTTTGGGGCTTATGCCTGCCCATTCGGTAAACAATCGTTGAAAATGAAATGGACTCAGGTTCATCTTCCCAGCCACCGCGTCGAGGTCGGGCTGCAGGCGAAAATTTTCCTGCAAATATTGAATCGCTTCTTCAATCCGCTGGTAATTGATATGGTGTGTTTCTGCTGACAAGATCATAAAATTATCATTTATGACGTAAAATTCGGATTCAAAACCAAAAAACTCAACCTGTTTCTTGCGAACTTAAAACCCAAAATCCAATAAATTTATTAGCTTTATATAGATCAAAAAACCAATCGACAATGAAACGAATCTTTTCCATTATTCTTTTTCTCGTGATTTCTTTAACAGGGATAGCACAGCAAAATTGGGATTCGATCCGGGTAACGTCACGGAATGTGAAAGGAAATATTTATATGTTACAAGGTTCCGGTGGAAACATTGGCGTATTAACGGGCAAGGATGGCATTGTTATGGTTGATGACCAATTCCTTCAGCTCGGAACGAAAATTAAAGACGCAATCGCCGAGCTCGACAAAGGAGAAATTCGCTTTACTTTAAATACCCATATTCATGGCGACCATTCTGGAAGCAATGAGTATTTTTCCCAAATAGGATCAACCATTGTCGCACACGATTTAGTCCGTGAAAGGATGATGAAGGAGCACGTGAATAAAGCACAAAACAGCGTAACCCCTCCACGTGAAAGAGATGCCTGGCCTGTGGTTACGTTCCCTGACAAACTTTCTCTCCACCTCAATGATCAGGATATTGAATTGATCCATTTTGGAGCTGGCCATACGGATGGAGATATTATCGTGTATTTCAAACAGGCAAATGTTTTTCATATGGGCGACGTTTTTGTAACCTATGGATATCCCTACATCGATATGTCAAGCGGAGGTACTATCAATGGTTTAATTGCCATTTTAGAGAAGTCACTTCTCCTCATGAATGAGGAATCTGTAATCATCCCTGGCCATGGTGATCTTTGCAATAAGAAGGATGTAAAAACCTACAGAGACCGCCTGGTGGATATCAGAGATAAAGTTTCCACCGCGCTGAAGAAGGGTAAAAAAACGGAGGATCTGGCTGGCCTGGGCATAACCAGTGCTTATGATGCAGAGTGGGGAAAAGGATTTATCAAAGGAAAAGATTTTGTCCTCATCGTAGCGGAAGGGTTAAGAGCTTCTACCAAGTAGAGCGTTTTTTTCCAGGCCACATACTGATTTCTCAGGCAATGCCCACATGGGCGGAAGCCCAGATCCACCGCTTCCTCCTCTGAATAAAAAAAGATGCGGTTACTTTTTTTCATTTTTTTCCCGGAGGCACACTGCAGTCTTCCGTAAATTTTTAGTTTCACATTTCCCGCGAAATTAACTTTTCTCCCGCGAATAAGCTTTCGCAAATTCTCATCGCTAACGTCTGCTGATGCTATCAATCCTTCAATTTAGTTCAAAGCAGCATCATGAAAAATTATCCCCAGTGCATATCGCAGTCCGGATTTAACAGGGCTTATTCCATGTTTGATCCTGGCCCGGTAATATCCTCGGGACCCTTTTACCGGACGGAAATTAGTGGTGAAAATTACAGCATCCCCCAGACCCGGTGTAACTACCTCAACCCGTGATTGCGCTCTTGGCAATTGCTCAACAAAGGCAAGTTCACCGCCCTCGTAGTCCTCACCCCTCTGCGTTAACATCAGCACAACCTGTAAGGGAAAATAAACATCGCCGTACATATCCTGGTGTAACGTATTAAATCCTCCTGCTTCGTACCTGAGAATAAGGGGTGTGGGACTTTCCTGACTTTTAGAATGACACCAGGTAATAAATTGAGCATGTTCATCGGGATACCGATGCTAAATTCCCAGGCGAGTCATCCATTCATTAGCGATGGATTTTAATGGCTTATAAAATTCTTTTCTAAGGGCTGCGATCAGCGGCGGTAAGGGGTATCTGAAATATTTATACTCACCCTGCCCAAACCGGTAACGCTTCATATTGATGGTGCTGCGGAACAATAGTTCCTTCTGATAGAGATCTATCAATTCACAGCATTCAGTTTCAGTTAGGACCTGTTTAATAACAGCATATCCTTGAGCATCCAGAGACCTATGAACCAGTTCCCAATCCTTACTTTCCAAACTTTCCATAGTCCAAATTTCTTTCCACTTTGCTTGCATGGCCAAATAGGGAAGTTCTCAAAAATATGCCAACCCGAAACTTGCTCTTTTAGCATACATTTTTATCGTCTGATGTGTAGTATTGTGTATTACGCTGAAAAATATAACCGGATGATATTAAACACACCTAAGGAGTTTTCATTTTCACTTTGTATGGATTTTCTGAAGCGCTCTCCAAAAGAATTATTGCATCAGTTAAAGGAAAAACACGTAGTCAAAGCCCTGAGAGTTGGAAACGAAGTAGTGGTTTTTCAGGTAACCTCCCTTGATAAGGACTTATCCATTTCATTTTTAACAAAAGAACCCGATGAAAGAATCAAACAGATTGTATCCGCCTATGTGCGGGAGTGGTTTGATCTTGATACGGATCTCAAACCATTTTACACCCTTGCAGAAAGAGACAAGCTATTAAAGAACCTGGTGAAAAAGTATTACGGGTACAGAATTGTTGGCCAGCCGGATTTATTTGAGTCTCTTATCTGGGCGGTGCTTGGTCAACAGATTAATCTTGGATTCGCATACACCTTGAAACAAAGTTTCGTCCAAACTTTCGGAGAACGGTTGGCGCTTGGTGGAGATGCGTACTTTCTTTTTCCGTCACCTGAAACGGTGGCCCTGATTTCACCCGACCAACTTTTGCCACTCCAGTTCTCGAGTCAAAAAAGTCGCTATACCATAGCCATAGCGGAAGCTTTTGCTGAAGGAACACTATCCAAAGAAAAACTAAAGGGACTTACTTTACAGGAAGCGAAAATAGAATTGATGAAAATCAAAGGCGTCGGCAACTGGACAGCAAATTATGCCTTAATGAAAACTTTCCATTTTAAAGATGCCTTTCCATTAGAAGACGCCGGTATTCATAATGCCATCAAGAACCTGAAAAAGCTTGACCGGAAACCAACGCTGGAAGAGGTGGTGAAAATTTTTAAGAAGTACAAAGGTTGGGAAGCCTATGCGACGCTGTATTTATGGAAGAGCCTGTAAGAGAGTTTTTCCCTAGTCTCTTTTTTATTCACAACTGAGCACTGACCGCTACAACTCACAATTTCGGACCCTTATGTTGTTCCAGAAAAATCCATTCAACGTGTTTGGCAAGCCCGTCGATATCGGGATACATCGAGGAAGAATTAATCCCGAAGTTATGGAGACGTCTTTTACATTCCGGGAAACATTTGGTCTCGATTCTGATCTTAAACAACCTGTCCCGGTAATCCTTGTTGTGTTCGAACGCAAGAAATTTCTTTTCCGAATTTGATTTATGTATGGTGAACCATCCGAATTGCGAGGATATTCGTTTGGTGATATGATTAGGCTTGAAAACCTTATTCGTTCCGCCCTGAAATGGATCCTTATCTTCCGTGGAGTTAATGATATCCTCTTTGGGTACGTTAAAACCCCAAACGACGGAATAATCCGAAATGGCGAAATCAGTTTGCGGCGACATGGAAAACCACAAAGCAATCAGCGGGTTTTCAGTCCAGTCCAACAAACGGGTAGCCATGCCATGATGTTGGGCAAGGGCGAGCCAGTCCCAGGAGTTACCGGGATGATAATCGATGAGGTGAATGCTTCGCCGTTGGAAATCTTCCAGCATCTCCCTTTCAATCTCTTCAACGTTGGGCACATCGTATCTGGCGATCTTCGGAAGCAGTGGTTTATCGAGATTCTGCCCCCTGTATAAGGTGAACTGAAAATCCGGAAGATTTAAAATAATATCCTGGTATTCCTTAAAACTTGAAACAGTGAATGTTTTATAACCCTCGTCCATTTTATTGCCAGCCGGCTTACTTTAAACCTTTCAAATAGGTGAGGCTTTCCGGGATCTGGCTCACAGAGTGAGAAGATTCATCTTCAATAAAATAATGTTTGACGCCCGCCTTTTTGGCTTCCTTCATGATCTCGGCTATTCCTACATCGCCGGCACCCAGCACAACGTTAGTCTCCACGTCTGCATGACCATTCTGATTTCCTGGTGTGCCTGGTTTACGATCCTTCAGATGCATTAATAAAAATCGGTTGGGATATTTCTTCAACAAGGCCACCGGATCCTGGCCCGGGTGCTTGACCCAAAAAACATCCATTTCGAAATTAAAATAACGCGGATCAGTCTCTTTTACCAGATAATCAAATAGTGTTCCGTTTTGGTAGGGCCGGAATTCAAATCCGTGCGGGTGATAACAAAGCGAAAGGCCATTTTCCTTTAGCAGCTTACCGGCGGTGTTGAAAACGGTTGCCGCCTCTTTCATATTTTCAAATGTGAAGTTATCACCATCATGGGGAATCCAGAAACAAACAACATACTTAGCTCCGAAAGCTTTGGCCTCATCAACAGCGGCCTGCGGGTTTTCTTTTAATTGTTTGAAGTCAGCTCCGACGCTTACCATTTTTAATTTATTCTTTTTAAGGAGGCTTTTATATTCGTCCAGTGACATCCCATACGTGCCACCACCTTCAATCTCCCGGATGCCCCATTGTTCAATAGTTTGCAGCGTACCCGGAACATCGGTTTTGAACTCGTTTCTTAAACTGTATAGCTGAAGGCCAATTTCTGTTTGGGCACGCAAGGGCCGGAAAAAAGCGATCAAAATAAAAATTAACAGGAGCAGATATTTTTTCATGGAAGTGATTTTAAGATCTCCAATATAATTAAATTCCACCTTTCTCCCCTTGAAAGAAATTAATGAGACTGCCCAATCGTCGTTAAATCCGGTGTTTTAAAAATTTTTTTTCCAATCTGCTTGAATCCTTTGAACAAAAGCCTCAACATCGCTGCGTGAAAAACCAGACATGCGACAAAAATTATTAAGCGAAGGCGCTAAAGAACTCAGTTACGAGATACGGGAGATTGTAAAAAAAGCCGAGCAGTTGAAAAAGCTTGGACTGGAAATCTCCTGGGAAAACATTGGTGACCCCATACAAAAACACCATAAACTTCCCTCCTGGATTAAAAACGTTGTTGCAGACCTGGTTCAACAAGATGATGCCTACAGCTATTGTCCATCAAAGGGAATGTTTGAAACCCGGGAATTTTTAGCTCAGCAAACAAACTCGATGGGCGGAGCCCAGATCACGCCTGAAGATATTTGCTTTTTCAACGGCCTGGGTGACGCTATTGCGAAAGTATATCAATACATCACCGATACTTCGAGGGTGATTGGTCCTTCACCTGCATATTCTACCCATTCCAGTGCTGAAGCAGCGCATGCCAACCACGAACCTTTGACTTATAAACTCGACCCTGATAATCACTGGTATCCGGACCTGGATGATCTTTACAATAAAGTAAAGTACAATCCGAATATTGTAGGTATCCTCATTATCAATCCGGATAACCCAACCGGTATGGTTTATCCCCTGGCCACCTTAAAGCGGATCGTAGAGATTGCAAAAGAATTTAAATTATTTCTGGTTGCCGATGAAATCTATATAAACATTACCTACAATGGCGCCCGGGCTTTTTCGCTTGCAGAAATTATTGAAGGTGTACCGGGCATTTCAATGAAAGGCATTTCCAAAGAACTCCCCTGGCCGGGAGCGCGCTGTGGCTGGATGGAATACTACAACCGCGATAAGGATGAAGACTTCAACCGTTTCTGCAATGCCCTTGATAATGCCAAAATGATTGAAGTGTGTTCTACCAAATTGCCACAACTAGCGATCCCAAAAATATTGGGTGACGCACGGTTTAAACCTTATCGTGAGGAAACAAACCGCAATATTGGAAAACGCAGTAAACTAATTGCAGACATTCTTCACACAGTACCTGAGTTAACATTCAATGAAACTTTCGGTGCATTTTACAACACGATCATTTTTAGAAAGGGTGTTTTGAAACCGCATCAGAAAATCGAAATAGCGGATGCTAAGATCAGAAACCTGGTTGAGAGCTGGACAAGGGAAGTGATTCCGCTTGATAAACGGTTTGTGTATTACCTCTTGGCAGCGAAAGGCGTTTGTGTCGTACCCATTTCCTCTTTTTCATCGGAGTTGGAAGGATTCAGGGTCACCCTTCTGGAAGAAAACGAAAGCATACTCATAAAAACATTTCAATCGATCCGCGATGGAATCATTGCTTACATAAAATCCTGACAACGATGGTGAGTGTTGTCCTCGCAGAAAAAGAACGGGGCAGGTCAGATCTATGGAAGGTTTTTTTCATTGAGCGAGAAAAAATGGAGATTACTTAGTGTCCGGGTTATCGCTTTGCCTAAATCTTACATCGGCAGTGCCTGTGAAACCTGAAGCCTGGAAAAAGGCCTTAAAATTCAGGTGATCCGTGTGCTTTGGCATATAAAGTTATTAACACCGAAAGACAATACATCCTGAATTGGACAATTGGTTTTGCAGAGAAAATTTCGTTTATTTTTCTTAACTTATAAGATAATACCCGGGCTGGTCAGCAGGCGTCAACTTCATTCAGTCATCAGCTTCTGCTTCCATCACTCCGCCAGACCCGTACGGCCATAGGCAAAGCGTTGACGCTATATAAGATGTTGTAAGGAAAAGTCATACGGGACTAGGCTAAATAAGAATGCTAAAGGCATGTTGAGCTAATCATAAAAATCTATAAGACTATAATTAACGTTCCTGCTACAATCAAAAGCCCACCGATCATTACTTTCCAGTCCATAGGTTCATTCAGAAAAAGAAATGATAACCCAATAGCAATGGCAACGCTTAATTTATCGATGGGTGCCACTTTTGAGACTGGTCCGGTTTCCAGGGCTTTAAAATAAAAAATCCACGATAAACCTGTTGCCACGCCGGAGAGGGTGAGAAACAGCAGATTGTTCTTAGAAATTTCCTTCAGATCTTTTAATTGACCTCCAGCCACTACGATTCCCCAGGCGAGGATTAATACGACTACTGTACGGATGGCAGTCGCTAGATTTCCACTAATTCCTTTAACCCCTACTTTTGCGAGGATGGCAGTTATTGCTGCGAAAATGGCTGAAAGTATGGCATAGTATTTCCACATAGCGAATCGAACAGACTATAATGTATTAACATTTCAGACAACTTCGTTCAAAAAAAAACCTGCAAGATTTTAACCTTACAGGTATTTTCTTTGGCTGCTCAAATTTCTCAAACCTTTTGATCAACCGTTTTTATTTTCCATTAAACTGAACTGCGGCGACACCTGCCGTCATTTCTGATTTTGTTTTACCTGGTTTATAAATAAAGTAGATCGAATGAAACTTTCCGTCCGTCACTGGATTAACCGACACACGGGTGATACCGGTCGGCTCGCCTTTTTTTGGAACCGGCATTCGGCCTTTGCCTAATAATTTACCTGCCGGCGCGTCAAGTCTCACTTCATAATCAAAGCCCACTGACGGAGTTTCCTGCCATCTGCTATGAATATTTACAGACCGCACATCGGTCAGGTCAATGCTGTCTAACGAAAACCAGCCCTCGGCCTGAGGTATAATTAAAATGTTGTTATTGTTATACCTGAACGGTTTGAAACCTGCCACTTTTTCATCTCCAGAAAATGAAACGTATCCTCCCGGCAAGGCAACCGCATTGGTGGCCGTTAAAGCTTTTACGTTATTACCACCCTTATCGGTATAGGTTGCGGTGATGACTAAATCAGTGTTCGGTTTCTGATTTTCGGCTGGATTAATGATGCCCGAGACAGGTAAAGATTTTCTTACCTCTCCGGCATTCGCAAGGGATATAATCCAGCTAACGATTTGGCGGACGTCACCTTCCGGTAGTGTCGGATGCGCGGGCATCTGGGTTTCTCCCCAAACACCCTGACTACCTTTTATAATTTTACCTGCGAGGTAATTTGCTGCCTCGCGATCCTTTGCATACTTCTGTGCCACCTGAACATAAGATGGCCCGATAGATTTTTCGGTTTCCTTATGACAGCTCTTACAATCCAGTGACATTACCAGGCCTTTACCAATGATGCTTTCTCCCTGCTGATGTCCTATCGTGCTGGCTGCTTTATCATACCCTCCTTCTGCATAATCCACGGCTACGAAAAGGTTTTGAGCATCGAACTTCGACGTGTCGCTGTTATCCGATACTTTAACTTCATAGCGCAATGGTTTTCCCGGCAGGTAAAAAGATTTATTACCGCCCGTCAGCTGAATGGCCACTTCCGGCGCTTCATTTCCAGCATAAATGCTGACGGCGTTACTTTTTGCGGACGCTCCCTTATCATCTTTAACATTCAATGAAATTTTATAATCACCGATCGTGCTATAAGTATAATCCAGTTGTGGGGTCGATGATTCTTTCGTTGTACCGTTGCCAAGATCCCATTCATACGTTATTTTGTCTTTTTCAGGATCTGTAGCCTGAGCGGTTACCTTAATATTAAGAGGCAGAATACCGGAGGTTCTGTCTACTTCAAACCCTGTTATTTTCGGAGGCCGGTTGCCATCGTTGTACTCGATCATGGCTAGTCCGGCGTCAGGATTTTTAGTGAACCAGCCACTGCCATACTCCAGCAAATACAATTTGCCATCAGGTCCTACTTCCATATCAATCAATGAATTCACTTTGATGGCAGGAGAAAAAGGCTCCATCTTATTAAAATCTCCGTTAGGAAACATGGTCACCACTTTGATCCATCCACGAATCCAGTCATAAATGAAAAGTTTTCCATTAAAATACTCAGGAAGACGCGTTTCTTTTGGAAACATATCGGTGTAATAAACAGGTCCGGCCATCGCGTTCCTTCCGCCTGTTCCTACCTGAGGAAAATCAGCCGAAGGCGCATACGGATACCAGATAAAGGCGGGTTGCGCCGGAGGCAAGTCTTTCAAACCTGTATTGTTCCTTGAATTATTCACCGGTTTTGCAGGATTGAATGATTGCCCGCTTTTCCCAGTGGCATAATCATATTCACGATAAGCGTAGTTATCGCCCACGAATAATGGCCATCCGAAATAGCCGGCTTTGCGAGCCTGATTTACCTCGTCATACCCGCGAGGGCCACGCGTTTCCAGACTGTCATTGCTGGCATCAGGTCCTACTTCTCCCCAATAAAGATTACTGTTTTTCTGGTCTACCGAAATACGGTAGGGGTTGCGATTTCCCATTACATAAATTTCTGCCCGCGCCTTATCATCCTTTTGAAAAAGGTTTCCGTCCGGGATATCATACGTGGCATCGTTGTTAACTTTGATGCGAAGAATTTTGCCGCGCAAGTCGTTGGTGTTCCCTGACGACCTTCGGGCATCATACTGTTCACGGCCTGCCAGATCATTCATTGGTCCAAATCCGCTGTTCACAAATTTCGCGCCTGGCTCATTAAAGGGAGTTGAATTATCCCCGGTCGAAACGTACAGTAATCCATCCGGCCCGAAAGCAATGGAACCACCCGTGTGGCAACAGATCTCCCGTTGGGATTTCACATCTAAAATAACTTTTTCAGTCGCCAGGTCCAGCGTATCATTCTTAAAGGTGAACCTGGAAAGTCGGTTCACTGAAGTATCAATCGGGCTGTAGAATATATATATCCAATTATTCTTTGTGTAATCAGGATCCTGCGCCAAGCCTAAAACACCCTCCTCTGCATTCACTCCTTTTGTGGATGTTTTCCAATAAGTATTGAGAAGCCCCACTTGCTGAACCTTCCTGGTGTCATTTTTATACAACATGATTTCCCCACGTCTTTGGGTTACCAGGATATCACGGTTGGGCAGTATGGTCATTTCAGTGGGCTCGAAAAAATCACCAAAGGAAAGTTGGGTTTTGCTAAATCGGTCTTCGTCAGGAGGGAGCTGTGTTTTCGCCTGACGATAATTCAGTTCTTCATTATCCCCGATGGCGTATTGAATGCCGCCAAGCAAATGCTTCAGATAATTCTCTTCCGTATAACTTTCTTCGGTATGTCCGAGTTCGGTATAGAACGCACGACCACCATCATAATCATGATACCAACTCATCGGGTGATGTTTTCCGTTTGAACCTCCTTCATAGGATGATTCATCCACCGTGATAAGTACGTGAACATCCTGATTCATTTTTTTGAAGTTGTACAATTCATCCCTGCGTTGCCACACGGTATCGGAAAAGAATTTTGTGGCACCGAAGCTTTTGTCTTTGATGATAAATTTTGCATCCTGAGTTTTAGGATGGCTCGTGAAATATGCCCCTACCAGTTTGCCATACCATCCCCAATCATATTCGGTGTCGGTAGCAGAATGTACTCCGACAAACGCGCCTCCGGACTGAATATACCGTTCAAAAGCCACTTCCTGCCGGTAGTCCAGAACGTTTCCGGTAGTATTCAGAAAAATTACCGCAGCATATTTTTTTAACGATTCATCCGAAAACAGCGTTGCGTTTTTTGTCGTATCAACATCAAATCCATTTTCCGCACCAAGTTTTTGAATGGCTGCGACTCCCTGGGGTATGGAGCTGTGTACGAAGCCAGCGGTTTTAGAAAATACAAGTACTACCGGTTTTCCCTCCCTTTTGTTACTACAGGAGCCGTAAACGAGCGCAGAAAGCAAAAAACAGATAAAAATAATTTTTTTCATATTAAGTTGAGATCAGACAATTCAGAAAGATAAATGTTAAGTATAACATGACCAAGTCAAATTATTCAAAGACTTACTGTAATACACCAATGGTAAAGGCGATTTATGATTCTTCGATAACGGCAGGAAACATGAAAAAAGGATCATTCATTCAACCCGAAAATATTGACCGATTTCACTGCCAACTCGCTTTTGATCAGCACGGCTTGCCCGGCTCGTTGCCGTAAAAAGTTTTAACAAGGGTGCACAATGGTGTCTCCCGAGTGAGTACAGACTAAAAACAATGCCTGTCATTTAACCTTGGCCTTCATGAGTTTGTTCAAATCCATAATAACTCTCTCGGTGTAATAAACCTGAACCTGATACAGACCTTTATCCGGGCAAGTTAGTTTCTGGGTCTTCAAAATCTTATTCTGAAAAGCGACAGCATAAAAAGCGAAAAGTGTTTTTACACCTCATTCCGGGACTGGTGCCGCATACCCGGTTATTCCGATAGACCAATCTGATGAAAAAAGTCTCCGTACGTTGATGGCCATTTCTTCTGCTACTTTTTCAGAGACACAATTACAACCCAATGCATGGATTGGATTTACACTCAGATGCCTGGCCTTTTGCCCCAGGTTATAGGCTGTGATGCCCCCATGAAAAAAGGCGGTAGCCTGGTTAGCCAGTGATAATGCAGCCTGCAGATGTCCCGAGGTGACACTTTCTGCCACTGAAATGGTTTGGTTGCGCGTGACAAGATAATTTTTGAGTATTTCTAACGCCTTGATATTATACATTTGTTTGCTGATTCGTTTAGGAGTTCCTACAAAATAGATACCCGCTAATTACTCTGTCAGCCGGCTGTAATTAAATTATTAGAATCTGATCGGCCCTGCCCGGCCGGTGACAGAATCCAAAGCCCGATTTTTTAAACCCGGCCTCATGGTTTATTATGGTAGATTAGTTCATGAATAAATGGCATCTCAAAAAAAATATATGAAGAAAGTAATCATTTTTTGGAAATCGAGTCCGGGAAATCCTACAATTTTAAATGGAGGGTTTTCGATAATTCTGTTAGTGTCTCTGGTAGCAAACACCGCTTGCAACAAAAACTCTACCGATCGAGAAACACAAAATTCAACAACAGAGAATGTTCGCGAGGAGATGGTCTCTTTTAAGGCTTATGATAAAAATCCGGTGTTTACAGGCACAGGAGGAGACACCTGGGATCAGGCGATCCGCGAGAGAGGTTATATCCTAAAAGAGGAAGATGGTTATCATCTATGGTATACCGGTTTCAGAGAAGATCGGGCGGAAGCCACTATGGCACTGGGATATGCCACGTCGCCGGATGGTATTACCTGGACACGCTACAAGGATAACCCAATTTTCAATGAAAGCTGGGCGGAGGATATGATGGTAGTGAAATCCGATAGTGTGTATTATATGTTTGCCGAAGGCCGAAATGATATTGCGCACATGATGACTTCTACTGATAAAATACATTGGAAGGATCATGGCGCGATGAAAATCAGTTATACAAATGGTCAACCGCTAACCCCCGGGCCATACGGCACTCCCGCCGTGTTTATTAAAGACAGTGTTTGGTATCTTTTTTATGAGCGCAATGATGAGGCAATATGGCTTGCTTCCTCTGTGAACCTATTGGAATGGCGAAATGTAAAAGATGAGCCGGTAATAAAAAAAGGTCCAGAGAGTTACGATAAATTCGGCGTGGCGGTTAATCAAATCGTGGCTTATGAAGGTTTATATTATGCATACTACCATGGAACAGCATTGGAAGACTGGAGTGAATGGAGTACAAATGTAGCTGTTTCGGATAACCTCATCGACTGGAAAAAATATAAACTGAATCCTGTCATGCAGGATAATAAATCGAGCGGTCTGCTCGTGCATGATGGTTCCATGTACCGACTTTATACAATGCATCCTCAGGTAAGCCTTCACTTTGCCGATACCACAAAAGCTACCCGGTAAAAATATTAAAGCAGCATCTCTAAACAGTCGGTATACTGCTGCTTCACTTAAGAAAATCTCTGATCGTATACAGTCGCCTGTCTATTCTAAATGCCATTTGTCTAAATATTTGTACGATTCTGCTCCTCAAAGCGTTCCATAAGATATCTTACCGAGTGTCGTAAGTTTATTAATGAGTCAAAAAGTCAATAGTTAAAAAAATAGAGGTATGGTTGTATTGAATATTGATGATGACCCTGAGGACATGGAGATTTTTTACAAAGCTGTGAAGACAGTGAATCCATTAGCCAAATGTTTACTGGCCCGCGATGCCAAGGAAGCGTTGAATATTTTGAGAGATGCGATTATTCCTGATTATATATTTCTGGATATTCATATGCCCCTGATGGATGGTAAAACCGTTTTGACGGAACTTCGCCAAAATAAAAAACTGGAATCCGTTCCTGTAATCATGTATTCAACCAAAATAAATCCAAGCGAGACCGAAGAATATTCGGCGTTGGGAGCTACCCAGTTTCTGAGCAAGCACAATGATTTTCGCAGTTTATGCAATTCAATAGAATCATTGCTGAAACGAATAGCTTGATTTCCGGCGGTAAGATTCCAGTGGGATAAATTTACTTTACATCTGCGTGATATTGGTAACAGAATTACTGTGCCAACCATTTGGGCCTTCACAGCCTCCAAACTTCACCGCTTCGTAATTACAGGTGGAGGGAATCACCTGCATAACATTTCGGTCTATACAAAATGATTCGCTCATCAATATGAGTTTTAACGCTACCTTGGCGTGACACATTGTAAGAATTGTTTTACAATAGCGCAACCTTGATGCCTGATAGCCTCGACTACAACCCGGGAGGGAGCCATCAATCTTTTTCTAATTTCACCGGCATACATTACACAGTGGTTGCTCCAAAAATTTTTGGCAGACAATGCAGTAATAAAAAGTTATTCGAAAAGGATATGGTTTTGCAAAAAGCAGAATAGCTTAAAGCAACAGAGTCATCCGCCTAGACAGATGACTCTGATTACAATAATGTGATCTTAACCCTAAGGGTTTACCGATCCAGCTATTGTTGTTTTACATGGTTATTAACAACCTTGGCTAATTCAAACATAGAGATCTGACCTTTGCCGGCGAAAAGTACTTTCAATTTAGCATCAGCGTTGATCATCCTTCTGTTCTTGGAATCCTGTAGTCCGTTCTTCTTAATATAATCCCAGATTTTTTTGATGATCTCAGTTCTGGGTTGGGGCTTGCTTCCAATTACATCAGCTAAGGCTGGACTGAGTGTAAGGGGAGCCATGAAAGCTGCATTCGGTTTTCTTGCAGATTTTTTTCCAGCTTTTTTAGCGGTTTTCTTGGTCGCTTTTTTTGCCGTTTTTTTTGCTGCCTTTTTAGGGGCTTTTTTTGCTGACTTTTTAGCAGCTTTTTTCGCTTTTTTTGCCATAGCGTTTTTTAATTTAAGAGTTAATTTTTAAAGGTTAATCGAAAAAAAATAAAGACAATGATAAGAATTTTTCCCTGTGAATTTAAGCTAAGTCCTGATGGTTCTTGTTGTTTCTTCTTCTGTAACATCATCAAGGCTCGAGATAAAATTCACTTAAGCTTTCACTAAAATACAGGTGTTAGCTAAATTATCCTAATAGGCGTTTCATCTTTTATTTTAATCGTAAAAAATCCTTCCTCTTCAAGGGCTGTTTTCGAAGTCATTTGGAGAGAGTCTTCTCCCTGTATCAAAGAGGTTAACTGACTCCACAGTGAAGGGAATTATAAATTCCCTTCACTGTGGAATTAAATCAGATCTGATATTTCAGGTTTAAAAAGGGCTTTTCCCCTCGGCAGCACCCTATATATTACCAGATAGAAGCAAACATCCTTTAGCCATCCGCGAACTTTTACAAGGAAAATTATTACCTGTAGGGATCACCGACGTAGGGAGATCCTGAACTTTAAACTGCCCATGAGCTAGATAAAATTTCTTGACAAGCCAGGCCAGCACATTGATATTTTATTCTTCCACACAGCATTTAAGACTAAAAAAAACGAATTGGCGTAACATCATCCGGTGGTTTACCCAGACGCAAAATCGATGAGCATTCGCTTAAACAGAGGAGAAATCACTGCCGACCGTCATGTCCAATATGTCACGGAAAGTCCCAAGGCGCCAGGAGAAAAATGATTGAATCAGCAGGAAAGCTAAAGGTCAAAACTCTGTTCCTTAAATTCTATCAAGGGGAGTTCTTTTGAGCAGGCTGGAACCCTGAAATAACAGGTCATTTCAGGTTGAATTAGAAAAGAAGTTACCATGATACGCTGGATATACTTCACGAAATGATATGCGAATCTTTCACAAAAATATGTCACGTTTCATTGACAGCCATCAGCTAAATAATACGAAATTTAATTAGGCCATCATTGGCAACAAAAAAACCTGAGCATTTCTACCCAGGTTTTCTCAAATGATAAACCCGGAAGCCCGGGTTGGTTCATTACTTCTTTCTCTTTGCAGATTTCTTAGCTGCCTTCTTTCCTGCTTTTTTTGCAGACTTCTTTCCTGCTTTTTTTGCAGCTTTTTTCGCTTTTTTTGCCATAGCGTTTTTTGTTTTAAGGTTTAAAAAAATAAACTATTGTTGCCCACTAACAAACATTTTAATGAACTTCAATAAACAAATATACTATACTAACACTAACAAAAGAAAAAAAAAGGCAATTATTCTCAATCTGCGAATATTGGTCCGATAATTTTTTGGCTCTTCGGACAGTTATTCTATTCTACCCATAACTATATCGTTATACGAATCCTGATCTAACTCAGCCGCAAAAGAAAAATTTCGTCACAGAAGATTGCTTTCATGTTAACCATTTACCAATGAGAATGCAGGGTTTATAATCGATTCTATAAACTTACTTCACACCTTCCCTGACAGGAACATAATTCAGTAAAACCTTTCCTGAAGTAAATGTCCTTGAATTCACAAGGCTGAAATTCAATTTAGTCTTTACACCTCTGAATAGTGGGGTTCCGTTCCCTAACACAACCGGATTTACCATTATCCGGTATTCATCAATCAATCCATGCTCTCCCAGAAACGCAGCCAATTCGGCACTCCCAAAAACAAGAATGTCTTTTTTTTGTGTTGGCAAGAATTTTAATTTAGTCAGTTCCTGGGCCACATCCTGTTTAATCAGAATTGTGTTCTGCCAATAAACTTCCACCATGGTTCTTGAACATACAATTTTAGCCATCCTATTCATTCTCGATGCGATGCCGGGATAAATTTGCAATACTGTTTTCGTGGGCCAAAAACCTTCCATCAACTGATAGGTCCGGCGGCCAAATAGAAGAAAATCCGCTGAATCTAACTGGTCGGCCGCGAATTCGTTAAACTCGTCATCCACCTGATGCCAGTCCAGTTCTTGGTTAGTTCCCTCGAAAAAACCATCCAGCGTTATCATGTTAAATAAAACTATCCGCCCCATTATCTGAATTATGAAATCAAAGCTTGATCAAGGTAATCATGAAATCAAAAAGGTCCGGGTTTGTCGGAGGTACAGTTAGGGAATTCAGCTCCTCTTCCCTTGCATGGCCAACTTCGTTCGCTACTATCTTCTTCCGACCTTCTTTGGTTTCAAAAAATTATAGGAGTTACCCACTTCGTCAGAAAGGAATTGAACGATAGAGACGTCTGATTTCTGTGCAAAAGCATCGGGCCTGGAAGTGAATGGGAGGTTACGATAGACTCCCTTTCAGGGTGCTAATACGCCATTCACAGAGGTTGATTGCGACAAAATGATAAATACCTTCGCTAGTGATTGACGCGATGTTGAAAGGCTTAAGCATGCCATTATTTTTCCGTGAATGAAATATTAATCTATGAAACACATCACTATTCTCGTTCCTAAAGGTGCAATTCTGGGAAGCATTGAAGGGCCACGCCAACTACTTGCCGGGGTTAATATGTATGCCGAAAGTATGGGAAAACCTCCGGCATTTAAAATAGAACTTGTGGGTCTTACGAAAGAAACCGCCCTAATAAAAGGAATGTACACCATCCATACAGACCGCGTGATCCGGGATGTTGTCAAAACTGACTTGATTATCATTCCCGCAATTGACGGAGACCTTCAGATCGCTCTTAAGGAGAATAAGGATTTTATCCCGTGGATAACTGCGCAGTATACATCCGGAGCGGAGGTGGCAAGTCTGTGCGTGGGGGCTTTTTTATTGGCTTCAACAGGATTGTTAAATGGCAAAAAATGTGCTACTCACTGGATCGCGGCCAATCAGTTCAGGAAAATGTTTCCTGAAGTAAATCTCGTCACTGAGCGGGTAGTGCCAGATGAAAATAGTATTTATTCAAGCGGTGGCGCCTATTCGTATTTGACACTGATTTTATATCTGATAGAAAAATATGCAGGAAGGGCGGCTTCAATTTTTTGCGCTAAAATTTTTGCCATCGACATTGGTCGAGAAAGCCAGTCGCCGTTCATGATGTTTAGTGGCCAGAAAGACCATGTAGACGAGCCTATCAAAAAAGCCCAGGTTTTTATTGAGGATAATTTTCAAAATAAGATCACCGTTGATGATCTCGCCTCCAGGTTTTCCCTTAGCCGCAGGAACCTTGAACGAAGGTTTAAGCACGCCACTTCCAATACGGTCGTGGAATACATACAGCGGGTAAAAATCGAAGCCGCAAAAATGAGTCATGAGTCATCACAGGAAAATGTGAATGAAGTCATGTATAAAGTCGGGTATACCGATACAAAAGCTTTCCGGACAACATTCAAAAAGATTACAGGTATTTCTCCGGTTCAATATCGGTCCAAATACAACCGCCAAGGCATTTAATCCACGGCTTACCTTAATATTCTTTAGTCGGTCAGAGACGCTGTTAAGAAACAAACTCTAACGCGTTTCAGTGAAATTCTGATCCTGGTTTTTGTGTTGTGAAAAAATTTACAAAAAAATAGAATAATGTAGTTTTTATAACCTCTTCCCCCTACCTTTATTTCATTATTATTCCTTACAAAGTATAACACATGAAAAAATTGATAAAAGAAAATTCAACGGGTGCTAAAGGCATATCTATCAGGACCGTTAATTATATCATTGTAGTATTCATCACCGTGTTATTATTCTTTTCTGCCTGTAGCACTGGGACGAAACAAGATGATGGAGAGGCCGTCGCTGAAGAAAATCAGGAGGAAAAACAGGATAAGGTAACGGCAAACGCGACCCTTGAGGCTACCAGCGGCAGCAAAGTAACCGGTGAGGTGAATTTCGCGGAGGAAAACGGAAATGTTCGTTTAGAATTAAATGCTGACAATTTAACGCCCGGAGAGCACGCGGTGCACCTGCATGAGAAAGGTGATTGCAGTGCAGAGGATGCGTCTTCTGCCGGAGGTCATTGGAACCCTGCGATGAAGCCTCACGGCAAAAGAGGTGGAGGAGGATCTTATCACAAAGGTGATATTGGAAATATGACTGTTGGAAATGATGGCAAAGGTACACTAAGCCTGTCCATTGAAGGATGGTCCATAGGGGGATCAGACAGCACAAATATTATTGGCAAATCGGTAATCATTCATGAAAAAGCAGACGACTTTACCAGCCAGCCAGCCGGGAATGCAGGGGCCAGAATCAGCTGCGGGGTGATAAAGAATTGATATCATTTCAAATTTGAAATGATATCGTCAAAATATACTGATCGTGATATTTTACATTTCCCAGCATTCGTTAAAAAAAATAGAATCTCTCCCGGATTTCATTTTTTTTTGCGCTTTAAGCGACGACTTAAACCGCGCTAATTTTTGATCAGCGCTCACCAAATTGCTGGAGCGAAAACCGGAAGGCTACTGGCATAACCTTGTAAGGCATTTATTTTCGAACGATTAAAATCCGTCGTAAAAAATTTATCACAAGTTTAGCATTCTCTCCGGAGAAAAATAGTTCACCACCATGAGCGGCGCCATGGGCAACTTCAAACTGAACATCAAGATTGAATTTCTGATAAGCTCCTTCAAGTTCATGAGACTGATTGATGGGCATTTGTGGATCCTGATCTCCATGCAGGATTAAAATTGGCGGATCATTTTTATCTACGTGAAATACAGGGCTCGCTAACTCCGACAGTTCCGTTACCTGATCGGGCAAGCCACCCAGCAATAATTCAAGCGCTGGTTTACGCACGCTCAAGCCATGGGGTGTTGATTGCGCCAGAATGGTTGTAAGGTTTGAAGCACCAAAGAAATCTACGATAGCATGGACATCGGAGGAGTATGTTAGAAAATCACCCACCGTTCCTTCGAGGGTATTATGGCCGTTAGATACTCCTACCAGGGTGGCAAGATGACCGCCGGAAGAACTTCCCGCAATACCTAAACGATCAGTTTTATATCCGTATTCGGATTCTTTAGCTCGAAGAAACCGAATGGCAGCCTTGATATCATGAACGGCAGCCGGGAACCTGGCGTCCGTTGATTGGCGGAAATCAAGGCTCGCAACGGCAAACCCATTATTCACAAAAAACGGAGGAACATTTTCTTTGCTTCCGGATCTCCACGCACCACCGTGTATCCAGACCAATAATACGGGAGCAGCAACACCAGAAGGCAGATAAATATCAAGCTTCAGTTCCTTACCGTCAATAGTAGCATAAGGGACGTCCTTATAGGCCGGGTTCGTAAATGAAAGCGCATTGTCAGGCAAAAATATCAGGCTTAAAAACAAAATATGAAGGCCTGTTGAAGCGCACACGATGAGTGAATTATAATGTGGTAACAAATTACCCTTTATCCCAGGCAATAACAAATTGAGCATTACTGCATTGTCCAGAATACTTTTACGTTTTTACACGAATTATCGAGCGGCTCTTTGTAAATTCTTCTTACCTTCCCCGAACAATAATTTTAAATACAAACTCCTATCCCGATGCGATATTCTTCTTTAGCGCTTTTTTCAATGGTGATTTTGTGCCACCAGGCTCAATCACAATCCAGACAGGGTTCTATCTCTGACATCCGCTTCATCGAAGGGAGCTGGAAAGCAAAGGCAGAAGACCGCTCTATCGATGCTGTGTGGTCTGCACCGATGGGTGAAAATATGGTAGGCTATGTCAGAGTAATGAAAGACGGAGTGGTGACGCTTTATGAACTTTTTGCATTTGAAAAAGGAGAAGCGGGTCTAGTCGCATTGGTAAAACACTTTAAGCCAGGTTTGATAGGGGTTGAAGAAAAAGAGAATCCCGATCACTATAATTTTCTGGAGGCCAGCAGCGGACGGGCGGTTTTTGCTAAGGAGGGAGGCGCAGTGCGCGTATTATATGAAAGACGTTCGGTTGATCAATTTGCTATTGTCATTGGCAAAAAGGAAGCAGACAACTGGGTGTACAAAGATTTTTGGGTTTTTAACCGGGTAAAGTAAGTAAGAAGAACTTCCTGAATCTTAGCTACCAGCAGCACCAAGGTTTAATGAAGGGCTCGCAGTGTAATTTTTCATGGCGGAAAAATGCCATTCACTACCGCGTCGAATGTATGGAGAATAACCTGTAATGATGATAATGATTTTCAACGCCACAACCGTTTCTGATGAAATAGTATGGAACGGACCATTCCATACTATTTCCACAAAGCAATCACTTGTTCATTAAATAAGATGTCAGTGTTTGACCATACCAATATTCACATGGATAACATCGCAGAAAACGGCATCCAATGTCATAGTTCATGCATAGAAATAAAACACTTTTCAGGCGAACTGTAAAAAGGATAATACTTCACGGAAAATATTCGTCGCCTCGCAATGAGAAGTTGGCTATGCTTTCATTTGCTTCAAGAACTGCGCACTATCCTTCAAATAGGGCATGTCCATTTCAGCAAAATAATTTTTTACACCCCCTACTTTTGCTGCAGCAAAGAATTCCTTCCAATCCACGACGCCTTTTCCCAGCGCGGCCATTTCCTCTCCCTTCCCTGACCAATCATACAAGTGCGCAGAAATAAAACGACCTGGATATTTTTTAAAATAATCAGCAGCCTTTATTCCGATGCTGACTACCCAGACCTGAAATTGCATTTTCACGAGAGCAGGATCCAGCCGGTTTAGCAATACATCATAGATTAGTTGTCCATCAAGCTTTTCGAATTCAGTATTGTGATTGTGGAAAGCCAATTGCAGACCAGCTTTCTGGGTCAGTTCCCCTAGTTTATTTGAATCGTCGGCTGCCTTTTTCCAGTCATCAAGGGTGGCTTCTTTCGGTAAGCCATACGAGGAGATCACCATTTGCGTGAGCCCAAGCTCCTTTGCAAAATCGATTCTTTCCTGTCCATGGTCTTTCAATTCAGAAAATCCATAGTGACAGCTGATACACGAAAAACCTGCCTCATGGATTGTCCCCTTCAATTCGGAGGCGCTCAAATGCTGTAGCGGACCAAAGCCATATTTGGCATAACCGGGAGGCGAACACATTTCCAAACTATTGTACCCTAAAGCGCCCATCTTTTTCAGGGTTCCACTTAGATCTTTAGCGAGATCATCCTTGATAACCCAGCTTTGGAAACCTATCTTCTCCATCCCCTTAGCGCTTTCTCCTCTAAGAAGCTGTGGAACTAAAAGGGAGGCACCTGCCAAACCGGCAACACCTGTGGAGATAAATTTTCTTCTATTGACAAGATTCATTGGCTTTTATTTTAATTTATTAATTAAATTATTTTGCTGCTAACCCTAAGACATAAACATAATGATTTCTATGGTATGAATCCAATGTAAGTTAAGTGCACCCTTGCCACGCTTTGCAGTTGCTTTTTAAAATAATCAGGGCGACCATTTCTATCTTTTCACTTCGTTACCGCCAACAAAGACCCCGGATATCTGCCGTACGTTTCGGATATCGGTTAAAGGATCAGCACTTAAAACTATAAAGTCAGCCCACCTGCCCGGCGACAAAGTTCCCAAATCTTTAAGTCCGAGATATTCGGCCGCATTTCGAGTAGCAGAGACAATGATCTGCATGGGTTTGAGACCGGCCTCAGCCATCATTTCCATTTCCAGGTGCTCAAAATAACCCATGAACCTTGAAGGGATGCCGCTATCTGTACCAAAGACAATCGGAACACCATTATCACTAAGGGTCTTGAGATTTGCTATCGCCGTAGGAAGCTGCTGTCGATACGTTCTCGCGCTTTGACTATTTCTTATTTGCAACTGTTTGGACGGGTCCTTTAAAGGTTGAATCGTCACACTGTCAAACTCCTTTTGAAAGAAGGGATCTGAAAAAAAATCCGGCGTATCGCCATACACATAAGTGGAGAGTTCGCGGGTAAGGGTTGGACAGTAACCTACTCTCTTTTCTTTAATGAGCTTGATGAAATTCTCATCTACAGGCAGGTCCCTTACGCTGTGCGCGAGCATGTCTGTTCCTGCATCCAGCAACTTCCGCGCATCTTCAAGGTAGTACATGTGCGTGGCAATTTTGTATCCAAGCTCATGTGATCGTCTGATTACTGCCCGGTAAACTTCTTCCGACATTTTTGGACTGCTACCAAGGTTATCATCAACCCTGATTTTCATAAAGTCAACACCCATGAGATGATTGCTGTTTATGACGGCCAGTGCTTCCTCCGGACTTTTCCCTGCGATTACATCCCCGGCTATAAACAAACGGGCTCTTTGAGTCGTGGTGGTATCATTAACAGCTCGAAGCGACGCCGCATCTTTCCTGTCGCCACCCAGACTCACTACCGTAGTAATACCATACCTCGCATATTGCGATAAGTTGGCAACAATATTTTCCCGAGAGTAATGTCCTCCTTCGATGCCCTTCACATCTCCGACATGCCCATGCGCATTGATAAAACCCGGGACAATCGTTTTTCCGGTCACATCTTCGATGGTAGCGTTTTCTGGGATGGATATTGTTTCCTTTTCTCCGATGGCAAAAACCCGTCCATTTTCAATGATTAATACGCCATTTTTAATGGGTTCACTTCCGCTGCCATCGATGATGGTAGCGCCGGAGAAAACTATGTACGATTGATTCTGTTGTTCGCGGGTTGCACAAGCGAAAACGAAGATAAAAAGCAAGGGAAAAAGTCTGATTGTCATAGGAGAGCGTAAACCGATTTATAAATCGCAGTATGAAAGGTAAATTCAATTCATCAGTTTCTTTTGGGCTTATAATATGGGCAATCCCGCCGACAAAATAAAGGCCCATTACTACAGAAAAGCAAGTCTCAAAGAAGTATGAAATAATTTTTTATAACCCCTGATACGTTTTACCTGGCGAGCGGATCCGGACGAAGCTGAAACTTGAATACTTTGCTGGTAGTGCCTTTCCCCCCCTCCATATGAAAAGGAGCGCGGGTGCTGATCGTGGCCCATAGCCCACGTCCCTTCCATCCTGCCGTTGGGTCGTCAATTCTGCCGTCCATCCATTTGGTATAGAAACCCAACGGATAGGGTACACGCATAACGATCCATTTTCCATCTTTAAGGGCCAGCAGTCCTTCCGATTCATTTCCGGTATTGATAGGCGTATTTTCACCTAACCCAGAGGTATTAAACTGATCGACCCACGTGTAGTAGCTTCCTTCAGCGCTTCCGGGATCTTTTACACCTTTCATCTGCGGCAGAGGTTCCGTATAGAATGTCCAGCCTTCAGGACAATGTTGACCTGTTGCACCAGGACCATTGAGTGAACCTTTACACTTCCGCCGGTCGAAGCTTGCCATGTGTCCACTCGCAAGCGCCATCCAGGCTACACCGTTGCGGTCAATATCCATTCCCCGCGGCGAATAACCTTCAACGGGTTCACCAGAAGCATTCAGTGGTAGTTCATACCATTCCACGAGAGCAGTTTCAGTAGGGTTTGATCCCGGGTTGATCCGGATAACACCGCCGGGGTAGCCCAATGAAGAACCCCAAACCGAACCATCTGCAGCAGGACAAACGGCATAGAGACCTTTGGCGATTCTTTTGTCCATGGCAGGATTGACAGCATCATTGGGCTCCACATAATTATCCTGCTTTCCGTTACCATTCGTGTCGAGGATAAGTGGTGCCCAGCCCTGGGAGGCTTCCTCATCTCCGGTTTCCAAATATTTTTTTGTATCAAGCCACCCGACTACATCTCCCCCACCGCTGGTCCATAATGTATTGTTTTCATCCTCAGCAAACATGAGGTGGTGTGTGCTAAAGCAGGTGCTGATGTGCGTGTACTTTTTAGTTTGCGGGTCATAGTAACCGAGATGACGCCCCGCGCGACCCATCGGGAAACGTTTGGCCGAGGGGTGATCTGATCCCTCCTTACAGAAATCTGGATTGTCCGATGGTCGTACCGTTGCAGTGATCCAAACCCGCCCCTGGCCATCCAACATGGGATTGTGAACATTGGCTTTACTGTTCCATATGACTTCGTCTCCCCAATAGGGAGAGGGTTGGGGCATGTCCGGCCCGGACGCAGGTTCGGTTTCTGGATCGCGTACAGTCAAAGGAATGCGTGTCGTGTCGTGGCTCACTGGGTTGAGGACGGGCAGATAATCGGCACTCACTTCCAGGGCACCATACAATGCACCATTGGCGTTAACCGTTGGATTTCGCCGGTCAGTAGAAACGACATCATGGAGATATGCCTTCGGGTCAGCCCAATCCCATTGCGATATCACTACGTTTCTCTCCAGCCCTACAGGCCGGGGAGGCGTGGCAGGCACTTCACCACCGGCAATTCTGTCAGTCCAGTCAGCTAACATTTTTAATACCTCCTCACGCCCAATTCCATGAAGAGAGGATATCATCGTTCCTCCAGCTTGTCCGGATTGTAACCGCCGTTCCCAGGCTTCTACAGAGGAATTAAATTTCCCCAGCGAGGCCTGAAACTCACGCGTTCCTTTTGTGCCCAGCGCATGACATGCCAGGCAGGTCCCCGATTTAATATTCCTTAAAAACTGTGCTTGATTCTTGATATTGGCAGAGATACCATTGGCTCCGGTCCCTGGAAATTTACTTTTGTCCGGAACATTAAGGAGGGAAAACCAATAGCCCGCGGGATAGTATTCAGCCGCGGCCCGTGGATTGGGTGCGATTACTGAAACCATGTTGACCGAACTGCCCGGCCTGGCTTCTTTCTTTGGGGAATCTACCAGGCCGTAGCCACGGACCCAAAGCGAATAGTTCGCGGCGGGGAGCTCTGGAATTAAATATTGCCCATCCTCATCTGTGACGACAATCTTGGCAAAACGTGTAGGGAGATCATAGGTTTCAGCAATCACCCAAACGCCTGCTTCTGGTCCGTTTGGTCCAGTGATCACTCCGCCGATATCATGCTCGCCCGGCTGAAGTGATTTTTTCTCAGAGTTGCAACCAGCTATCCCAGCGATTGCGATCAGCAAAATAAAGTGCATGGCCCTTGATAATATGAATTTTTCAGGATGGACAAGGGAGAAAACTGATTGGGTGAATGGATCTTTCGATTTCATATTAACATTCGTTTGCTAAATGAAGAGCTTGAAAAAATATATAATTCAATATAGGTATTTTTCACGATTGCCCAAGCAGGCCGTGGGGTTCAAAACGCCTCCAGCAAAAAGTCGTTATGCTAATTTTTTAAGCTTAGAGTCAAATCTCTTTTGTCTAAACTCAAGGCTTGCAAACTGCAGAGGAGAAAAACTAGGATTACACAATAAGCAAGAGGATACACCGGATCATGCCATTGGAAATGCGTTTGACTGGTATTTCTTTGAATTATTCTGAAAACTGAATCAGCATTAAGGTGATACCGGTCATATCCGAATTCATTCAAAGAAAAGACGATCACCAGTGTTGACGACGCAAAAGCGATAGAAAGCGTGATGATTTTTAAAAGGTAAACCTCTTTGTTTTTCGATCCTATCCTTAAAAACAATCTTAATGGAGAGCCTGGCATTTGACTAAGGTAAGTTTTGCCATGATCATTCAAGAATGTAGCCAAAGAGGATTATCTTCTAGAAGCTCATTAGGAATTCAAAAAGCCATGACTACTTTTTTGTCAATTTGCAAAACCGGACGTATGTATCCATTTTCGGTCAACCCATAATGCCAAAGAATGAACTCAGGATCGTAGATCTTTTACGTCTTACTGAAGAGGGTTAAAAACAGTTTTTTCGCTAAATTCAGCCGCAGGAATAAATTAATCGGATACCACCATTACCTCCCCATTGTATGAAACATCTCACCCTACCCCGCCGTCAGTTCATTAAAAAGACATCCGCGATAGCGGCTGGTAGTTTATTAATACCTTCGATGACATTCCATTCACAGGAACCGAAGAAACTTGGCGTTGCCCTTGTAGGCCTGGGTAATTACAGCACCGAAATTCTTTCCAAAGCATTAACAGAATCAGTACAATGTTATCTTGCCGGGATAGTAACCGGTACGCCAAAGAAAGCCGAGGTATGGTCGAAGCAGTATAATATTCCAAAAAAGAATATTTACAACTACTCGGATTTCAGCAATATAGCCGACAATAAAGACATCGACATTGTATACATCGTGCTGCCCAACAGCATGCACGCAGAGTTTACGATCAAGGCACTTGAGGCTGGCAAGCACGTCATCTGCGAAAAACCAATGGCCATGAATGCCCGGGAGGCCATGCAGATGATTGATGCAGCGAAGAAGGCTAACCGAAAACTGGCCATAGGCTATCGCATGCACTACGATCCAAATTTTATTGAAGCCAAACGCCTGGGCCAAAGTCAAGCATTCGGACCAGTTAATTATATAGAGAGTGCGCTGGGCTACTCCTTCGCTCCTGAACCCGGCTCATGGAAGGTGATGAAAAGTATGGGAGGTGGTTCTCTTTATAACCTTGGCGTTTATCCCATACAAAGCGCACGTCATGTGAAGGGAAAAGAGCCCATATTTGTCACTGCCCAGGCCACCACCAAAAGAAAAGATATTTTTAAAGAAGTACCGGAGATCTTCACCTGGCAGTTGGAATTTTCGGATGGTACGTTATGCAATTCGTACTCAGGACCAGTGGCCTTCATTGACCGGCTCTATGCTGGATGCACCGACGGCTTCATCCAACTCGACCCTGCCACACAATACAACGGAGTCGCCGGCAAGACAACCAAGGGCGAATTTAATTTTGAACCGGTGTTTCAGCAAAAGCTCCAGGTGGATGACTTCGCCCGTTGTGTCCGGGAGAATACCAAATCCATTGTCAGTGGAGAAGACGGATGGAAAGACATGCTGATTCTGGATGCGATTCACAGGTCTATCCAGTCCGGGAAGAAGGAAAAAGTTGGATAATGGCTTTGTACGTGAGAAAGTGTAACAAGAAGCGGAAACATTCCAAGTAAAATGAGGGCGTTGGAAAACTGAATGTATAATTCCTTAACCCACAACTGTCAGGGAAACTAAATTCAAAGCACATTACTTCAATCTCTCTAACAAAATCTCATTTCATATCCAAGGTTAGTTTTCTTTATCTTCAATAATGTTTACCCAACACAAATCCCACAATTATGGAACTCCAAATAAATTACGCAGCCATCCTGTTGGTGCTAATTTCATTCTTGGATTCATATGGTATACCCCATTGTTCGGTAGAGCTTGGGCCAAAGAATTAGGCTTTGATACCACGATCAAACCCGCCGGAGGTCAAATGGCCAAAGGGATTATCTTTATGGTGATTGGGAATTTCCTGATGGCCTATGTCTTCGCGCACAACATGGCAGCCTGGACCTTCGTACCTGGAATGGATAACATACCGGCCATCGCAACCATTCTTCAGTCAGCCATTTTTACGTGGCTTGGTTTTTACCTTCCGGTAGACCTCGGAGCAGTGGCGTGGGAAAAAAAATCCTGGAAGTTGTTCGGTATTAACACAGGTTATCACCTGATGATGCTTTTTGTTGCCGCAACGATTTTGACACTATGGTAATTCCCTTTTTTAGTATAAAAATAAGCCGGTCTGCGCAGATTTCCTTTTGAGCCTATTCAATCTTTGAAGTTGGGGAGGCTTCTAAGGCCTCCCCAATATTTTTAGAAATTCGCTATTTGGATGGCTGTATAAGCCATCATCTTATTGAATCAATCCGACAGGAAAAGAATAGGTCTACAGGACCTGCGTTATTTTATTTTTCACGCTGGCAGACAAACCAGCACATAAACCTATCGACAAAAATAATTCTTTGGACATGGTGTTGAAAAGCGCGCGGGCGCCAAACAGCGGGAAGCTCGATTGACTTTTCCTGCGGCGCAAAGGCAATCCCATTACCTATCCCAGATTAAACCCGGGGATATGCGGCAATTTTTACATTTCAATTAAAAAATCTAAAATATGGTTTTTGCCACGCTTGTTATTTTCGATCTGACCTGCAAAAGGTATTACAAAAACATCTGATCAAATGTTATTAAGTTGATTCTGAATATTGCGTAAATACATCTGGGACGCATTAAGATAAGATGTAATCTCCTCGCCGGATGCCGATCCAATCTTTTTACTTGCGTCCTTCAAATGATCACTAATTTCTGAAGTTAAATGTTTAACATTTAGGGTTGTTTCTCTCACCGCCAGCCGCAAATTCATTTCATCCATTACAATTTCTCCAAGTTGTTTTAGAATATCCCTTTCTTTATTAGAAAAGATTCTCGGCTTTTTATCAAGAATGCATAGTGTTCCCAGATTATGATTCTCTTCAGTATGAAGGGGGGCCGCCGCATAAAATCTGAGTCCAAACTCACCTGCAACCAGGGGGTTTGTCAAAGATCGCGGATCTTCTTTGGCATCTTCAATGATATAAAGATCATTGGTTAGGATTGCCGAGGCGCAAAGTCCAGGGTCACGACTGATTTGTTTAACACTTAAACCATATTGTGACTTAAACCATATCCTGTCAGTGTCTACAAGACTGATAATCGCAATGGGAACGTTAAAGATCATCGAAGCAACGCTGGTAATTCTGTCAAAAGTTCCGTCCGGAGGTGTATCCAGTAAATTGTACTTATGCAGTTTTTTAAGTCTTTCAGTTTCGTTTACAGGTGTATCTACAGTAGTCATACCAACTTTATTTTTTAATGAACATCTAATGCTGTACCGGAAGTATGAATACAAATTGGGCCCCGATATTTTCTTCACCCTTTGCAAAAATAATTCCGTTATGGTTTTCAACTATTCTTCTACAAAGCGCCAGCCCGATTCCGTACCCACCATATTTGGATTTATCATTTAACCTTTGAAAGATCGTAAAGATCTGCTCTCCATATTGCTGGCTAAATCCAATACCATTGTCTGATATGGTGATCTGCTGATATGGAATGTCACTTTTTAAGGTGTTGTAATTCCGTATTTCTTCTTCCGATAAGATCCTTGATGTAATTGTTATCTGCGGCTGGATGCCTTTCTTCGAAAACTTAATCCCATTCCCAATAAGGTTATAAAATAACTGATTCATTTGAATGGGTATTGCAGTAATTGACTGGAGTTGATCAGCCTTTATTTCAATTCTTTTCTGTTTGATCAATAACTCATAGTCATCCACTACATTCTGCACAACTTCATTGAGGTCCACAACCCGGAACAGGGATGAATTATAAGTGAGTCTTGAATAATCAAGCAGATCTTTGATCAAGCTTGCCATGCGGCTTGCTGATGATGATACTTTTTCCAGATAGGTTAATGCCTCCGGGCTCAGTTCCGTGGAATACCTTTGATTTAGAATATTCGTAAAAACCAGAATCTTTCTTAATGGTTCTTGCAGGTCATGAGAAGAAACATAGGCAAATTGCTCGAGCTCTCTGTTGGCACGTAAAAGATGAGTATTGGACTCACTAAGCTCCTCGTTTGTCGCAACTAACTCCTCATTTAGGGCTTGTAGTGCTTCGGTTCGTTCCTGTACAAGTTTCCCAAGCTTTTCTTCAAAAACTTTTTGCTCAGTGGTATCCTGGATTACTCCTAAAAGCATCAGAGGCTTGCCGGTCTCCTCATATAAAACTTTGCCTTTCACTTTTACCCAGTGTTGGGATTTATCTTTCCAGATCACACGGGCTTCGTAATGCAGGTTTCCCGTTTTTAGAGATTCAAGGTGCGCTTTTTCTCTGACTTTAAGATCGTCAGGGTGTATCACAGATGCAAACTCACTTCTCGGCATTCCTCTTTCTACCCCCCAGATTTTATTGAATCTTTCTGAGGTAATCATTTCGTCGGTGACAAGATTAATCTCATATGTACCCAGGTCCGCAAATTCGTTTGCTAAACGTAGCTTTTCTTCAGCTTCAATTATTTTTTTCTTGAGCTTAACCTGTTGGGTCACATCATGACAAAGTATCAATACACCAATTATGCTGCCATCAAATTTTCTGTAAGGTTGATAAACAAGGTTAAGATATCCTTCTATCTTTGCATCCTCTGATTGTACTAAATAAGGGGTCTCATAAAGAAATTTAGGAGCGCCAGTGACCCTGACATTATCAATGATCGGTCTGAAATAGTTCTCTGCTTCGGGAATTACATTAAATATTTTTTTTCCCTGCAGTTCGTCCACGGATCTGCCAATTAATTTGCCATACATTTCGTTTACCACATGGATACGCATTTCGTCTCCTACCAATACTACTATTCCAACCGTAGCCTGAAGGATCAGATTTTTAAATTGCTGATCGACTAGGTTTAATTTACAGGCTGAATTTTCCAGGTCTGCAATTTCATTGCAGGTTATAAGTACGCCCTCCGTTTCCTCATTGTCATTATTAACACCACTATAATGAAAAGTCCAATTGATGTGTTTCTTTTCTCCCTTTATCCAATGCACTACCTTCCGATCCTCTGCTTTTGTTAATTCGAACCCAGATAGAATGTTATCTATAATTTTTTCACTTACGGCAAAATTTTTAGCTACCTCTTCTTTGCTGGATTGTCCAAAAATTGAAATTGGATTTATTTCTTCGTTTAATAATTGACGGTATGAATCATTGAAAAAGCAGATCCGCTCGCTTCCCCAGAAAAGTATACTTGGGAAATTGGAATTGAATAATATATTGAGAGTAGCTTTTAAACTGTGGTGCCATTCTCTTGGGTCTCCCAGCGATGTATCCTTCCATGGTTGTGCTCTGAAAAAATTACCCATTTCTCCCCCACCCCTTATGAAGGCAGTCGATAGCCGCTTCGTTTTAAATTTGACTTCCATTAAGTCTAAATGAGGAATTAATTTTTATCTATGCTAAAGGGTCTTGATCCGTGACTAGCGTAAGCTAATTGACAATAAAAAAATCATGCCATCGGCTTTTATTGGATAACGATTAGAAATCTGCTCTACCAAATTATTCTAACTACCAACTGCTGTTCCGAAAATTTTTTAGTTGATAAACCTGAACCGCTTATCGTTTCTAACGCTACACCTATTTGAAAATGTTATAGTCCGCGACCATCTTTTTATATTCCGGAAGAATCTTATCATAAAGGGCCTCGTCCACTTTCTTTAACGAATTCATTAACCCACCGATACCGGAGTCTTTCACGCTCACTCGTTGATTTTTTATATCCTCCATTTTGATTCGGATCGTTGCTTCCAGTTTCATCAGTTCTCTTTCTTTCATTGAATTAAGTTTTGCAGGACTTAAGTCCATCGTATATAATGCGCTCACAAGATAAAATAATCCCCTGGAAAAGATTTCACGATGAGTTCAAACTATGAAATCAGACTACAGTAAAGTGTTCACTTCCATTGCTATAAGCCGACTGAAATTTGTAGGAAAAACCCGCGAGGAAATTGGGGAGAAGCTCCAGCTGATACGGGGTATGCATGGAACAACTTCTATATTGACGCTGTTGTCAATTCTGGATCTAATGGCCCGGTCCGAAGAATTCATTTATCTGAACGCCGCGACGTATATCAGCGATGTACATGAAAAGTCTTCGGAGAAGATCAATAAAGTCTACCACTACACTATCGAGAATTTCCGGAAGCGGATCACATTATCAGAAGTTGCCTCGTTGCCGAATCACTCGGCGGTTGCATTTTGCAGATATTTTAAAACCCGAACACGGAAGAGTTATTTCCAATACCTGACGGAGATTCGGATCGCGTATGCATGCGAGCTGCTGAGCAAAGGTGACTTTAATGTAAGTGAAGTATGTCTGGACAGTGGGTTTAACAACCTTTCGTATTTTCACAAGCAGTTTAAGAAAGTGGTCAAGTCAACGCCGACAGAGCATCAGAAAAGGAGTAGAATGAAAGTGCCTTTGTGATAATCCGGGGAGGCGGAGGCTCACCACGTTTGAAGATTGCCACGTGGGCGTTTATTTGCCAACAGTAAATTTGTTGTCTATACCAATTCCTGGTTTCCCAACAAACTAGAAGCTTTCATCATCGATCGATTCCTTCATTATTTCCCGGAACTGTTTCAAAAGTCTTTCCTGCAAACCGTTTTCTTGCGTATAGTTAGTAACTTTTATTAGCTCTTTACTGGAAGTTTTATTCGTCACGGGCGGTGTTGCGCAGCTGACATTCATGCCAGCACGCTGCAAGGCAACAGTCTTGTTGGTAAACGCATTTGTATTGGAAGCCTGGCCACAAACTTCAAAGGTTCTTTTAGAATCATCCTTTATTATTTGCCAGCATCTGGAGTACATAAAAATTACGGGTTCAAATGATTGTCAAAGGTAACGTTTATTGCCGAAAGATATCTTCATAAACTTTTCCTGAAGAACATCGACATAATTATTGAGTTGACTTGTCGATTTCCTTTTTCAATCCTTCAAGAATTGGTTCAAAGCGTTGCTCAAGCTGCTCATACGTAGCGCGAACAACTGTTTCGGAAACTTATAAGAATTGTTATACTTTATCTGACGGAAATCAGGTTAACACTGAATAAACCAATATAGTGAAATGGTAACTCTTTTGCTTTTTGACCTATAAGACCTACGACCAATATCCTTTTACCTGCAATGCCTCATGAGCACCAGGCCAATTGGGTACTGTCGTGATTAATATACAGAGGTCGCCAGTTCCGGTATTCTTAAACTGAAAACTATTTCCTGTTTGGATCGTCAGGGAAACTCCCGGTCTTAACGCAGCAAATTCATGATCACCGTTTAGGCCCTGCCAGATCTCTCCCGAGCCAGAGGTGACATACCAGATCTCATTTACGGTTTGATGCTTTACGGCCACAGATGTCTTTCCCGCAGGAAGGATACAGTGCGCCAGGCCAGCACCTGGAACGTCAAGAAGGATACGTATCTCCGAAGTGTCTGGAGCGAGATAGTCATGGTTTTCAGGGAAAGGCTTGTGATGAAAGAGTGCCATAAAATATAGTAAACTTCAGGTTAATCGCAACGTATCACGCAACAATCAACCTGAAGGTTAAATTCGTTCGGGTTCGCGTACGACGTTATGCTATTTTCAATATTTTTCTTTTGTCCAACTCATCCAGCAACGTCTGGTAATTCTTTTGCAATAACTTGTCCGCACCATTGACGATGTCAGTTCCCAACGGATTGGTGAAATTTCGAATTACGTTCTTGATAATGGTAACTGCTGCCGGCGTCGGCCGAGGAGCGATATCCCATACTTTTTTATAGAAAACGCTCGCTGTACTTTTATCATTAACAGCTTCAACCAAATTCCGGATGGAACGTTTTACTGCCTTTCTAATGATGTCAAGATTCGTGGCATTCAAGGTATCATCCCCTGTTAAATTCCATTTGTCACCTACGTTGTTGGTAACCGGAATACCACCGGAATGGGTATTCAATGCGTCATGAATGAGTTTGGCTACCATAGTTTTTCCGAGTACATCCGGCTCTTTTTCCATGATCCCTATCAGCAACGCTTTGAACCGATCTGCCGAATCAATATTCGGCCTGAAGACAACGCCCTTCCATTCGACAGTTTCATACTTACTGAATGCGCTTTTCAAGGGCCCGGTGAATGCTTTGGAAGCAATGTTGCCAAACATGGTAGTACCATTCGCATTCACTTTACCACCGCTCATTACCAATGATTTGAAGTATTGGGCGAGGTCGTCTTTGTTAACAAGGTGCCCTGCAGAAAAGGCGTCGGTAAGAAAATGATCTCCGAAAGCATTTACCGCCAGTGCCTTGTCGGTCACGGAACTGTTCGTTCCCTTCCGCATGATATCCAGGGCTCTGCTGTGATATCTTTCCCATTCCTTTTTATTACTCGCCTTTGTGCTCGTGAAAGTAAGGTAGGCGCTATCGGAGGGAGCAAAGTGCGAAAAGTTTTCTTCCGCTAGTTTAAGGTATCGCTTCGTGGTAGCCGTTTGCCAATCATCATCATTTGGATCTGTTCCTACTGGCTTTCCGAATAACACCTTTCCTTCATAATATCGTTTGCTTCTATCAATCAATGTCTTAATCCGTCCCAGTTCGGCAGCACTTGCCGCAGCCATGTGGTCATACTCCTCGTAAAAATCACCCATTGAAATTACTTCGCCGTAGCTGAATTTTACTCCATTGACATCCAGTTGGTAGGTTGGAGTAACAGGGGATTCACTTACAAGCCCGGAAATAACGTGCTCGCCCGTACCGTATTGGGCTTCGCTGAAGAACGCTTCTGCAAGTGAATAAGATTGAGTCGCTGCCAGCCTGGCGGTATCGATAGAGATTGCTCCGTTTCCTTCGATCTTCGGCTTGCTATCGGCCAACAAAGGATCGATCTCCGCTTCTAATGCCTTTCTTATCTTTCCTCCAACGAGCGGTATAAAATCTTCTGCTTTGGCGATGGTACTTTTGATCAACCTGACAGAATCGTCGTAAGCAATCGTAACCGCTGTTGTGAAGTTATCACCCCTGAGCCAATTGTTCCAGAACTTGGACATCATTGGTTCCGGCATGTAATTATTGTTGATGGAACCCGCCGAGGCTTTTGCACCTACGTACAACCACTCATCGTTCAAACCTCCACCTTTGCAGTTCATCATATAAACTATTCTTAAAGGCAACGGCTTACCATAGGTGTCCCTGATTGCTTTGAGATCTGATCCGGTTATGGACACGCCTTTATAACCACTGAAGGAAGCACTATCTCCATGGGCCAGCGTGAAGACATCGATCACAAATTCTCGTTTGGCCAAATCGTGTAACGTGGATTTCAGGTTGGAATAAGTTGCCTTCGCATCCTCCAGGATGATCACTTCCCTATATTTTTTCCCCTTCGCGTCCGCGAACTTATTCAGCCACTTTGAAAATTCCTCCGCTATGTAATCAATGACTTTCTCAAGTCCTTCCTGAACAATCTTACCTACTTTGCTCTCCCATTGAAAGGGCAATGCGCCAGTATTCTCCAAAAACACAACCAGCGCGGTATTGGTAGCAGTCATCTCCTGGGTTAGAACGCTTTGCGCAATTCCGGCTTCACTTTCCATAACGGCGATGTTGAATGCGGAGCGCCACTTAAGTGTTACCGTGTTCTTCACGACTTTGTAGATTCCCTTATTCCGCGCCCTTCGAAAGGCGATCTGAACAGCCTCCTGAACCAACCACTTCAAATTAGGAACACCCTTTGGTGGGCGCGGTACCATATCCATTGCCCTCGATGCCTTAGTAGCTTCCCACAAACATTTTGCAGCCATCTCGCGCAAATCATTAGTGAGCTGATTTTCATTCAAACGCTTGTTAAAAAAGTATTCGAGAATATCAATGACAAAAACATCGTCAGACACAACGGTTTCGCTCATCTTCCCTTCACTGTCATCGCGGGCAATCGAATAAAGGGATTTCTGCTTAACCAGTTTACCATTGCGCTTATAGCTTTTCAGCTCTTTATTCATGGATAGTATTCTGTTGGTTGCCATGATCGCTTGTTTTTTAGGGATTGCCAATTTGTTCAAGAAGGTATTTCTTTTGATCGGCTGGCAGGGCAGGAACTGTATAGGCCCTGTTGCTCTTTCTCTGAACGATATCTGTCGCCTTGCTGGTAATTGCAAAATCCATCAATGAAACACTTTTTACATCATGCCTGTTGAATTTGAGTCCGCCAAACGCGTTGATCTCAAACTCACCCTGGAACTCAAACTGTCCATTACCCCATGGATCGAAAGTTCCATCATATGCAAAAACAACCGGCCACTCACGCGGGTCTTTCATCGTATTGGGTGGTATCCTGTCAAGCTTCGTGAAGCTCACATTAAGTGATGATTTCGGAAATGCTGTGGTGTTTTGAAGATTTCTTCGCACATAAGCAGCCCCGATCTCACCGTAGTCATTACCTTCCCAAGTAACTTCAATAAGCGCATCGGCAAATTCACCGAGGGGCCTGTCGAAGTTGACCCAGAGAACCGGGTAAGTGTAGGTGTGCTTGTTCTTGCTTGAAAGTTTTTGCCGTGCCTGGGGTGTGAGCAACCGCTGTGCTTTGTCAGAGTTGATGGACAGTGATCCTGATTTGGTGAATACAGGTGCAAGCAGACCTGCGACACCTAATCCCAGGTTGGCTGCCTCAACACCCGTTAATCCCGCAATGCCAAACAAGCCGGCAGCCACCGCCGGCGTTTTTGCGAACGAATATCGGGTAGCCTTGTCAAGAGAGTATTTTGGACCTCTGGTGTGCGAGTAAATTGACGCGGACTTCGACATACGTTTCAATTTAGGTTTAAACGTGTCGAGCTCAGTTTGTAATCCTAGTATTCTATTCATGTTTTGCCTTGTTTTTCAGATGACCCAAATATTTCAAACTTCCATTGTGCTCTTTTGTTAGAAGCGGTACAAAACCCAACTGGTTTTTCTCGAAGCTATTGATTATAGACTCCGCGCACATAAAGCTGTCATTGCCCATCGTGCCGAGGTGTATCTTGCCCGCGTAGACGTTGCATTTTTTCTTATCAGTCACGTTTTCAGAATTACACACATCCGGATGCAGGCTGATCGATGGACAGTTTATCTTCGACCAGTTCTCTGCCTGGTTTTTCTCCGGGGCCGGGCGTAGCTTTGTAAGAGAATCAACAATCGACGAAGCTTTTTCCGACGAAATATTCTGATGACGAAGTGCAACCATCACTCCCTTATTGCCTATATGGGGCTGGAGCGCTTTCTCTTCCAATGCGCCGCCGTCACCTTTTGTCAGTAGCGTGTTGCTTCCGGTATAAATGCCTGCGATACTTTCGGATCCAAGAGTCCCATCAATCATGTCGAAGGCACCCGAAGACGAAGTCAGGATAAGGTCACCTTTCTGAAGTACATTTTCTTTTATGAGACGCCCGCCATTATTGTTATCCAGGGCACCAGCAGGATCATATTTTTCAATTCCCATGCTCTCGGCGGAATCGTTGATGGTCGTTGAGGATTCTCCTTCAAGGTCTCCGGCATCGTCAGCCGCTTTACTCCTCTTATCCCTGAGGATTTTACTTACTTCATCCTTGTCTATTTCCTCGTCCATTAATTCAAACTTCTCATTCAGTGCGATGGAGCCCAGATCATATGAATTGGCGTACGTCATGCTCTGCGCAATCTTTTCAAATATCATGTGTTCATTCTTGTTTGGGTCCAGCATATCATCCTGGTATGCTGATGATTTTGCTGGCAAGCCAATTTCCTCCCTATGAGCGGAAGGTCCTCTTGATCCGTGTCCGCCTACTGGTTTCTTCTGCTCGGCATCATACACTTTTTGTCCCTTTAGGATAGCGCCAAGATCCCTGGCAAACTCTTCGTCACTTGCATCATAGGGCTTAACTTCTTCCTTTATTTTTTCGTCTTTCGCCGGCGGACCTGTTGCGGTTTGATTATCCTCGGCCTTCTTATGACTCATACCACCAAGGTCTGTTGCTTCCATGGCGGATGACTCGTCGTCAGATTTAAACACGTCATCCAGTTTCCCTTCCATGTCCTTCATCTTCTCCACGTCTTCTTCCATACTCTCGATCTCCTCGCTATCGCCACCAAACCCCGTAGCAATTCCTTCAAGTTTCTCATCTTCGTCCGTGGTTTCACGATACGGAATTTCGACGGTCTCCTCATCAAAAGGCTCTACATAGAAAGCTTCACTTTTAACATCTTCAAAAACACTCATTTGCGAGACCGGTGCGTGGCGCTGATGTGAGTCATAAAGAACTTCAGGATACATTTCAAAATTATAAGACAGGCTGATGGACTTACCTTCATCAAAATGCTCCCCCTTCACCTCTTCAGTTTTCTTTTTATTCTTCAACTTCTTATTTCGCACATTTTGGTTTTGGTACGTATGGTACATTTTGGCGAGCTCAAATAATTTACCTTTCTGTGTGCCCATATTTTCAATTATTTATTTCCAATTTAAAGATCGCATAGGGATCCAATGTCATTACAAGTTCATTCTTACCCTGACGCATGTTGTCAGGATCCACCTCGATTTTTAGTTGATTTGAATCTGACGCAACAATATTCGCAAGCTTGCTGTTGACCACAGCCACCGGCGGAAATTTGCTATTTACGTGAAGATTCTTTCCCTCGACTATTAATACAGGGTTTCCCTCGCTTAAACTTAAACTAACTTTACTGACGACAGGGGGAAGATTTCCACGTTTGGACTTGTTGATTACATCCGCGAGGTTCTTATAGCTGACGTTCTTACTTCCCAGTTTTTCCAGGTCAACATTTTTCTTCTCTATCTTCTCCAGGTCATCCACAGATGATATCCCCATCGTGCGCAAATTCCTTTTCATTTCAGGATCCATATCAATAGCCTCGATCGAAATATTGTCTCTTGTCATCGGCTCCTTTGAAGTTTGTCTGATTTGCTGGTCAGTAATGGAGCCCAATTGAATCGATAGTTTGGATGCCCCCGTCTGACCGGGTTGCGCAGTCACGAACCTCACTTCACTTCCGTTGAAAGTTGGAAAGAGATTTAAATCCATGCCGACATCCTTGACCGTATAGGTTAGGGGACGGTTGATAGCTTTTACTGCCAGGATTTCTCTGGCTTTGTCAAGTTCTATCACCAGGGAGTCGATAAATGATTCCAGTTTCCACTCTTTGTTTACGGCCGCCATTCGTTTTCCTGATTTTCTTTTTCCTTCGCTATTATATTGATCGTTAACTGGTGGAATACAGGTGAAAATGTTGTCTCTGTGTAATACAGGGGAGGTGACCCACCCAGAAGAACAGAACCATCGTCTCTCACGTGCAGATCAAGCTGTATCGGCATCGACAAGTTCACCTTTTCCACCGTCAGAGCAGTTAGCATTTCCGCGTCAACCAGATAACCATCCACGTCAGTCATCTGTGACAAGAAGTCGCCCATCTCGAGCATGGCTTCGTCAACGAAGGCAACATCATTTCCGTCAGGCGCCGGGCCGTCGATCAGTTCTTCCATTGCCAGATTGAATGTTTGTTGTTTCTTCCTTTCTGATGTCGACTGGCAGTAACGCCACCTTTTTATTGAACACGACTTTTTGTCCTTCCATCTTGATTGCTGATTCCGAATTCTCCGTCGATAACTGTACTGGAAAAATATCTTGTCTTTTCATTGCTGTCATTCCGATTTAGTACCTATGAAATGGACTGTTGAAAATTTGGGGAAGAACACTTCTTCCTCCTGCGCCGCGGTAATCATCCCTGACGGATCAACCGTGGTCACCTTGCTCAATATATAGGATTGAATATTTCCTTCCGGGTAGGCCCAAAGCGCAGCCGTTTCTCCTTTTTTACCCTTGAAGTCTACACTTACCCTTGCCGCTGTTGCGGCTTCCTTCATAAATTCCTGCCCAAGAAAAGCACTTAACTGGGCGGGGATCAACGGTGTCAGCTGATGCAAGGCTAATAGTTCATTGTATGCAGCGAGGCTGATCTCCATACCAGACTTGACCTTAGCGGAGATCTTTCTCCTGTGGTTGTCCTGATCTTTCTGAGCCGCAGAATCTGATACGATCTTCTTCTTTGTCTCAAGCTTCCTGATGTTTGTGTCCTTATCGTTGAGGGTGTAGTAATATTTACATTCAAAATCGATGTTCCACCTTCCATGCGTTTCCGGCCCACCTTCCCACACCTTGTGCCAATAGTTCCGGAATCTGGATACATCATTCAATGCAAAGTGTTGCTGTATGGTTTTCCCGGATCGCTGGTAGACATACCCATCTGAAAGCCACAAGTAATGATTCTTGAATGTACCTTCAATCTTGTCCCCTTTTTTCCAATGGAAAGAAAGCTCAAGCTTTAGGTCCCGGTTCAGGGGAAGTTTTTTCAGCTCATCCGAATCCAGCGTGATGCCGGTTACCGGGCTGCCAATAGTGATATCGTTGAGCCTGAATTTCTTTTCAAGCAACACACTCATCGAATGCCCATCCTGGATGATGAGTTGGAAGATGGCTTTTGGGATCTGAGTTTGCTTTTGACCCCTGCGTTCTCCGGAGGTTATTTTAACAGGTATATGTATTTTTTGTCTTCTGTCATACACAACCTTTTCCTTTCCTCCAATCGAAATCATTTTGACGTCTGTAAAATCAATAGCGTAAGCATTACTGAATTTGGCTTTGATGGCTACTGAACTTTTGATGCTCATAGAGGCCGCGAGCAGATCAAAAGCCGGGTCGTCCACACCGGGATTAATTTTTTCCAGGTGGTCCAATTCCTGTTTTGTATGCTTCAAACCGGCATCGGCTATGGCATTGAATAATTTCACAGGTTGTTCGCCAACAGCATTGATCATATCTGGTGACAGAACTTTTTCCAGTACCGGCATCAATGCAGGGAGGGCAGCAAGCAATGCAGGAGCTATTTTGGCCTCACTATACCCAAGCGTTCGCGCTCTGCTCCGGAGCGCCATGCCCTGCACAGTTTTATCAAGATTGGAACCATTCATAACAGGGTTGACTTTCTCAACCTGGTCAAGACCCATCTTCTGGAATTTGACGGCGCTATCCGAAATTGCTTTAAACAATTGGACGGGGTTATCACCGATAGCCTTGATTGTCTCCGGCGAGAGCACTTTCTCGAGCAGCGGAGCAAGTTGCATCAGGGTAGCCGGATTGATGGAAAAATCATGACTGTGTTTTGACTGGCTTTTGGCCTCTGCCTTTCCATTCGACACGCTGTTGTCAGACTTTGCATTTACACCCTGAACAACCTCCAAAATGGCTTTAATTGTCTCCGGTGATATGTTGTTTAATATCTGATCGATGCCTTCTTTGCCTGGCTTCACATCGGTAGGGATAATCTTACTAATGGTCGGTAAGAGTTTTTCCACGACAGGTAAGGCCTTCTGCAATCCAGGAATGAACTTGCTGATCATTGGCAGTGCGTTGGTCAACAGATTGGGCAGCGCTCCCAGGATCGCATTAAAAAACATCGCTTCGCTTACTTTATTTTCTTTGATGCGGCACGGCGCATGTTCCGTGTTTATTTGGCTGCTGTGCCGGTTGGTATGAGTTAGCGTCATCATCTTAGGAAGTTTATAATCTCCATTAAAATCACTCATTGAAGGAAGCATCGTAACCACTTCTGAAATGGCTGGCGATATTTGATTCTGTGTCTTGAAACTTAACAACTGAATAAACCGGTTATCCCGGTTAATTGCGTTTTCGGGTATCCTGAAAACAAACCTTGTATCAAAACCACCTCTATTAAAATCGGGAGCCTTTATCAAAGCAGACTGATGGTTCACCTCATCAACCACTTCCAATCCTTTCTGCTTTCTTTTTTCCTTTCCCGTCTTATACTGATAATACGTGTTCGTACCGATGTCAGCCTCGAATACATGATGCCCATCAGTTTTTTCAAGGTACTTCAGAACTGCCAGTGCCATTGATCACCTTCGTTTGCAACCATTTTTTACTTAGCGGGTGCTTTCATCGCGGCCGCCTCTTTCTCACCTTCCGTGGCCGGACCATACATCTTTGCAAAATTGTCAAGCTTGAAGAAGTCAGTCTTAAACTGGATCTTAACAAGTCCGCGCAGCTTGGCTTTTAACTCATCTTCAGATTTGCTCTTCGTTGTTGATACACTGAATTGGGTCTGCCGGGTACTCGAAGTATGACCAGCCCTGGGACCACCAAATACTGATCCGATGATTCCTCCGCTGGCACTTGCAGATGAGCCTGACGATTTGCTGGTCTTGACGCCTGCCTTGTCTGCTTTGTCAACTGTTCTCTTTCCTTGAAATTCAAAATTGACTTCGGCTTCCACCTCACCTTTTTCTACGACAAGCCTTGTGACGCCCATGAGAATCATTTCGCGAAGTGCAGCCCTGTGCTCCTGTGCCATTTTTATCTTGGCATCCATGATCTTAGCTTTCACTTCATTGTCCTCGACGTCTACTTTCTCTCCTTTTGGATTGGTCAGCTCCATCTTTTGCTCACCGCCTGGTCCATCTTCCATGGAGATTCCGAATTCATCACTGTTATTTTCCGCCAGGTACGCAAAGGTTGTGGTCGGGTCAATGTCTTTGATGAATTTCGCAAGACCAGTCGTTGCCTCCTTCATGAGCCTGATATAGTCATCGGTCTGAGCCTTCATCACGGAAATATTGGCATCAAACACAGCTTTCAGAAGGTCTTTAACAAACAGCGGAAAGTCTACGGAATCGACCAGGTCTTCGAATGCGTCCACGCCCTCATTAAATCCTTTCTCATGGCGTTTATCATCGAGCAGATCACTCGATTTCTTAACAAAGCCAGCGTTTCCACCAGAGAGCAAATTAGAGACTATGCCAGGGGCCATGCCTTTGGAAAGTTGTTCTTTCCCATTCCCCATCATTAAACCCATCTGCTCATCCATAACATCATGATATATTTTCTTTTGAAGATCAAAAGGCATATGTCTGAATGAGACGGACTGGGCGAGGATGAGCCTGGCCTTTTCCTTGGCGGCTTCTTTTATATTATTACCATTAGTCAACTGCATCGTGATTGAATTAATTATCAGTTAAAAAGTTCGATTATGTCTACGGGTTTCCGGAACATTTTAAAAGTCCCATTCATCCTCTCCCAGATTTTCAGTTACCTTATTATCCACGTCTTCATCGCCTTCGCTACGCGGAGATTCCTCACCTAACTGGCTCTGGGCGATAATGAATGTTTCAATATTGCGAATGAATTCCTGGAACGCCGTTTCTGACATGAGGCCTTCATCAAAGCTGGCAATGGTGGCAAAAATCTTATGACCTGTCACTGCGGCTGTGCGCATAGCGGAAACGTTAGGCTTGTAGCCGAATTCTTCCTGGCTGACTCTTTCAATAACATTCCACATCGACCTTCTGTACCCCCATCCCAACTGGGCTTTTACATTATCATCGTCGATAATATCAACCGCCTTCTCGAATTGCCGGTACATTTCCGGCAACACAGCTTTCACCATGCCGCTCGTGAACACTGTGAGGTTGTATTGCAATTCTTTTATGGACTGGTATATCGCTGCCTTCGACACTACGCTAAAGTTTGTTTCCTTCTGTTCGTACTTATCAATGTACTTGACAGATTCAGTCATCAGCGTATCCCATAAGCTCGTGAATTCCTCGTTTACCGCCATCTTATCCAACACCTCTCCGTTCCCTACGTTGAGGACAATTTTGTAAAACATGGAGCGCTCCTCCGCAGTCGTATATTCATCCCTCAGTTTATAGTAGCTGTACAACTTCGAGGCTGTCGCTCCTTGTGGAATATCCAGCATACCACTCGTCCAGCGCATGAGTACAGCATCAGCAACCCTGAGAATTCCGAGATCATCGGCAAGCGTTTTAATGTAGTAGAGCGTGCCGGCGGCCAGAATGTTTTCAACGTCAACACCTTGCTCATCCGCCGTTTCGAAATAGTCTACTGCATAACTAAAAGAGAAGGGACTTCCATTCTGGTAAACATTGGTGACCGGGTCATCCGTTTTCCTAACTTCTTTCAGAGCACTCGTGTAGGCGAGTGCAAGGTATTCGCCATATTTTTCAAGTAGTTCAGCCATGATTTAAAGATTTATTTGATCAAACTTATTTTCCAGACTTTGTTGTTTTCGGATTCTCAGAAGAAGTTCCGGGCTTGGTAGGAGTTTCCTTCCATGGAGTGATCTCCATTTCAGATATTCTCTTTGCCAGTTCCGATGCAGGATCCCTTGGCAACGGATTTTCCACCGAACTTCCGAACGTACCCATATCAGATTCCCGAAGTTTTTCGTCTGAAGGACCCGGCCTTGGTTCAGTCTTCACAGCTGACCCTCCTCCTCCCGGGCCTGTGCCTCCGGAGGGACCTGCTCCTCCTCCACCGGAAGAGGCACCTGCCGGAGTTAAATCAGATTTCGACACCGTCAGGCCGATATCAACAAGATATTTGACCATCAACTGACGAACCTGCGGAGTCCCTTTTTCAGGATCAATAGTGCCGGCTTCGAAAAATTTGTCAACCAGTATATTGAGGTCGCCATAGTCCACATACTTTGAAATGATCTTATTGATTGCTTTTGCAGGCTCTCCTTGTAAATAGGATATATTAGTGCTTCCCGCAGCCTGCATGATCTGTTTCTTCTGATCTTTTGAAAGATTGATATGTCTATCTTCGACGAACTTCTTGACAAGCAGTTTGTTAAAATAAGTCTTGATCTTGTTTTCCGTTGCCATCAGGATCCTGTCATTCATCCCCTTAGAATCGTCCACTTCCTCCTGATAGATTGCATAGCTCAAAGCATAAACATATAATGGTTCGTTGCTTAGCAGATACTTAGAGGAATGATCGACGCTGCTGGTATTGATAGCTTTACTTACTTCCGAGATCACTGCACTTTTACCATCCCGTGCGAGTCTGGCCTTGGCGTGATCTTTCGTCCCATCGGGTGCTTTCAGAATCTTGTCCAGGTTCCAGTCAGACTCATCCGCTAAATACTTCAAGACTTTTAAGCGCAGCCTTTCACTTTCCCGTACGACAAGTTTCTTCAGATCTGCATCGATCTTTACATTCGGTGGGTTGATCGTGAAGTCAGATGTGCGCGAAAATTTTCCCATGTCCGGTAAAGGAAATGCTGGATTGATTACTGAAGATCCGTTGCCAAAGTGATTGTGCCCTGAGGAAAAATCCGATTTACTTGTTCTGGCCATAACTTTATTTTTTTATTGTTAAATACTGAGTTTATACTTCAACAGTTTAATAGCATCCAGAAGGTTTATCCTTCCGTACCCACTCTTCACATCCTTGAACTGGCCGTTTAACCTGTCCGATGTGTGCTTGAGAATATATTTCACCTGATTGTCCTTGAGCTTTCGGCCGGCTTTCAACGCCACTGACTTGAGGAGGGCAATAGCCCCTGCCACATACGGTGAAGCCTGTGAAGTGCCTGAAGACATCGAATACTTGTTTCCCGGATAACTGCTGATGATGCCCGCCCCCGGCGCGACAAAAGAAACATGCGCGCCATAGGTTGAAAATCCTGCGATCTGGTCATTCATATCAACGGCACCAACGGCTATAACACCCGGCAACGCTCCCGGATAATAAAGATCTCTCGTCCCATCATTCCCAGAGGCGGCTACGATCGTTACACCTTTTACCAACGCATATTTAATAACTTCCTCGTGCGGAAGTCCCCCGCCTTCATGCTTGATACCAAGACTCATATTGATGACGTCTGCCCCCTGATCAACTGCCCACTTGATACCGGTATTGATGTTATCAATAAGGCCAGCGCCCACCACCGAATCTCCTTTATTGAGGGCACCCAGCACCCTGACCGGAATGACCTTGCAGGAAGGCACAACGCCGACACCCATTTTTAGTCCTTTGGCAGTAAGAATTCCGCAGACATGAGTACCATGTCCCACATCATCGGCAGGGTCGCTATCGTAGCCAAGATAGTCGCCGATGAACTTATCCGCTCCGTCGATGATATCGACAAAGTCTTTTCCCGGCAGCAAGGCACCACTGATCTCAGCGTGAGTATGGTCTACGCCAGTATCGAGTACGGCAATCTTTACAGATGCATTCCCCGTGCTGAACGTATGCGCTTCTTTTAAAAAGATTAACGACGAGGGATCGAACTTTCTTAATGCCTGTGCCTCAGAGATGCGAGTCGGGATGTCGGCAACTCCGATCTCACCAGGTTTGACCTTTTTTACGTAGGGCACAAGTGAGATGTCATTAACCAGCTCTGGCGGAAATTTTCTGTCTTCCTGGAGAATGACCCTGAAGACCCGGTCCAACCCACTCCCCACCTCATCCGCCGACCACTCCTGAAGCTTAGGTTTGTATTCCTTGGAATATAAAACGGGTACTTTATGTTTTTTGAAAACCGATACGATCTCCGGATAAAACTTGTCTGCTTTTAAGTTGTCCTTCCTGATCAGGTCACCCCAGAACGGTATATCGACGATACCTTTCCCTTGATCTATCCAGATAATAAGATGGTTTTTCATTTACCAGGTAGCTTAATTCCAACAATGCGGAAATTCCAGTTCCTCAAAGGAATTATGAGAGGACATTAATTTCATCACATAATTCTTTTTAAGCTGTTACCCGATGGATGACAGCGAGGTTTATATCTATAATTAAAGAAGGAGATTAATTATCTTCGGTTAAAGGACCTTTTACAGATGCCGTAAACGCCCGTAAGACTATACCCGAAAATTAAGATCCTGACAACCAAAACATTAATGTACTAAATCCTGATAAACCTGACATCTTAGACAACGGCCGAAATACGGCGAAATATCCTGGGCAAGGAGATTTTCTTGAAAACAGAAAAATGCGGAGGCAATGGACTTTCAAGAGTAAGTCACCCTTGACTACTGGAAGGAAATTTGCGATTCGATCGGCCCGGTATTTTGGCAAGACGATTGAGTCTGGGAGAGTGAGGCATGGCTATCGGCGGCAAGCATAGCTTTGATGTAGGTGCAGTAATTGACAAGCTCATTACTCAACGGATGCCAGGGGAACTCCTTTTCTATCTTGATGATTTTGTCGAGCGTGTCTGATTGAGATAATCCCTTTCCACTTACGTGGCTCTTCAAAAGGTTAGCGATCTGGCTTATTCGCTGCTGTTTGCCCTCTGTTCCGCTTAGGATCTTGCGGAAACTCTCCATTTTATAATAGAGCCAGTCTGAATCCTTTAACTGATAAATACTCAGGAGTTCTAGCATCTTAAGGTTCATTAACCAGCTTTTGTCTTTGAATAGAAAAGTTGAATTGTCGTTTGCTGCTTTGATTACCCCTTTAAAATCTCTCTCCTGAAAACTCATCAGCAGTGCGAAGAACGACCATTTCGCTGTGAGTACTGCGTTTTCACTGATGTCTCGTAGTTGTCTGGACTGCTCCAGTATCTTTTTCTGCCTGACTGTGTCACCAGACCCCACGGCTATTATGAATTGAAGCTCAAGCAAAAGGTGAAAAAATGGATCGACCTTGAACAAACTTAGTTTCGACTGAGGCAACCATCTTTGTGCTTCGACAAGTGCATTTGTACAAATACAGGCCTTTGTCAATTCGACGTACACCAGGTTTACAAGGTTGGCATCACCCGATATGTCAGAGTCTGCTTCTAACAGGTCCACCAACTTATCGTGAGCCGAATGAAAGTCCTTTTGATAGAATAAATGGTTCACTTCCATCAATTGGTCAATTACCGGTTCACTTTCGGCCATGTCAAAATCGGCTACCTGCCTCATTAGTCGAAGCCGAAAAGAATCATCGCTCTCATGAAGAAAATTTCCTGCTTCCGACAGGTAGTGATTGATATACAAATTTCTTCCAAGGCTTTTCTTTAACTTTTTGATCTCGTGATTGACGGGTATCTGTCTTACAACCTTTGTCTGCGTCATCGGGAAATAGATGTTCCTGAGATTTACTGATTCAAGATAAAGACTGTGGAGTGAGTGCTTTGATGCACTATTTAATACCTCGTTCAACATTTGATGTGCATGGTCGTAAATGCCTTTGTCAAAAAGAATCTTGAAACAGTATAGCTTCTTATGGCATTCCATCTCGAGGAAAGACCGATCGTTACAAACCTTAACCTGTTCCTGGGTTATCAGGAAAGTGTAAAGCTCTTCCTTCAGCCTTTTTTTTAATTGATAAACGGATTGACGCGATACTTGCGTCGAATCGGATGAAGATCTTTCCGGCGTTTTCGTTACCAGCTGATCAAATAGTTCAAGTTTCTTATTCTTACCATTCCTGCAATGGCTGGATAGGAACAAACGAAAGGTCCCGATTTCATGATGGGAAAGCTTGTTGATAATACTTCGTAAAGATTTCATTCGGGATCTTGTTTGAAAACTTCTACTAACTCACACCTCGCTTTCATTCACTATGAAATAGCGAGCATATGAGAATCAACGCCTACATGTTAGAACCTGCGATAATATACCGAACTGGAATTTCCAGTTAGTATTTCCAAAAAGAACGGTGTAATTAAAACGTTTGGTCGGGCTGTACCAAACCCAGTCGAGCTTGTTTGAGACAAACTTCATGGCAGGTTAGTGAGCGAACTTAATGAGAGTTTGCTACTTCTCCTAATTGAACAGTTACTGATTTTAAAATTTTTGCCAAACTGCCGCTAGCCGCGAAAGGTGATGTACACCATAAGGATGGGCATGGCCGGGAAAGAACGAAGCGGTGGGATGAGTTGGCCGCCATAGATCTTTCCCGGCTTCCAATTTTTTTTGCCTCTGGTTTCAGATTCTCCAGCTTTGTCAATAACAGCAAAGTGATCTTCATTAATTTTAACCACTTGCCCTCTAAGTCCTAAGACTTACCGTTAAGATCGGCCATCATTCAAGGCAATCCAGCCAATTTTTTTAAAACATCCATAACATGTTCAACCGCTCAGGCGGGGAGCATAACCGACAGCCTCCCTTGGAATCATTTTCTGACAATAATCTTTTTGAAAATGATACTTAAAAAATCACGTCGTTCCATAAAATAAAGATAAAGTACGAACCGTAAATCGAAACAATTGAGTTCTTATTAGCTTGTCACGAATGAGGCACTGTGTCGCAACACTTTCGGATCGTTGCCTTTGGAAAACTTCAATAGTGGCTTCAAAAAAAACCCAAATTTAATAGTATGTCTTAATTGTAGGTAAATACTTCTTCGGGAATGACCTGATAATACTCCTCCTCTGGCGTGATCCATTGCAAGGACAGTTTTTCAACACCTTCACCGGATTGATAATCAATTTTAATAGGATAAATGCCCGGTGAAAGATCAATAAGGACTTCGCTATCCCAATCGTTTTCATTGATTTTTGCTTCTCCGTTTAGGAAAACCCTTCCTTTTCCCGTCCTTACCTGTTTAAAAAAATATTCTCCCTGGGTCTTAATATGAATAAATCCAGTAGCCTGTAAAACGAAACCTTTTGATAAGGGTTTAAATGACTGCGGAGTGGGCAGGTGAATTTTTTTAACTACTCCGGAATGTAAGGGCTTCATTTCTTTCCGGATGTCAGGAAAAGCAGCGCCATTATCTCCGAAGGATTTCAATGAATAAGCTTTAAGAATTAATCCATTTTTTTCCAGTTTACCGTCCACCGGTTCTCTAAAGGATTCCGCAAGCCTTATACCCTCAGTATGAAACATTGGGTCACGATTGGTAATTGAATCGTCTAAAGATAATATCCAACGAACAATTTTAATGGCGTCTGGTCTTTTCAGATAGGGGTGTTCGGTCATTACACCTCCGAACCACATTCCTCCCCCTCCTGCAATAATTTTATCCGCGAGCTTATCAACGGTAATTTCATCCGCTTCGTATCGTTGAGCAATCTTTACATAAGCAGGTGCGGCTGATTTGTCTTCGATAGAATGGCATGTCAGACAATCTTCTTTTCTGATAAGGGAAAGAGCCTTTGTTTCTTTCTTTTTTAATTTGTGATGTCTAACCGGAGGTTCTTTTTTTCCTTCGCAAGCCATCAACATTTCCATTAAGACGATACCACAGACATAAATCAAAGACTGGAGTTTTAATGATGAGGAGTAAATCAAACATTTTTTCATGCGCGCTTGCCGTTCTTTAAACTATTTTCTGGAAACAAATAAGATTGCTTACGAATTTCACTAGATGGGTAACGCTTAAAGGTAAGACAATCGCATTCTTCATTGAACACAGCTATTTTGATGGCATAAATAATCCATGGATGGTCTGTTACCAGGCAATTAAAAGTCGGAGAATATCATAGCTAATTTCCGCATAAATATGTACGTTTTAATGTACAGAATTACTACATTTGATCCTGTTATAATAAATAAAAATGAAAACAGCGACTATTACAGACTTCAGGCAAAACATGAAGGAATACCTGGATGAGATTCAGGAGGATCAGGATATACTCATTCTGACTGGGCCAAAAAAGAAAGACTTTGTGATCCTGACGCTTGAGACGTTTAACGCAATGGAGGAAACCGCACATTTGCTATCGACCTCTGCTAATACAAAACGTCTTATGGAGAGCATCGCTCAGGATAAGGCCGGTAAAACAACTTTTTCGGAATTACATCTGGATGAAGATAAGCGCAAGGCCCCGACTCGCAGACGTGGAGCTAAAGCTAAATCGAAAGCATCAAGATAGGGCTCATGGACGTAGCGTTTACTGATCATGCCTGGGATGACTACTTGTATTGGCAAAACAACGACTCTGATACATTACTAAAGATTAACAATCTCATTAAAGAAATAAAGAGAGAACCATTTAAGGGACCAGGTAAACCCGAACCGCTGAAAGGAAATCTCGCTGGTTATTGGTCCAGAAGAATCACTGGTGAACATCGATTGGTTTACAGAATTTCGGGCTCAAAGCCGAATCTCCTGACGATAATCCAGGCAAGGTTTCACTATTAAAATTGAATCCAGCTGCTAAAGGCCAAGCCTTTCAAACCTTGATCAACCATCCGCGACTACACTTCCCATCCCTTACGGTAAGTCCTGCCTACAAACTGATTGGCCTCTTCCAAATTGGTGATCTTCGTATTTTCTCCATCCCACAACAACTTCTTGCGACCGTAAAACTCCATCTTGTTGTTGCCACTATCTCTTCTCAGCATGTAGCTGCGGATGGCCAGGTTACCCATCAACACGGTTTCGGTCATCGGTCCAGCATAGTCGAACGATGACGTCAATGCCTTGTGCTCTTTGCTGCCGAAGCCAGCCTTACACGCATCGACCCATTTCCGCTGGTGACCGTATTCGGGCTCATCGTTGGGCCCGCTTTCCGGACCGAAGTCTGTCGTACCATCGTTCAGGTAAAGTTTCGGCATCATCGGTGAGCTGTCGTTGATGTTGGTCGTTATCAAACCCTTCTCCCCAATAATGAGCACTCCGTTGGCGCTATTGGTGCCACCGAAGTCTTTGTCGGCAGGAATGATCTCAGGACGTGATGGCCGTATACCGCCATCGCTCCATGTCATTTCAACCGGGGCCTTACTTTTTTCTGTGGCGGCAAAGTGGAGCGTAATAGAAGATGAAGGCGGGCACCCTTCAGGATGATAATCTGGTGTCCACATTTGTGAATATATCGAGCTCACGCTGCATTCTGCATCCGTAGGATATTTCATTCCCAGCGTACGGAAAGGAATGTCGATCAAATGGCAACCCACATCACCCAAAGCCCCGGTGCCATAATCCCACCACCCGCGCCAGTTGAATGGATGAAGGTTAGGAGTATACGGCTTGTACTCCGCGGGACCGAGCCAAAGATCCCAATATAAATCCTTCGGCTTCTTGCTTTCGTCAGGCGCTGGCATAGCAAAACCTTGTGGCCACACCGGGCGGTTAGTCCAGATTTGCACCTTTGAAATTTTACCCAGCTTTCCCGAATCGATCCAGCCTTGAACCATTTGCAACAGCGGATTCGATGCTCCCTGGTTTCCCATCTGGGTAACGACTTTTTTCTGCCGGGCCATCTCTGTGAGCATGCGGGCCTCACGGATGTTATGGGTCATCGGTTTCTGAACATAGACATGCTTTCCGCGCTGCATCGCAAAAGCTGCCGCTGGCCCATGCACATGATCGGGTGTGGAAATGGTCACCGCATCAATATCTTTTTCCTGTTCGAGCATGATGCGGTAGTCTTTGTACAACTTCGCTTTCGGGAAGTTTTCGACAGAACTTTTCGCTGAGCCTGAAAAGTCAACGTCACATAACGCAGCTACTCTTTCACGTCCATTTACAGATGAATTCTTAATATCACTGGTACCCTTCCCTCCTGCTCCGATCGCCGCAAGAACAAGTTGATCGCTGGGCGCGGTAAAACCAACGCCTCCGAGTACATGCCTCGGCACAATAAAGATAGAGGAAGCAATTACACTTTGCCTGATGAATTTTCTTCGCGAAGGATCGGTTTTCATTATCATTTTCCGTTTATTCATTTATGTCTGAGTTAGAAAGTTAAAAAAAATAATTGGGAATTTATACTGTCGTCTGCGACTATCGAGGGGGCTTTCAATTACCGACATAGAAGTGTCGAACAACTATTCATAAGTTAGTCGTTCGTCATATTTAAAGAGTCCGTATGCATTTCCTTCCAGTTAGCCAGGCACATCCTCTTTGTTTTTCAACACGGCATCCTCGGAGATAGGTGTAGTGAATGGCATTTTACCTTGCGGTTTGAACTTCCCGGTAACAACGTCCAGCAAGGCTTCCGGCGTGCAACCAAAAGTTGCCAACACTGCTTTTATGGAAGGGCTCTCTTCATTGTAAATTTCATTAATTACAAAGGGACTCGTAAAGTTGATTGCCAGTATTGTAGGCTTCTTTGCGATCAGCTGGTTGATATCGCCAACATCCACAGCACACTCGGACAAAACAACTCGCAATGGTTTGTCGTTGGATGGAAACAGCGGGCGCATGGATGGTTTCACCCACAATAACACGATGTCTGCTGCATCAGGCGTGTTGACAAAAGTAATGTGATTACTATATTCAGATTTCGTGTAGATCTGCGGTTCCGTGTTACCCGTTCTGCCATGAGGCCTGAAATACGCTTCGAAGTAGACCTTGATGCCACCATTCAATGGCAGGAATTTATCCTGGTTTCTTAGTAACGCAATGGACTTTCTTTGAGCAAGGTCCGCCTTTGCCTGAAACGAAGCGTTGCCGACTATTTCGTTGGCTTTCTTTTCGTCAACATATGGATTTTCAAATAGTCCAAGCATGAATTTTTCTTCAAGCAACCACAGAACGGATTCATCAATATACTTGATTTGCGCACTGCCTTCTTTCGCGGCCTTCAGTAGAAGGGTCGGGTCGGCATTTCCTGAGAAAATATTTACGCCGGCTTCCAACGCTTTGGCATACCTGTCTTCAATGCTTAAATCCTCTACGCCCCACGGCATCATGTTAATTGGTCCTGTGTCGGAGTTTATAATTCCTTTAAATCCCAACTGTTTGCGAAGCAGTTCACGGAGGATGGCTTTGTTAAATCCGTATGCTACTTCCTCATATTTGGTTCCGACAGGGATTGAGTAGTACGGCATAATTGCGGATGTGCCGGCATCTATTGCCGCCTTAAATGGTAGCAAATTATTTTCCAGCATGCCACCTGGAAAAACTTCTTCTTTTCCATAGTCATAGTGTGGATCGAATCCATTCTTTGTGGCGCCCCCTCCCGGGAAATGTTTTGCAGCTTTTCCCCCTGAAAACCCAAAACTACCTCCCTCATTATGCTGGCGGCAAGCGATGCATTTTCGCCGAACGTACCCTCTATGCGCTGCCACCGCGGCTCAGTAGCAAGGTCTGCCATGTACATATA
>JBDSIM010000246.1:0-53160 GCA_039917935.1 Cyclobacteriaceae bacterium | reverse complement strand
AAAATGCCCCTGGGTTGCATACCTATAATTACAGTATCAGAGAAATTATGGTGATTTTCAATTAATTCCTGGCAAAGCCGGCTGACCGTGATGTCGAGAAGGTCAGAATCGAGGATAAGTTTTTTCTGCATACTTGCCATGGCAAATATAGGCATTCGAAGGCAGGCATCTGAAAAATTCCTAAAAATTTTAAAATCAAAAGAATGGCTCCAACGGAAGGCAACCCTTATTTAGGGTAATGAAGCTTGTTAATAAAAAAAACTTTGCGTTTTACGGCTCCTTCCGGATGGGTTGTCACTACGTCCTGGACGCCGTACGCGTACAAATAGTTATCATACCAGTATTCTAATTTGTTGCTGTCATTTTTTTCTTCCTTTACAATGTCCGCGTCATTTAAAGTCCGTATGGGATCTATTGTTTTTCCTTCAATCACAACGTTGTTTTGAATGATTTTGGTGCGAATATGATTATCAAATAAATACAGCAGGGCAATCTTATCAGGCAGAACCTCCAGTTTTACAAACTGTTCCAGGGTAAAGGTTTTTACGTCGTTTATTTCAAAACTATTGTCCCAAAGGATCTTCCCATTTTCAGTAAATCCCATCACTACTGCGTGGGTATAATAGTAGCCATCAAAAATTCTTCCATTTTGTATGATGCCGGTGGGCATAGGGGTATTGGGATTGAAAAATCCGCTGTAGTGACCGCGATCTACCGAATGGTATTTGGGATAAAATGCTTCGCCTAAAAGCACAAATTGTTCCTTATAGGGAACAATCTCATGTACGAGAAAACGATAGTTAAATCGTATTTTTTTCCCTTTTATCTTCCGTCTTTCAATCCGTTGTTTTACCCGCCTTTCCCGGTTCGCTTTCATATATTTGAAAAAGTTTTCCAGGTCACCAAAATTGTAGTAACGTATTTGCTGAAGTCCCGACGGATCGATTGTTGCAATAAACAGACCCCTCGAATATTCGGATGAGCGACTTCCGTAAACTCCGGCAACTAGCTGCTTATTACCGTTGGTTTTTAATGACCTTCCAAATATCAAATGTTTATTTTCTTCGGGATCAAGTGCAAAATTCCGGTATAGGCTTCCGTCGGCTCCATAGTTCTTAATCCAAAGTGTGCGTTGGCGAGTATAATTTTTTGCGCTGATCAACACATCGAAAGTGCCATCATCATAGGTTTTGATCTGAGTCAGTTCACCGGCGTCACTAAACAGTCCGGGCAATACCTTAGATCTGAGGGTTGTTAAGCTGAAATGGAGAACTACAGGGATGCGGTTATAGTAGCCGCCAATCAGGGCTGCCTGGCTAGTAATCTGGAATTCTGTAGGGGCAAAAGGAATATAACCTTTGATCTGATATTGCTTATACCGACCGTCTGCGTCGTTAATTACGAACAGAATCATATCATTTCTGGAGTAATCCTTATATCTTAATAAAAGGAAAAGGTTGGCGTCAAAGGCCTTCCGACCCATCACGACATAATTTTTTTCCAGATCAAGAAAACCAGCCCACTTTTCCCGAAACGCTGTATCCAGTTTGACGAGGTGGAGTTTGTCATCCTTAACTGCTGAAAGGCGTCGGTGCAGATAAAGACCGTTATCTGACGCGGGCACTATCTCAAATTGCTCGCGATTGTTAACGGCAATCTCAAACCTCTCTGTTTGCAGAACCTGCGCTCTGGATATCGGGACAATCGATAAAACGAGCAAGAGGCTGAAAATTGAGCCTGCTTTAGTTAACGACGATTTTATTAATATAAAAAACATCACGAACCCGGTCTTCTTTGTTTTGAGCATTGCGAACGGAATGATAACCCCATAAATAGAAGGTATTGCCGACCCAGTGCCGCACACCTTCTTCAAGTTCTTTTTCCGACCGTATTTCTTCAATTGGATCTTTCAATCTTATTGTTTCGGTGGTTTCTTTCACTAACCCATCATCAAGGTCAATGGTTTTTGATTTTAATTCAGACTCCTTCTTATATAAAAAGTGAAGGATATTATCTTTGGTATAAAAGTCAGAAACCTGTTCCAGTGAAGGTCGTTTTACATCGTCCAATACAATGGAATAGTCCCAGAGAATATCCCCTTTACTGTCAAAAGCAACAACAACGGTTTCATACAATTTAATGTTATCAGAATTTTTGGAATCATTATTTCCGTAGGCATAGGGCCTGTACATGCGCATGCCCGGATAATACCCTGGCCAGAATGGATTATAATGAGAATATGGATTGGAATAATAAGGGTTTCCGTAAGGATTGCTATAATAAGGGTTGATCGTGCCTGAAGGATTATACACTTCCGCCAATAATAAGAATCCGCTAGCGGTCTCCTGAATTTTGAAGGGCATAACATAACCTGTAAAGGAAGGTTTCCGCTCGTTCAATATAGCATCACGCGTACTTTCTTTTATTTTCTCTTCCCTTTTTGGATTCAGGTAATCCAAAAAATGATCCATCATCCCGAAATGAAAATATTTTATTTTCTGCTCGTTAAAAGGATCGACGGTAAGCGAAAACAATCCGAGAGATTGCTTGCCCTGATTGTCACCCCACGTACCAAGCAACATCAACTCCTCTCGCTGAAGGGTGCTACTGAGGCTCTTTTGTAAAGACTTATCCTCATCGATAGGGACAATATCCTCCAGTAACAATTTTCCATTTTGATCAAAAGTTTTAAAGACAAGCTTCCTTTCTGATCGCATGCTTCGGTCAATCAAAATCGAATTGAATGTTTGATTCTGATTGACCCTAAGGTCAATAAGCTCGTTATCTTTTTGAAAAAAGCCAGGGATTACCTTAATGGAGTTGTCCGCCATTTCATATAACAATACGGCAGGTTCATTGGTAACATAACCTCCCATGATAATCCGCGATCCAACTTTGCTGAAGTGAGTGACTTTAAAATCGAGTTCAGTATTAATGTCAAAACGTCTTGTTTCCCTTCCCTCAACCGTATTAATTTCAATTAACTCAAGTCCATTTTTGGTCGTTTCCCCGGTGCGGTACAAAAGGTATAAATTGTTTTTGCCAATTTCATACCCCAGCATCATGTGGCGTTGGTTTACTTCAATGTCAAATTTCTGCTTTTCAACAAGGGTTGTATCAAGAATAATAATTTCCCAAAGCTTTTTGTTTCCGTTGTATTTGTCTTTTTCACGTAACAGGGCCAGACCCTCTTCTTCAAGAGAAATAATGGAGAAATAATCATCTGAATTCTTGTGGATTATTTCATAGCGGTCAGTTTGCCGTACCTGCCCTTGAGCAACGCCCGAACCCAAAAACAAACAAACAAACAAGAACACCATACCATTTATTTCCAGGTTTTCCCTGAAATTTTTCCACTTAATCATTCGTGTTTATTTAGCTTCACTCAATCCCATAATTAAATCATATTCTGCAATTTTCACGGGCTGTACCGACAGCCGCGATGCTCTTACCAGAACCATATCTGATAAACGCTTATCTGATTTAATTTGTGCGAGGGTAATGGGTTTTTTTAGTTGATTTTGGGCCGATAACTCAACCACCACCCATTCTGCGTCCTTCGGATCCGGATAAGCTGGCTTTGCAACCTGGGCCTGGCCGATAATAGCTTTCTCTTCTCCAGTATGATAAATGAAAACGATGTCTCCCTTTTCCATTTTTTTGAGATGGCTGCGTGCCTGAAAGTTTCTGACACCGTCCCAAATTGTTTTTTTATCCTTTAAGAGGTCATTCCACGAATAAGTATCCGGTTCTGTTTTAACAAGCCAATAGTTCATACATTTGATTTGAACTATCTAAAATAGCAAAATAAACCTATTTAAGCATTTGCGAGTAGCTATTACTACCCGAGCAGGCAGCTGATATATTCGGCGTTGGAGGATTAGCGCTTACCGTTGCGACAACGAGCCAATCTGACTTGAGCCTAATAGGCTCGCACAAGTTTACCTTCCATGTAATTAACGTAGGAACGATTTACCACTTTCATACCTCCCGGCGTGGGGTAATTGCCCGTGAAGTACCAATCTCCAATGTGCTTCGGGCATGACTTATGAAGATTGTCTACCGTTTGAAAAACCACCTCCACCTGGGCCTTCATGTCAGAAGGCTTAATGATCTGGGAAATTTTCTGAGAGATCTCCTCGTTGGTAAATTGATCATAAAGTAGTTTTACATAGTTCTGCTGGGTTTGATGCCCCCTCGCCCGGATACACTTTTCATATACCTCGCCCAACATATCCTCTTTACCGTGGTCTTTTAGCAAACCGATCATAGCTCTGAAAGCTACAAAATCACCCATTTTACTCATATCAATCCCATAGCAGTCGGGAAAACGAATTTGAGGAGCTGACGAAACAACCACAATTTTCTTTGGACCCAATCTGTCCAGCATTTTTAAAATACTTTTTTCAAGCGTTGTTCCGCGAACAATGGAGTCATCAATTACTACGAGCGTATCGGTACCTTTTTTTATGACTTCATACGTGGTATCATAAACATTGGCGACCAGCTCATCCCGATGATCATCATCCGTAATAAAGGTTCTTAACTTAACATCTTTTAAAACCAATTTTTCTATCCGCGGTCTGAACGATATGATCTCTTCAACTGAATCTACTGTTGGCTTTCCTTCCAGTATTATTTCTTTTTGCTTTTTAATCAGGTAATCTTCAATGCCTGCCATCATTCCATAAAATGCGGTTTCGGCAGTGTTAGGTATATAGGAGAAAACGGTATTTTTTAGATCGAAATTAATGGCTCGTAAAACCTGTGGCACCAGGAATCTCCCTAATTGTTTTCTTTCCTTATAGATATCAGGATCATTCCCCCTTGAAAAATAAATCCTTTCGAAGCTGCAGGATTTCTTTTCTCCGGCTTTAACAATCTGATGTTGGACAAATTCACCACTCTTCGAGACAATTAACCCATGACCCGGTTTGATCTCTTCTATCTGGTTATAATTCACGTTGAAAGCCGCCTTAATTGCCGGTTTCTCAGACGCGACTACAACCACTTCATCATCTGCATAAAAATAAGCGGGTCGAATGCCATTAGGATCTCTTACCACGAAAGCTGAACCAGAACCCGTTAGACCTGCCATGATATAACCGCCATCGAAATCTTTACACGCGCGTTTTAACACGCGTTGAAGATTCAATTCATCTTCAATGATTTCTGATATCTCCCGATTACTGTATTTATCCTTGTACTTTTCAAAAATGCCCTGAACTTCTTCATCCAAAAAATGCCCGATTTTTTCCATTACGGTTACGGTGTCCACTTTCTCTTTCGGGTGCTGACCAAGGTTCACAAGGATATCAAACAGCTCCTCAACATTCGTCATGTTGAAATTGCCAGCCATTACCAGATTACGGCTTCGCCAGTTATTCTGGCGCAAGAATGGATGAACGTTCTCAATGCTGTTCAAACCGTGAGTTCCATATCTTAAATGCCCGAGCCAAAGTTCACCTGTAAAGGCAATATTCGCCTTCAACCAATGCTCGTTCCGGAATTTATCTTTTCCCGCTTTGTGTGCCTTCTTAAATTTTTTCCCAATTTTCTTAAATAAATGGGCCACAGGTTGTGGCTTAATGGACCGGTATCTGCTAATATACCTGTGACCGGGTTCGACATCAATCTTGATGTTAGCAACTCCAGCCCCATCTTGCCCCCGATTGTGCTGCTTTTCCATCAGGATATACATTCTGTTCATGGCATAGGTAGGGCCATATTTTTCAATGTAATAGGAAAGAGGCTTTCGCAGGCGGATCAGGGCTATTCCGCATTCATGAAGAATCTGGTCGCTCATTTCAATGGTTTAATCTGCCGGGCAGCGTATCTAACATCAACAAAAACCTAAAGCACAAAGTTAATTCTATTAATCAATCCCATCAACAATCCGGGGATGAAGAACATCACTACAATGAATACAACCAGAATAAATCCCAAAAGATTTTGAAAGCTAAGTTTTTTTATAATTCCCAGGGGTTCACCGGACTTCAGGAACGTGTAATAGGGAATCCTTAAATAGAAAAACAGCGAAACAACAGTATTTAAGAGCCCAAATACTAACAACCAGAGCAACAAGGTTTTATGGTTGATTTCATACGATTCCCAGAGAGCGGAAAACACAAAAAGCTTGGCGGTAAATCCCGCTGTTGGTGGAAGGCCGGTTAAGGCTACCAGCGCCACAGTAAAACCGACTGAGGCCGAAATAAACTGTTTTCCTGAACCCGCAAATGACGGAATCGAGTGTATTCCCTGTGATTCAAAATAGGCCAGGTAAATAAAGACCGCAAAATTCATGAGCAGATAAATAGCGGCATAAAATAGCATAAAGTTTATTCCCTGAGGCAGAAATGCGGCAATGCCCACCAACAAGAAACCGGATTGAGCGATTGAGGAGTAAGCCATCATCCTTTTTGCATTTTGCTGCCATAGAGCTGAAAAATTACCGAAGGTTATTGTGGCCATAGATATCCCGGCGATGATCAATTGCCAATTATAGTCAGATTGTCCAAATACATGTATGGTCAGTAAAAATTTGGTCAGAACACCGAGTCCGGCAAATTTCGGGGCCACCGATAAAAAGGCAATGACGGGAATGGGGGCGGCCTCATAAACGTCAGGAGCCCAGGGATGCATGGGTGCTGCAGCGATTTTAAATAAGAACCCTGTTATGCTCATAGTCCCCGCAATCAGAAGCAGGGGAGAAGGATGATCGATCAGTGAATCAAAGAACTGCTGCGAACTAAAATCCAACGTTCCGGATATTCCGTAGAAAATTGAAAATCCATATAGCATGATGGCAGAAGAGACTGATCCAAACAAGAAATATTTTAAACTGCCCTCACTCCCTGCCTTGTTAAAAGAATATCCAACCAAAACATAGGAGCTCAGGGAGATCATTTCAATGGATAAAAATACCATTAGTAAGTTTGTGCTCATCAACAATAAATGGCAGCCAAGAACTATGGAAAGCAGTAGCACATAGTACTCACTGATATGTCTGCGGTCCATGTGATCGATAGACATTAAACAGGTCAATACCAGAGCCGCATCCACAAGTATCATCAAAAACGCTCCGAATCCCTCGCGATGCACCATGCCATTGAACAATATCACATTTACATCCAGGCCTCCCGTAACTAAAAAATAAGTAGAGGAGAATGCAGCGATTAAGGTGATAAAGTTGAAGACATAGTTCCTTTTATTATTCACCAATCCAATAATCAGGATAATGATGAGGGCAGATACAAGAATCAATTCGGGAACAAAAAATGAAAAACTTTCCGTTATGCTGTTTAATTTTCCATTCAAACTTTGCACAACTTTAGAGGTTAGGGGTTAATCGTTTTCCTGTTTCGACAACAATATTTACAAAGCCCTCCGTAAAGGGATTGATCCAGTTTAGAATCATTTGTGGATAAATACCAAAAAAGAAGGCGGCAAAACATAAAGGGATAAGCATTAAATATTCGCGGTAACTTAAGGGCACTAACTGTTCAATGGTAGCCTCTCCCTTTAGGTGTAATGGGCCGAAGAACATCCGTTGGATTGCCCAAAGATAGTATCCTGCGCCCAGAATTAGTCCGAGTGTACTGATCACCGCCAGACTCTCATGGATCAGGCCATTGGTTGTATTCGATTTAAAAGCGCCAAGAAATACCAGAATTTCCGCAATAAAGCCGGAAAAACCGGGTAGTCCCATCGAAGCAAAAAAGCCAATCAGAACGATCGCAAAATAGGATGGCATCCTGGTGGCCAGACCAGAATAATGATCGATCATCCGATCATGCGTACGATCAGACAAAACGCCTGCTATTAAAAATAGCAGTGCTGCAATAATTCCATGGCTGAACATCTGATAAATGGCTCCTGTTACCCCCTCCGTTGTTAAGGAGGCAAGGCCGAGTAAAACAAAACCCATATGCGACACGGAAGAGTAGGCGATTAACCGTTTAAGGTCTTTGCTGGCCATGGCATTCAGGGCGCCATAAATAATGGAGACTACTCCCAATAGTCCAACTAGCCAACTAAAGGTTAAGGCGGCCTCAGGAAAGATCGGAAAGGCTATACGCATCAGGCCGTAACCGCCAATTTTGAGTAATAACGCTGCTAAGATTACGGAAACTGGTGTGGGTGCTTCCACATGCGCATCGGGAAGCCAGGTGTGCAACGGGACCATCGGAAGTTTAATGGCAAAGCCTATGAATAAAAGTAAAAATGCCCAGGCGCGTGCGTTGATCGTGCCAATCATCCATGGGTTTTCAGGATCAAATATGGATCCTGAAATAAAATTTTCAGGATGGGTCATATGCAGCATGTTGAAGGTATGGACAACCTTTGGAGAATGTTCCGGATCCAATACAGAGATATATAACCCTATAAGAACAATCAGTATTAGAATTGAACCAAGCAAGGTGTAAAGAAAAAACTTGATAGAGGCATATTCTCTCCTGGGTCCTCCCCAGATGCCAATAAGAAAAAACATTGGCAGCAGCATAAATTCAAAAAATAAATAGAAAAGCAAAAAATCCAGCGCACTAAAGGTCCCAACGATGGCCGCATTCAGGATGAGCACAAGGATAAAATATCCTTTTACATTTTTGGTAATACGCCATGAGGAAATGGTAGCGATTATCATGATGGCCACCGTCAGACATACGAATGTTATATTTAACCCGTCAATCCCTAGAAAATATTGAGCTTGCAACGTACCCCATGCACCCAGATCCAGGGTAATCCATGACTTTTGTTCCACAAATTGTAATGATGCCGATGGTTCATACGCCGTCACAAGTTGCCATATAAAAACAACCTGTATTAGCGTGGCCATCATGGCCAGAAAGCGAAAAGCCTGTATAAATGTCGAGGGTATAAAGAGCGCAATAACCGCTGCCAGTAGGGGAGTGAAGATCAGCAGGGAGAGTAAATATTCTTGCATCCGGGTTTAATAAATCATAAGCTTTCCATTTGCCTATTAATTAAGAGTCCAAATTATAAAAATAATGATTGCGAAAAGCGCCCAGAAAATATAAAGCTGGATATTTCCCCCTTGAAAAGAACGGGTAATCTTTCCGCCCAACCCGGCCAGCCTGGCTACTCCATTAACAGTGCCATCGACAAAAACATGGTCAATCCACCCTGTGAAATGGGCGACGACTACCTGCGCATAAACCAAACCGTGAATGGTTTTGTCAATCCAGCTTCTGTCGATAAAAGCTGTAGTACGCGAGCTTATTCGGGTCACTGTACCAAAAAACGCTGTCAATCCTTCATCTATATAAAAGCTTTTTCTTAAAATGTGATGGGTCTTAAATGGATTCTTACGGAAGGCATACCAACTCACTAACACTGCTGCGACAATCCACAGGATTGAGATAAAAGTTATCCACAGCAAATCGGAATGGTGGTTCTCATTGGTAAGCATCCACCCTTTGAAATCAAATGGATTCCGGGAGACTAAAAACCAAAGTGAGCAGAAGGCCAATATCAGAACCGGTAAACGCATGATCCATGAAGGCTCTTCAATCTTTAGTGGTTTTATCACTCTGCCTTCCCCAAAGAAAATAAACCATATCATCCGGAATGTGTATAGCACTGTTAAAAATGAAACGCTCACAATCACCACGAGCATGAGCCACGACAAAATGTTGTTATGCATATATAATGCAATGAGAATAGCTTCCTTAGAAAGAAAACCTGAGAAGAACGGAATGCCTGCCAATGAAGCTCCGCTCAATAGAAAAGCAATAAATGCTGTCGGCATTTTCTTTCTTAATCCACCCATGTTCCGGATGTCCTGGACGTCAAAATGTTGCTGCCCTTTCTGGGCTTTGTGCAGGGAATGAGTTACCAAGCCTGCTGAAAGAAATAAACAGGCTTTGAAAAAGGCGTGTGTAAACAAATGAAGTAATGCCGCATCCAGTATTCCCATTCCAATGGCAAGCACCATTAAACCCAACTGTGATATCGTGGAGTAGGCCAGTATTTTTTTAATATCGTGCTGTGAAAGTGCGGCCATCGCTCCGATCAATGTTGTGATCATTCCTGTAACCGCCACTACAAGAAGGGCGTCCTCGGTGAAAATATGGAACAGGCGCACCAAAAGATATACACCTGCCGCCACCATTGTTGCTGCGTGTATCAATGCTGAGACCGGGGTGGGACCTTCCATTGCATCGGGGAGCCATGTAAACAAGGGGAATTGGGCAGATTTGCCAATAACACCACAGAAAATGCAAAGAGATGCGGCGGTTTGCCATGGGTGTACGGTAGACGTGGAAAGTATCTGTGTCAGGCTGAAGGTTTCGTAAATAGCCCAAATCATCATTAAGCCAACCATAAACCCGGCGTCGCCAATCCGGTTCAGAAGGAAAGCTTTTTTCGCAGCACGACCTGCTTCGGGCCTTATGGTCCTGTGACCTATCAGCAAGTAGCTGGAAAAACCCACAAGTTCCCAAAACATGAAGAGCAAAAGCAAATTGTCACTTAAAACAATACCCTGCATACAAAATGTAAAAAATCCAAGCATGGCAAAATATCGCTTTAGATCCCGGTCTCCCCCCATATATCCTATTGAAAAAACATGGACTAATAATGATATGAAAGCAACCAGGGCCAACATCACTAAACTTCGGTTTGACAATGCCAGGTCTGCCGTAAAAGAATTCGTCCCGATAGAAAACCAATTAAGATGGATGGGTATAATCGCACCATTCCAGAAATTAAAAAGTAAAACCAGGGCACTGAGTGTACTGATCAGCATTAAAAAAATTGATGCGGATAATATTATCTTAATATAGTTCCGGGGAAGGCAACACAAGGTAAAGAAGGAGACCAGCGGCGCCAACAGGGTGAGAAAAACCAATGCATCAAACAATTTTTTTTCCATTACCCTTTTAAGTCAGCGATTTCATCAGGCACAGATGTGTTATAGTATTTATAGACACGAAGGACGATGGCAAGTCCTACTGCGGCTTCGCATACGGCAACGATAATTACAAATAATGCAAAGATGTGACCATCCGATTGTTGACCATGTTGTTGGTTAAAGGCGACGAAGTTCAGATTGGAGGCATTCAACATCAGTTCGATTCCCAGTAACACCATGATGGCATTTCTTTTCACCATGACGATAATAATTCCAATCGAAAATAGAAACGCGGCGAGGTATAACATTGCATTTACTGGTATCATGACACTTTTGATTTCAGGTGCGAGGTAACAACGGCCGCGCCTATTAACGCAATAAGTAAGAGTAGCCCGGCTACCTCAAAAGGAAGGGTATAATCAACGAATATTCGTAATCCGAGAGTGCTGATATTTTCTGCCGCCAGGTCATTAGGTTGCAAGGCAGATCCCCCAGGCAAGTAGCGGATCAGGATGTAAACCAACACAATCCCGGTTAGACCGCCCCAAAAAATATTTGTATTATCGACAACCAAAGGCTGCCCCGAAATTTTGGTGGTCAGCATAATACCAAATATAATTACCACTAGAATTCCGCCTGCATAGATCATTATTTGGGTCATGGCCAGAAATTCAGCAAATGATAAAACGTAAACTGCAGCCACGGATAAAAGAGAAATTAACAGCAACAAAGCACTTTTAAAAACATTCCTGGAGAAAACTATTCCCAGCGCTGAGCTGGCTGCCAGTGCAACAAAAAAATAAAAGATCCATATTACCATCATGACGTGGGAGGCGGGGGTCCGGGAGGTTTAATCTTTGGCCTGAACACAGGTTTTACAATTCCCGGCTTTGGCGCTTCAGTGCTTGGTATTACTGGTGCTGTCATGGTTTTGCTCTTCTGATGGGTTTCAAAAATGTTTCTTTTTTCCAGAATCTCTTTTTCTGACATTTCTCCGAAAGTGAAATTATGATCCCGTATATCGGTTACACTAAAATCAAAAACTTTGGTCATCGTCAGGCATTCAGTAGGGCACACGGTAGTACAAAGCCCACAGAAGCAGCACTTAGCCATATCGATGTCAAATTTAGCGGCGTAAATCCGTTTAGGTGTTCCGTCTGACGTTTTCCCAATTTCCTCAACGGCCCGAATCGGCTCGATTTCTATACAATCTACAGGACAGACCTTTGCGCATTTGTCACAGACAATACAATCATCAATTTCATTATGCAAGCGATATCGCCCGTTGTCCGGCACGGGTATCATTTCATGAGGATATTGAATGGTGGATATACCCTCGGTGTTAAGAAAATATTTCTCGTCAGTAATTGGGATGATCCTTCGTTTTCTTATTGATCCCAGCATATGGCTGAATGTGATCTTTAATCCCTGTCCTAACGAGCGAAAGGCATTGAATATATTACCGAAATACGACCGTTTTAATTTCCCCATCATTCTATACAACAAAAATAGAAAGAAAAGGTGTAGTCAGGGTAGAATGAATGAAGATTATTGGGGCTTTGGAACGGTAAAGGAAAATTTACTGCCTTTTCCCACCTGACTTTGGACTTGAATCTTACCGCCGTTTTTTTCAACGAATTCCTTACACAAAATAAGGCCCAACCCCGTGCCTTTTTCATTGGCTGTACCACGGGTAGTATAAGGGGCGGTTTTGTCGAAAAGAATTTTCAGAACGCCATCATTAATACCTACCCCATTATCTTCTACGGTGACGAGCCACTCGGTTTCTTTTTCCTGCGCTCCAATCGCCACTTCCCCACCATCGTTGGTAAATTTTATGGCATTGGTCATTAAGTTACGTATCACTAAATTAATGGTATTGGAGTCAGCATAACCGATGGTGTTTAGTGGTACCCTGTTATGCAACAGGATTTGCTTGTTTGATACTGAACCCAACAATTGAATATTCTCATCTACTATTTTTTGGATATCAATACGGCTGGCCTGGAGGTTCAACTTGTCCATTTGCAATAATGTCCAGTCCAGGAGATTATTAAGCAAGGTGCGCGTATGATTAAACCGCGATTTTAATTCATGAATATGTTGTGAAAGTTCCTGAGGCTTTACAGCACCCTTGTCCAATAAGTCCAGTAACCCGGCAAGCGCATTGATAGGTGAACGCAGATCATGTGAAATGATGGAAAAAAATTTATCCTTTACCTGGTTAAGGCGTTCAAGTTCTTCACTTCTGGTTTCCATCTCCTGTTGATGTCTTAACAAAAGTGTATTGATCTGTCTCCTGCGGCGACCGCTGCGATAGACGGTTGCCAACAGTATTACGCTTAAGGCCATCACGACCACCAGGATATTCCTGACAAACTCCTGCTTTTTGATCGTGTCATTTTTCATATCTCGCTCCTCATTCAGAGCAGCGATCTCAGTATCCTTGTCTTGCGTTTCAAAGCGAATCTGATCACGCAATAATTTTTCCTGCATATCGTGGCTAAACAAGCTATCCTCCAGTTGTTTAAATTGTTTAAAATATTCCAGTGATTGCCTGAAATCATTTTTTAGTTCATATAGCCGGGAAAGTGTTTGGTACACTTGTATTTCAAGAATACGGGCATTGGATTTTTTCGCCAGGGTAAGGCTTCGATTAATGGATGTCATTGCTTCATCGTACCTGCCCTGGTGCAGAAAAACCTGACCTCTGCCCAATTCAACTTCAGCCATTCCAAAATTATTTCCGGTTTTTTGGTGTGACTTGAACGTTGTATCATAATAAGCCAATGCTTTTGAATAGTTCCTGGAATGCAGGTGCACGTTGGCGAGTTTGGACAAGGTTCCCGGCTCCAGAATAAAAATATTTTGTTGACGGGTTAAAGCGAGTGATCGAAGAAGGATAATGAAGGCAGAATCATATTCACCTTTGCGAAGCATCACATCACCAATTTCATCTAACGAATAGGGTACTCCTTCTATGTCATTTATTTCCCGGCTCAATCCAAGCGAAAGATTCAGATGAGAAAGGGCCCGGTCGTATTGACCAAGTTCCTTAAAAACACGGCCAACATTATGAAGTGCAATGGTCATGCGTAACGAATCATCAATAGCCCGGGCAGTTCTGTAAGATTGGGTGAAATAATAGTAGGCTTCATCATATTCACCTAAATCGTAATAGTCATTAGCGACATTGTTGAAATCCTTGCTGAGGCTGGCGCTATCACTCACTTCCAGGCTGTTTGCCATGGCAAGATTATCGTAACGTAAGGCTGTGCTGTAATCACCACTAATGGAATAGAGGGATCCTATGTTTTGATAGGAAAGAATTTTTTTCTGAAGCAAATTCCTATCTTCTGAAATTTTTAGCGCATTTAGAGCGAGCTCTCTGCTCTTATTAATATCCGAATATCTGTATTGAAGAGAAAGGTTTATCAATACATCCACGCGGTCTGAATCAGACAAAGTATTTTGTAATTTACTTTCCAGGCTGTCAATAATATCCTGGCCCTGGGCGAAAACGCTGGGAAGGATGAGGAGAAAAAATAATAAATAGATTATGCGCACCCTAGATGAATATTATTTTCCAAAACGCAAAAATTATAATGAAAAGTAAGGCAAAAGGAGTAAGATATTTCCAGCTTAGGGCCATTAACTGATCTACCCTTAGTCTGGGATAAGTCCAACGAATCCAGATCTGAACAAAGACGAAAAACAATGCTTTACCCATGAGCCAGAATATACCCCAAATGGTTGCAGTGAGCGTTCCCGGCTGCCCTGTTGACCAGGTTGCCAATGTAAAAGAACCTACATCAGGAAATATGGTATTCCAGCTTCCGAAAAATAATACAACTCCCAGGATACTTACTAAAAGCATCATGGCATACTCCCCTAACATGATCACGGCAAATCTGAAACCGGAATATTCTGTATGAAATCCCGCGACAAGTTCTGACTCCGCCTCGGGCAGATCGAAAGGTGCGCGGTTGCACTCCGCGAGTGAAGCAATGAAAAATATTACCCATGTAAAAAAAAGCAAGGGCATCCTGAAAATGTTCCATGCAAAAAATCCTCCCACCTGGTCAACCCGTATGTTGAGAGAGGGAATGTCGAGGAAGTATTGCGGTTCTGGTGATAAGGCGCCTTGTTGAAAGGAAATCTCCTGTAAGTTCAGGGTTTGTGTGAAAAGGCAAACGCTGATGACAGAAAGGCCGAGTGGCACTTCATAGGATATCAGTTGTGCGGCCGACCGCATCGTTCCCAATACGCTGTATTTGTTGTGAGAGCTCCACCCAGCCAAAATGATCCCGATAACATCCAGGGAGATAATGGCGATCAGAAAGAAAAGTCCTGACGAAAAATCGGCACCCGTCCAGGACGGCGATAAAGGTAAAACTGCAAAACCTGCAAATACAGAGACAAAAATTACAATCGGAGCAACTTTAAACAGGCCTCTATCGGCTTTTGTGGGGATTATGTCTTCCTTTTGCAAAAGCTTCAGAAGGTCGGCAACAGTTTGACCAATTCCATAGTACCCAACTTCCATGGGGCCTAGTCGGTCCTGGATAATCGCCGATATTTTACGCTCTGCATATATGGCCAGAATGGCATAAAAGACTAAAAAGGGTAAAAGAAATATGAGTGTTGTCAAGCTTTTTAATTAACCCCAAGATGCAAAATTTATCAGTGAGCATGTCATCCGTTTTGAGGGGTTCCAGGCAAATAAGTGTAATACTTGGTCAATTCCAGAGTGAATGCTTTTCAAGTTTTACTGATTCGTGAAAAAACATACGTGCCGCTGACTGAAAGGATTCCGTGTAATCTGAAACCAGAAAATGGTGTTCGGGTAGATGATTCTTGTTAAGAAGACCTTGCTCCGCAAGATAATTTTTAAGGGCCAGTGCAATAACTTCCGAAGAATCAAGAATGGTCATCTTTCCTCCGTAAAATTCATTGATTTCCTTTTTAATCAGCGGATAATGCGTGCAGGCCAGGATCAGCGATTCAATATTTTTTAATACTGGATCGCCTAAATATTGGGCAATGATTTCATGGCTGATCTGATTGTTAAAAAAACCCTCTTCGATCATGGGAGCCAGTAACGGGGTGGCAAGCGATTGTAAGGTTATGTTTTGATTGGCTTCCTGAATTTTTCTTACATATACTCCCGATTGAACAGTGCGCTTGGTGCCAATCAGACCAATATTAGTTTTTTTAAATTCAGCGGTCACCAATGCAACCATTGGATCTATTACGTTTATGATGTGGGTATCGGTACGAACATATTCTTTCAATAATTCGTAGGATGCGGAACTGGCCGAGTTGCAGGCGATGACAATTACTTTACATCCTTTCTTCAATAAAATGTCTGCAATCTTAATTGAGTATACCTGAATGGCCGCCTCTGATTTGTCACCATAAGGTAAATGGGCGGTATCCCCAAAATAGATAAGATCTTCTTCAGGCAACACCTTTTTGATAGCATGGGCTACGGTTAAGCCCCCGATCCCGCTGTCAAATATTCCTATGGGCTGCTTCTGTTTGTTATTCATTTATGCTTTGAGTTGCCTCGAAAGCAAATTTGTAAATAATAATCATTACTGCGTTGACTATTGAGCAATAATTTCCGGGTCCTACCTGTGAACCTCCTGTGGCGCAATTAATTTCCCGCTGATGAATTTAACGCAGGCCTTAAGCTATATTTTCAGAGAGTCTTGCAAGAACATTTTCGGTGACTGACCGGTGATTGCAGTAGCTGCACCGATAATGCTTTACTAAAATACCCGGTTCCTGCTCAGTGGGCTGTTCGGCGATTTCCTCGTTCCTTAGCCGGAAGGTTACGTAACCACATTCAGGACATTCCAATGAATGCTGGTATGCGTGATATTTTTCAACCTTTTTATATCCTGTTTGTTCGTCGAGCCACACATCATAGTCAACTGAGTGAACTTCACTTTGTTCTTTATACAAGGCGGGTTCAAGGTGCGCTTCTTCTTCTTTTTCTTTCAGTTTGCGCATAGGGTTTCCGGCAGGTGATAGCCGCGGCTTGTGGCGCAATTTATTCAACCTTTTCTCCACATAGCGGGGATAATAAATTCGCACAAGGCTGTTAAAAATAAAGTAAGCTATAACGGCAAAGCTGGCGGTCATGAAGATTCTTACGTAAAACCAGATAGTCACATCTGAAAAGATCATGTCTGTCCCGATCGAATTGGCATAAAATGCCGCAGCGGTGATAAGCATAATAACCGCGTACCAGAAATATTTGATTTCATTCTGGTTGACATAGTCATACTTTTCCTTGTAGTCTTTGATCAGCAGAATCCTGTATTCATGATACAGCAAAATAAGGATGGCGATTCCAACACAAATGTAAGCGCCCAGGGTCATATAGCGATCCCAGGTTAAAATGAATTCGGCATTACTTTCCATAGGGTACAGGGTTTAAGGGATAGTAAATTAATAAATTTCGCGAGTCTTTAATACATTCTCAGTGGAATTTCTTGATCCGGTTTCCAGCTTACCCGACTATTTGTAATATTGCGGCTCAATCGAAATGCTTAAAATTATGGGATATAACATACTAAAAGGAAAGCGTGGAATCATTTTCGGGGCGTTAGATGAAAATTCAATTGCCTGGAAGACAGCATTGAAGGTAAAAGAGGAGGGTGGAATTTTCACCTTAACCAACGCCCCCATCGCCATGCGCATGGGAAAAATTAACGAACTGGCGAAAACCTGCAATGCTGAAATAATACCCGCTGATGCCACGGTAGAGCAAGACCTCCATACTCTATTTACCAAATCCATAGAGGTACTTGGAGGAAAGCTTGATTTCGTTTTACACTCAATTGGTATGAGCCCGAATGTCAGAAAGAATAGGGATTATGGCGACCTAAACTACGATTGGTTTCTTAAGACATTGGATATTTCCGGGGTTTCCTTCCATAAAGTTCTCCAAACCGCGGAAAAAACAGAGGCGATGAATGAATGGGGCTCCATTGTGGCATTGACCTATATCGCTGCGCAACGGGTTTTTCCTGATTATTCTGATATGGCTCAGGCAAAAGCAGTTCTGGAATCCATTGCCCGAAGCTATGGATACCGCTTTGGGAAATTAAAAAAAGTCAGGGTAAATACCATTTCACAATCGCCGACGAAAACTACAGCCGGCGTGGGTATTTCCGGTTTTGATGTGTTCTTCGATTATGCTCAGATGATGTCTCCGCTGGGCAATGCAGCCGCTGAAGATTGTGCAGCTTTTATTGCAGCAATGTTTTCAGATTATACCCGCATGATAACGATGCAAAACCTGATGCATGACGGCGGATTCTCTACCACTGGGATTACCCAGGACCTTATTGAAAAACTTACAAAATAGTTATTGGCCATTGGTCTCTGCTAATGGTCAGTGGCTCAACGCCATCGATGGTTTCATTCCCACCTTGTAAAATTAACGTTGGCTTAAACATCATCAGTAAACGCGATGATGGGTATCATAATATTCTGACCGTGTTTTACCCTGTTCCATGGCATGACATTCTCGAAATAATTCCTTCAAAAAAAGCATCCTTTACAGTAACTGGTCAACCGGTTCCCGGGAGCGCAAAAGAAAACCTTTGCCTGCAGGCTTATGATATCCTTAAAGAAGATTTTAAGCTTGTCCCTGTTTCAATTCACCTCCATAAAATAATTCCCATGGGCGCTGGGTTGGGCGGCGGCTCATCTGATGCTGCCTATACGCTGCGGACTTTAAATGAACTTTTTGATCTGTCGCTGAGCCATGAGGCACTTAGAAACTATGCGGCTCGATTAGGAAGCGACTGTGCTTTTTTTATCGAAGAAAAACCGGTATTAGGCAGTGGTAGAGGGGAAGTATTAACGGACATACGCATCTCCCTGAAAGGAAAATTTCTCGTCATTGTGAAGCCTGAAGTACAGATTTCGACGGCCAGTGCCTATGCAAACAGTTCACCCGGTAAGCCAACCGTTGATCTCAGAACAATAATGGAAAAACATGCTGTCAATGAATGGAGGGGTTTGCTGAAAAATGATTTTGAAGACAACCTGTTTAAACAGTTTCCTTTCATCCAATCCATTCACCAAAAGTTGTACGCCACCGGTGCTCAATATGCGAGTTTAAGTGGGTCCGGATCTTCTGTTTTTGGAATTTTCGAGAAGGCCATTGACCTCAGAAATAGATTTGAAGGTTTAACATATTGGTCAGGGTACCTGAATTAAATACCTTACTCTATTAATACGGTTCTGTCAAAGCGTTTTTTAAACAATGGATACGTGATGACTGCACTCAAAATCACAAGGGTGCCAATATAAAAGTTAACACTCATTTTTTCCTGTTGCCCAAATATGATGACTGCCATAATAATTCCATATATGGGCTCCAGGTTAAGCGTCAGCTGGATCATAAAAACAGAAACCCTTTTCATCAATTCAACGGCTACGGTATAGGCATACACCGAACAAACTCCTGCCAGGATAGCGATATACAGAAAATCCATGGCTGGTGGAAGCAGGTGCAACTGATGATCTGTTGCCCATGCATATTGATACACCGGAAGAAAAATGCTGGTGCCGAGAAAGACTCCGATCATTTCATAAAAAGTTATGCTGCGAGCGGAAATTCTTTTTACCATTTTTGAATTGAAAACCGAAAATAAGGCGGATGTAAATCCCGCTACAACGCCAAATAGCAATCCCAGCTTGTATTCAAAATCAAAAGAAAAAATAACGTACAACCCAGTCAAAACCAATAGGCCCAGGATCAGTTCATATTTTTTTATTTGGGTTTTATTAAACATGGGTTCAAGCAATGCTGCCCAGAGTGAATTGGTAGCGAAACCCACGAGGCTGACTGAAACATTTGATACACGGGCTGACCCAAAGAAAGCTATCCAATGAAAAGCCACAATAAATCCGATGGCGAAAAGCTTTAAGAGGTCATTTCGTGAAACCTTGAAATTTCCTCTTGTAAAAAAGATCACAACCCCCATTCCTGCTGCAGCCAGAATAGAACGAATCCACACCATTTCAACTGCAGGGATCGTGACAAGCTTTCCCAGAATGGCTGAAAATCCCCAAAGAAAAACGATGAAATGGAGCTTTAGATAGTCAACCGTTGATGCCATTACCGGGGAACATATTTATACATGCCTAATGAGATCAACGCAAAGGTAATATTGGGTATCCAAACGGATATCTCTGGTGGCGTTGAACCTGCTTCCGCAAAAGTTCGGAATAAAGTAAAAAATAAAATGAAGACGAAGGAAAGCAGGAAGCCTACGGCTATCTGAAGACCGGTACCACCACGGCTCTTTCGTGAGGAGACAATAACCCCCATAAAAACGAGAATAAAAATCGTAAAGGGCGAAGAATAGCGTGTATATTTTTCGACTTCGTAGGCTTCCACACCAGTAGAGCCCCTGGCTTTTAAAGTATTGATATACTCATTCAATTCATTAAGGGTCATCCCGTCATATTTTCGGTAATCACTTTCGAATTCTTTCGGATGAATCACCAGGGCGGTATCCAGACTTTCCCCACTGCTTAAGCTGTCATTGCTCAGAATGTATTTGGTAGTTTCGAAACCAGGTATTGCTTCCGGATTTGAAGTGCTTTCGAATACGCGGTCGATCTTTTTTATTCGATAATTACGCAGCGTCCATTTCTGTATAGTTGAATCCCACTCAATTCTGTTGGCGGTAAGTTTTTCTATAAGCCTGTTATCATGAAAACGCTCCATAGTAAAATTATATCCTGTATTGGTACTGTTATTATAACTCTGAAGATACAGATAAACATCGGGCGCTACCTGGATGTGCATATTCCGTTTATCGTAGTAAAATTTATTTTTTAAATACTGCACTTCAAAAGCAAGCCGTGATTTATTTGAATTTGGAATAATCCAGCCAATCAAAACAAAACTGATAGTGCCTATAATGGCAGCCCCCGCAAAAAAAGGAAGCATAAACCTGCGAAAGCTTACGCCACTACTTAATATGGCGATCACCTCCGTGTGGCCTGCCATTCGCGCGCAGACATATACCGTCGCGATAAACATGGTAATGGGTGTGATGAAACTTCCAATCCACGAAATATAATCGAGATAGTAACCGGTGATCTCCGCGCTGCTGACACCCGCTTTGGCAAACTTGTCCATCTTTTCAGTGAGATCAATGACGGTGATCACTGCCAGCAGGATCAGCACCACAAAAAAGAACGTGCTGAGAAGGGATTTGAGGATGTATCGATCGAGTATTTTCATTCTTGTTTGCCCCTGACCGTCCACCACAAATCCGAAATACTGTGGTCTGCCTGTCATGAGCGATTACAGCCTTTGTGAAATTATCTTTACCATTTTATTCTTCCAGCTGGCAAAAGTACCTTCCTGAATTTTCTTTCTTGCCTGCTTAACCAGCCAAAGATAGAACGTAAGGTTCTGAAGGGTAGCAATTTGCGCGCCTAATATTTCTTTACTTATGATCAGGTGACGAAGGTAAGCCTTTGAATAAAATGTACTGGCGTATCCTCCGAGGGCCTCATCAATAGGGGTAAGGTCATCTTTCCATTTTTCGTTCCTGATATTAATGATTCCTTCAGTGGTAAATAGCATACCATTTCGAGCGTTCCGTGTGGGCATCACGCAGTCGAACATGTCAACCCCCAAGGCTATGCATTCCAGTATATTCTCCGGAGTACCAACACCCATTAAATAGCGTGGTTTATCTGCTGGAAGAATGTTGCAGACCAGATTCGTCATGGCGTACATGTCCTCATGAGATTCCCCGACCGAAAGCCCTCCGATGGCATTGCCAGGTTGGCTTTGTGAAGCTATAAATTCGGCTGATTGACGGCGCAGGTCCGGATAGGTACTCCCTTGAACAATCGGAAACAAAGCCTGGTCGTAACCATATGAGGGTTCAGTTTGCTGCATGCGATGCGCGCATCGTGTGAGCCATTTGTGTGTGAGTTCCATGGAAGCTCTCGCGTAATCATACTCGCAGGGATAAGGGGTACATTCATCAAAAGCCATCACTATGTCAGCACCAATTAGGCGTTGAATATCCATTACGCGCTCGGGTGTGAAATTATGGGATGACCCATCGATATGGGATTTGAATTGCACACCAGTGTGAATTATTTTTCGGTTTTCGGCCAGCGAATATACCTGGTAGCCTCCACTGTCTGTTAACAGGGGTTTGTCCCACCCGATAAATTTGTGAAGACCGCCGGCCTTTTGGAGCAACTCTATGCCTGGGCGCAAATAAAGATGATACGTATTGCCCAGAATAATTTCCGCCTTCACGTCAGCTTCCAATTCCCGCTGATGTACTGCCTTCACGGAACCGGCTGTACCGACGGGCATAAAAATCGGTGTTTCAATCAGACCGTGGTAGGTTTGAATAATACCTGCCCTTGCGGATGATTGTGCATCGTTGGCAATGAGATCAAATTTCATAAACGCGCGAAAATACCGCTATAGACGGGATTTCCCTAAGATTGCATAAAATGGTCAATGCATTCCTGACCTCAGATAAGAATCAATATTTTCCCTTGAGATGATCTCAAGGGGTAACAGTTCCTGAGCAGGGGCAACTTTTTTCAGTATCAAATGGCCAACCAGATGATTGATACCTAAAAATGCCTGGCGTTTAGGGTTCTGGTTGATGAGAAAATCGATGACGCCTTTTTTCATGTATAGGATGTTTTCTTCCAGCATATCATAACCGATTAGTTTTATCACGCCGTGAGGGTGACGTTCCAGGAATGATGCCATCATATAAGTGCCCTTTGAGGTGCTCACGAAAATTCCTTTCAGAGAAGATTCCTGCAGCAATGCTGAAAGTTGTTCTTCAAAGGTTGAATGCGATGGATTATGGAGATTTAAGGTCCGGACCTCAAACGCATTGGATTGTTTTTGTTCAAAATACTCCCTGAAGCCCCGTTCTTTTTCCGCCAGGTGAACAGAGTTATCGAGGTCTTCATTCATATGGAGCACAGCCAGTGCTCCGGAGGCTCCATTTTGAGACAGGTGCATTAATTCTCCCCCCAGCCTGCCACTTTCATATAGATTCTGCCCGATAAAACTCAAAGAACCTGCCTGTTCAATATTGGTGTTGACGAGGACGTACGGAATACCAAGGGACTGAAATCGTTTAAAATAAGGAAGGGTTTCGTGATAAAAAATGGGCGCAATCAGCAGGCCATCCGGGGGATTTTGAGTTACTCTCTCCGCAACCTCGCGAAAGGAATTTTTATCATATAGATTAAAAAAGTAAGGAACAACGTGTACGCCATACCGGTGCCACTCCATTTCTGCCTCATCGATCCCGGCTTTGGAGGCAGCCCAGTAAGGATCCTGATGGGGATCGGGGACCAATACAGCGATTCGATATACCTTGTTCGATCCTAAAGTTCTGGCAATCAGATTCGGTTTGTAATCGATTTGTTCCAAAACCGTTAGCACCTTTTTTAAAGCATCTTCCGATACGCGTCCACGGTTGTGCAATACGCGATCCACTGTTCCAACCGAAACCCCGGATAATTGCGCAATATCTTTAATACGTACATTTTTAGCATGCATAACTTGCCATAGATCCCCTTACTGTTTGCGTACACAGGTTAATTGTTTGCGCACACAATTTAAGCTAATTTCCTTTGATTTTCCGCCATTATTCCGTATATTAAAAGACTGGGTCATTGCCGGAGACATAAGGTTTTTTAAACCAGTCAAATGGGCCTGATTCAGGTTCGTTCTGACACAGGGATTGACTTAATTATTTTACTTTTTTAAGGTTTAAGACCTTGGGTTTTAAATGTTTTGTCTGCAATTAATCTGACACAAATCGCCTGGCTTTTCGCCTGCTCCCGATAAATAATGCTTTTGTGCGTGGCATCAAAAGTTATCTTTGTGCCTTCAAAACAGCTTAGACTTTGCAGATTTTAATTGTTGTGTTTCTGGTAGCCGTTGGTATTCAGCTGCTTTATCTGATTGTTTTCATAAGTGCCTTTTGGCGAAAAAGATCTTCGCCAGAAAGTGAACAGGTTCCGGTGTCAGTAGTGGTTTGCGCGCACGATGAAGCACAAAACCTGATGGAACTTATTCCGCTATTGCTGTCACAGGATTATCCCGTATTTGAGGTGCTGATTGTGAACGATCGCTCCAATGACGGTACGTATGATTTTTTACTGGAGGAAACAAAAAAAGATCCCAGGCTGCGGATGGTAAATGTTAAAAGCACTCCGGAGCGGGTTAACGGTAAAAAATATGGCATTACCCTGGGGATTAAAGCTGCGATGCATGAATGGGTTCTCCTCACGGATGCGGATTGCCGTCCAGACAGTAACCGCTGGATCCACAGTATGAGTCAGCATTTTACGAGCGATACTCAATTTGTGCTGGGTTTTTCCCCGTACAAGTGGAAGCCCGGGTTTTTAAATCGGTTTATTCGCTTTGAGACCCTGTTGACAGCCATCCAGTATTTTTCGTTTGGATGGATGAAAAATCCTTTCATGGGGGTTGGCAGGAACCTGGCTTATCGCAAATCTTTGTTCCTGGAGAATAAAGGTTTCAATAATTTCCTGCATGTCACAGGGGGTGATGACGACTTGTATGTTAATATGCATGCAAGGGGAAAGAATACGCGTTTGGAGATGTCGCCAGAGAGTCAAACCACTTCCCTTCCAAAATTAACCTGGGCAACTTTCTACGAACAAAAAGTCCGGCACCTCTCCGTTGGGAAACGATATCGTTTTTCCCATCGATTCTTGTTGGGCTTATTCAGCTTCAGTTGGATAATGACCTGGTTCAGTTCGATAGCGTTGGCCATCTGGCTGATACTACCCTTTACGGGATTGACTGACCCTCTTGCAATAGAAAATTATTTTACCGCTGTGCCCTTTACCCTCAGGTGGATACTGCTAATTTTCCTTTTCAGGATAATGTTGAATAAAACAACCCTGAAGTTTGCCCTGTGGACCATCCCGATCTTAGATTTTATTTATGCGATTTACTATCTTTCAACGGGTCTTGTTGCGTTAACTACTAAAAAGATTCGATGGAGGAACTGAAACGAGATTTTTCTGATAAGGCGGTAGAGGACTTTCGATTGATAGACCTGGCGGTCAACGGGGAAGATAAGGCTTACGCGAAACTTTTGCAGCGTTATAAACGTCCGGTTTACCACATGATTCTGAAAATGGTCCGGAATGTGGATGATGCAGAGGATTTAATGATTGAATCTTTTGCCAAGGCCTTTCGAAGCCTTCATCGCTTCAAAAAAGATTTTACTTTCAGCACCTGGTTATTCCGCATTGCCACCAATAACACCATAGATTTTATCCGTAAAAAGAAACTCAATACCCTGAGTATTGAAAATACTTTTACTGATGATGACGGGCAATCGGTCTCCATCGACGTAGAAGATGAAAACCTGAATCCGCAGGAAGAGACCATCAAAAGTCAGAAAGCGGAATTAATCCAGATGTTCGTTGGGAAATTGCCTCCCAAATATCAAAAGTTGGTAAGATTGCGGTATTTCCACGAACTCTCCTATGAGGAGATTGCTGTTGAACTCGACGCACCACTAGGAACCGTTAAAGCCCAGCTTCATCGCGCCCGCGAGTTGATGTTTGAGATGGTTAAAAACAAACGCGATCACATCTGAGGAATTTTATTTTGCAAAGTGCCGAGGTTATATTCTCTTATTTTCCCGATCTCACGGATTTGCAAAAAACGCAATTCTCGAAATTATTTCCGCTTTACCAGGAATGGAACGAAAAGATAAACGTCATATCCCGAAAGGATATTGAAAACCTGTATATCAACCACGTATTGCATTCTCTGGCAATTGCGAAAGTAACTTCCTTTAACCCAGGCGCAAGTGTACTTGATGTTGGTACCGGTGGAGGGTTTCCGGGCATACCCCTGGCGATTGTTTTTCCTGACGCGAAATTTCACCTGGTGGATTCTATTGGAAAGAAAATCACGGTAGTTAAAAATGTAGCCGAAGGCATAGGGCTCAAAAATATCTCGGCAGAACAAATCAGGGCTGAACAGATGAAAGGCGAATATGATTTCATTGTAAGCCGCGCGGTTACCCGGTTGAAAGAATTTTATGGATGGATAAACGGCAAGGTAAAGAAACAATCAAAGCATTCGTTGTACAATGGAATTCTATATCTCAAAGGTGGCGACTTGGATGAAGAACTCGCCGAACTAAAACGATCGCATCAGGTAATAACCATTTCAGATTATTTTAAGGAACCATACTTTGAAACGAAGAAGGTCGTCTATATTCCCCTTTAGAATTTCCCCTCCTTTTTCAAGGAGGGGACGTTCCGCCGCTAGCGGCCGAACGGGGGTGGTTACGGCTCTCTCCAATCAACAGTATACTTAGATCAGCAACATCTCTTTCGGATAGTTGAGTAAAATTTACTCTATAATTCTAAGTTGAGCTTATCCTGGACTTTGTTTCTTCAGAGAATTTTTGGGGGATGACATCGGCAAAGCAGAGCTTTAATCGGTACATGTCCTAAGACTGGGTTCAACCACCCCTCGTCCTGCGCCAGGCGCATGACGTTCCCCTCCTTGAAAAAAGGAGGGGAAAAATTACCATCACGCCCTCGGCCGAACGGGGGTGGTTACGACTCGCTCCAATTGACAGTTCACTTATCTCAGGAACATCTCTCCCGGATAGTTGCATAAAGCTCACTCTAAAATTTTAGGTTGAGTTTCCTGGACTCTACCTTCGGAAAAATTTGGAGTGAGTCTGGTGAAACAAAACATTAATCTAGTGCATATCCCAAGGCCGGAAGCGGACTGGGGTGAAGATGCCGGCGCTCAAATATTATTGGTGCTCAACGATCATCTCTGTCATCGCCACAAAAGTCATCTGCTTGAGCTCTCCAACCTGTGATACTGTTAGCCCTTGGGTTGGAATTTCCTTTCCTACGTAAATGCGGATTAATCCGGGTCTTAGGTTAATGGTTCCAGGGGGCATCAAAGCGCCAGCCCCCAGAACAACCATAGGGAGTACCGGTTGTTGTGTATCGACGGCAATACGAAAAGCGCCATCGTGGAATGGTTGTAAAGGATTTTTGGTCCGGTTCTGGGTACCCTCTACAAAGATCAGGATTGAGATGCCCTCCCGGAGAAACGCCTTTAATCGGTCCATACTTTTTTTCCGGCTTTCATGACTCGATCGGTCTACGATAATGGTGGCTGTCTTCGCAATCCACGCAAAAACAGGAATCTTTAACAGCTCTTTTTTGGCAAGTGGCCTGAATTGACGAGGCAATAACATGGTAAGGCCGGGTATATCCAGAAAGGAGGTATGATTGCTTACATAAATATAGGCCTTGTTTTTCCGGAAATGTTCCTTCCCATAAAACTGATAGCGGATAAAAGTAAGCTTACTGAATATCCAGCTCCATAACCAAAGGAATGCGTAACCGATGGAACCAAAACGCTGGCCCAACAAAAAAGGCAAGACGATGCCGGGCAACAATAAAATCATGAAGCCTGTGAAGACCAGGAAGACCCATATCTTGTAGAAAAGACTGAATACAGACTGTACAATATTCAAAGGAGCGCTAAGGTTTACTCTAAAACTTTAGGTACGCGGAAATAATCTGCGTCTTTTTTTGGTGCGTGCCGAAGGGCGCGTTCATGGCTCAGGTGATCTTTTACTTCATCTTCGCGCCAGGCGTTGATTTCATGTGACATGGTCGTTAATGGCTCAATGCTTTCCGTGTCAACTTCTTTTAATTTCTCCACCCAATTGACGATGTCGGTCATGTCCTTCATCATTTTATCGGCATCCTTCTCATCGAATTCCAAACGCGCGAGATGGGCAATTTTATCCAGAAGTTCGCGGTTAATTTTCATGGTGCTTTGTAAATTGATTTTGCAGCTCTTTTTCAATAACAGTCCTTACGCGCTTTTTAAAAATATCCAATTCCTTTAGTGTATAAATCGAAGGGTCGATGGGTTCGTGAAAGATGACTTTCATAGGTCTCCAGTGCAAAAGAAATTGATCACCCGGCAAAATTATCCAATTATATGGAATGGTGACAGGAACAATAGCGATTTGTTTTTCGATAGCCGCCCGGAATGCCCCATCCTTAAATTCCCCCATGACAGGCGGATGTTTCGATACAATGCCACCCTCCGGAAAAATCACCAGACTTTTGCCCTGATCAAGGGCTTTCAGTGATTTCACCAGGGTAATATACCGGCTTTTGAGTTTAGCCCGGTCAACCGTGATGTGAAGTTTGCTGTACATGAATCCAAACACTGGAATATTTTCCATATCATTCTTTCCCACAAACACGGTGTCGTGTGTATTTAGCGCGAGCGTTGCGATATCCATATAAGAACAATGATTGGGGCAAAAAATATATTGCCTTTTCGGATTCAGTCGATTTTCATATTCAACCCGAACGGGAATGCCTATAAACACAAGCACCAGCTTTGCCCACCAGCGATTTAACTTGCCGACCAGCCGGAACTTTTTAGGAAAAAATATCGGTATCAGCAGCAAAAAGAAAAATATAAGAAACAGAGTAAAAAAGATAATGACGCCGTAAACTGTGTAAAGCCCTTTAAGAAGTTTCATGCTTAAAAAATTTATTTTCCCAAGCGCGCGGCATGGGCAGTCGGATCGCGTTAATGCTTACGAAGTTGATTGACGGGCTTTGCAAATTACAATGCATGAGTTCAAGCTACATATTTTGAACCCTTTGAAAAAATTTATTAAAATCTGTAAAACAGAAATAATCCGATCGCCGGAATTGCGAAAAATGAAAGGCTATTAGCATTGATATCACGTTTTTCCGTACCGGCTTGTTCGAATGCGGAATATTGATTCGAGCGTCGGTAACGGATGGCGGCATTTGAATACTCCGAATATTCTGCAGTTCCCTGATTGTTATTCTCATTGTAAAAGTTCAGGTAAACCTCCAGTCCAAAACGATTGGCTTTATTTTCCGAGGTATATTTTTATAAAAAGTGAAAAAGGAGTTGCGGTCGGATTAAAAATACCTTCAAAAATAAAAGTTGTATTGAACCCGATATCCCGGGCCAGGGAAGGTGATCCAATTTCCTGGGCGAAAGATGGGACCGTAACCAAAATGAACAAAGCCATGAGGGATGTCTTTTTTGTTTTCATAAGAGGGTAATTATTTTAAACCAATATACATAAGAAATACCATCGGAGGGAAATATCGGTATTCCGTTATTGGCCGAAAGAAATTCCAGTTACCACAATTATTGAATAATGCAGCGCTCATTTATCAGTAGCTCCCTTGCATTTTGCACTTCAATATGGGAGCGGACGTCATCCATTTTTTCTTTTACAGCCTGCTTTATTTCTTTCATCCGCATACACTCGATAAACCTTTTCACATCCTCGTCATTTTGCAGAATCAGTTTGGGCACAGGCGTGGGTTTGTCATCATCTGCTTTGGCTACCATAGTAAAGTATGAGGAGTTGGTATGTTTGATGATCCCTGATTTTACATTCTGGGCTTCTACCCGAATGCCAACAATCAATGACGTTCGACCTACATAATTGACTGATGCATGCATGGCGACGAGTTCGCCTACTTCTACCGGTTGTAAAAAATCAACTTTATCGACAGACACGGTAACACAATAGGTTCCGGCGTGCTTACTGGAACATACGTAAGCCACCTTGTCCATCAATGAAAGCAGAATGCCACCGTGAATTTTCCCTCCAAAATTAGCGTAGGAGGGGATCATGAGTTCGGTAATGGTCGTCTGAGAATAACTTACCGGTTTTGCCTGGGGTTGCATGGTATCAATAGTAGTTAATGAGGAGGTAACGAAGCACCTATGTTAAAATTTATAGCAAGGCCTGAAAGATATGGACTATAAAGTTATTAGAGAAAATGTAATAAACTAAAGAGGGATAGGGGAAGCATGACTATAAAATCAAATGAAAGGTTTAGGGAATCCAAATAGCGGGATATGGTGAGGTGGATCATTCAACTGTTTTGATAGAATTACCTTAATTTCACAAAAAATCGAAATTACCCGGTTACGGCAGGATTAATGCAATAACATTTTCTTCCAGATGCCAGGCAGTCAGGTGATGACCATATCCATATAGAATTAAAATGGTCCGGTAAAACATTCTACGTCCATGAACAAAACAATCCATCGTCAGGGTGAAACAAACACTAAAATTTTTGACAACCGAACTTTGGAAGCGGACTATTCGACCATTGCCTCTATTTTAAAACCCGGACTAAAAATTCTGGACGTCGGGTGTGGAACGGGCGCCATATCCAAAGGCATTGCTGAGCGGGTAGGGGGCACGGGATATGTAATCGGAATTGATAATACCGAACACTTTATTGTTAGCGGGAGAGAAACGTATAGAGATGTACCCAATCTCACCCTCATTCATGCCGACCTTTTTCGATACGAACCCGTAGAAAAATTTGATCTGATAGTGGCAGCCAGAGTTTTACAATGGTTGAATAATCCCAGAGAGGCAATTTCGAAATTAAAATCATTTTTAAAGCCGGGTGGCCAGCTGTCTATCCTGGATTACAATCACAGCGCGCTGGAATGGAAGCCCCAGCCGCCCGACAGTATGCAGGCCTTTTATAAGGCATTTTTAAAATGGAGGGCTGATGCCGGAATGAACAACCAGATAGCCGACGATCTTCCCGGTTATTTTACTGAACTGAACTTTCATTCAATAGAAACTTACAACGCGGATGAAGTTTATAAAAAGGGGGATCACAACTTTATTCAACGAATCGGTATCTGGTCTAAAGTTGCTGAGTTGAAACAGATTGTAGAAGAGGGGTACATTGATGAGCAAAGCAAACTAAAAACCATTGAGGAGTACAATTTTTGGATTGAAAACAAAGCGGAGTGGATGATCATGAAATTGAAGGAAGTAAGGGGGAAAATTTAAGGTTTAACGTTGGTCTGGAGTAAGGTGCCGTAGTGTCCAAAGTTTAAAGTTTGAAGTGTTTGAAGTTTAAAATTAAAGTTCAAGCATTTCATGGGAGCCCCTTTATAATATTGCTATCGGCAGAATTTAATAAATCCTCGACTTACGCAACGATTGCGTGTCGAACTAAATCCCCTTTATCCGGGCAACTTTCAGAATCGCCATAACACTCATGCCATCCGTAATCTTACCGTTCAACACCATATCGAGAGCCTCTTTCAGTGGCAGCTTCCATACTTTAAGATCTGCCTCGGTTTCTTCCAATGAACTTGCGCCCTCCTGGAGTTCTTCCGCAAGAAAAATATGCCCCTCCTCATCCGTAACCGAATTGGAAGTGTGCAGGTGGATGATTTCTTTCCATGACCCGGCCCTTAATCCGGTTTCCTCCTGAAGTTCCCGTTTGGCACTTTCCATCGGGTCTTCGTTTAATGGCCCTCCTCCTTCTGGAATTTCCCAATGCCACGCATTCAACGTGTACCGGTATTGCCCCACCAGCCAGGTGTTCAGCGCTTTGTCCACAGGAATAATTCCAATAGCCTTGTTTTTAAAATGGACTTTTCCGTAAATCCCTTTGCCTCCGGAAGGATTCAAAACCTGATACTCTGTTACCGTAATCCAGCGGTTGTTATACTTTACTTCACCGGACAGCGTCGTCCATGGATTTTTAGTTTCTTCTTCCACCATAATATGTCTTTAACCAAAAGCTTATAGTTCGTTGACAGTGAATGAGGTATTAAAATAACGAGCCAACTTGTTTGATTTCTGATTTTTCAAAACTATTAAAATCTTTTGAGTAGTCACTTTATCAAATTACTTTTAAGATTCCTAATCGCTCATGCTACGATCATCTTTTACAAAACACCTTATGGAAGCAGGATGCGATGAAGCCGGCCGGGGGTGTCTTGCAGGACCTGTTGTCGCTGCAGCGGTAATTTTTCCTAAAAAGTACAGACATAAACGTTTGAACGACTCGAAGCAATTATGCCGGCAAGAACGCGAGGAACTCAAATACGATATTGAAAAAGATGCCCTGGCCTGGGCTGTCGCCGAAGTGGACCACCAGGAAATCGACCGCATCAATATTCTCAATGCCTCTTTTAAAGCCATGCATCTGGCGCTCGATAAGCTTGCGTTATTACCCGAGCTATTGCTGATTGATGGCAACCGCTTCAATGTCTACAAGGATTTAAAATACGAGTGCATTATCAAAGGTGATGGAAAATATCTCTCGATTGCGGCAGCCTCTATATTGGCGAAGACACATCGTGATAATCTCATGAACAACCTTGCCAAACAATTTTGCGGTTACGGTTGGGAAACGAATGTTGGGTATCCTACCCTTGAACACCGCGATGGAATACGGCAGTTGGGAATTACGCCCTACCATAGAAGATCATTCACCTTGCTACCGTCGCAGCTGGAAATCTTCGAATAATTGCTTTCAATTTTCTTTCGTTTCTTTGCACTCTGATTTCACCACAGCATGTGTCTGATATTTATTGCACTGAAAAATCATCCACGGTATAAATTAATCGTGGCGGCAAATCGCGACGAATTCTATGATCGCAAAACGTTGCCGGCTGCCTATTGGGAAGATCATCCGCAAATTTTAGGGGGGCGTGATCTTCAAGCTTCCGGAACCTGGCTTGGGATGACTAAAATCGGAAGGATTTGTATGGTCACCAATTTCCGCGATCTCAAAAACATCAACCCCAAAGCACCCTCACGCGGTAAACTTGTAACAGACTTTTTGCTGGAGTCTTCGTCTGGCGAAAAATACCTTCAAAATCTCGAAACACACGCCAAACGATACAATGGATTCAGTTTAATTGCAGGTACAGTAGATGACTTGTATTACTTGTCGAATTATAGGGAAGGGGTGATCATCCTCAATTCCGGATTATTCGGACTGAGCAACCACCTTCTGGAAACCCCCTGGCCAAAAGTGGAAAAAGGGAAAAATGAAATCCAGTCATTATTGAAATCACCTTCGGTTAAGCGTGAAGATCTCTTTGAAATATTGCACGATGAGCGCGTTGCCAATGACGAGAATTTACCAGACACAGGCGTTGGGCTCTCACGCGAAAGGGAATTGTCTTCAGCATTCATAAAAAGTCCTGGATATGGAACCAGATCTTCTACAGTCATTATGGTGGATTATAGTAATCACGTAACCTTCACTGAACGTGTTTTTGATCCGGTAACATTGGGTTTTTCCGATCAGAACTTCCAGTATAAAATAAGCTAACCAATCGCTGTTGAAAAAAACCAAAACTCCTTTTTTGTTAAAGTTTGTTCAATTCGTGTATCCGAAAATGGAGAAAGTATTTCCAGGTCTGGCACATCGATTTTTCGTGAAAATATTTTTCACACCGCTAAATTATAAAGTTCCCGCCAGGGAAACGGAGTTAGAAAGGGACGCGGAAAGGTTTTCGGTCGAGGCAGTTGGCAAAAAGATTCAATGCTACTCATGGGGAAATGGACCATTGATATTACTGGTTCACGGTTGGGCTGGACGTGCAACACAGTTTCGCAAAATTATTCATGCACTCGTAGCGGAAAATTTTCAAGTCGTTGGTTTTGATGGCCCGGCCCACGGCCATTCGGAGGGTAGATCGACGAATATTCAGGAGTTCGAACATGCACTAAAAGTTATTTATTTAAAGGTCGGAGTACCGCACGGAATTATTGCCCATTCCTTTGGGGGAGGTGCGGTTTTATATGCGGCCATGAACGGGCTGGTGGTAAAAAAACTGATCAACATTGCCACACCTGTCATAGGGGATGAAATTGTTCAGACTTATTTAAAAACAATCCATGGTTCCCCGGCCACGGCCGTATTCTTCAAATCCTATATTTTGCAAAAATATGGAAAGCCTTTCGATCAGTTCACCGGTCTTCATTTTATCCGAAATATAAAACAGGATATGGCCCTCCTGCTCGTTCATGATGAAAACGACCAGGAGGTGAGTATTGATCATGCCCATGAATTGATAAAAATCTATCCCAGGGCGGCATTATTGAAAACAAAGGGCCTGGGCCATACCCGGATTCTTAAGGACGAAGGGATCATCAAAAAATGTGTAGCCTTTATGAAGAGCAAAGATTAAAACCTGAGGAAAGTTGCGTAAGCGGCATTTTTGCATAATTGCTTACGTTTAACCCTTGTTTTTTGCCTTTCATTCTACTGATTGGTTATCGTTTAGATCGATATTGGGATGTCTTGTTGATTAATTTGGGGTATTGTGAAACCTTAAACCAGTTTAAACAGTATTCATCCCAGGCAACTTTTTAACTTTTTATTTCATCTTTGTAATTACCAGGTCCTTCCGTTAACTAATAGTTGATGAAAATCATAGAAACCAAAGACATTTCAAAGATTTACAGAATGGGTAATCAGACTGTGAATGCCCTTCAGTCGATCTCTATTTCCATAGATCGCGGTGAATATGTGGCCTTTATGGGGCCTTCAGGTTCGGGCAAGTCTACCCTCATGAACATTGTCGGTTGTTTGGATACGCCCACTACCGGAACGTATATGCTTAACAACAAGCTGGTTAGTGAAATGACAGAAAACGAATTAGCCGATACGCGCAACAAAGAAATTGGCTTCGTTTTTCAAACTTTTAATTTGTTGCCGAGAGCGTCAGCGCTCGAGAATGTCGCACTGCCTCTAATTTACGCGGGCTTCAGTAAATCAGATCGCAATGAGATGGCGATGCAAACTTTAGAAAGTGTAAGCCTTGGAGATCGGGCACACCACAGGCCAAATGAATTGTCGGGCGGACAACGACAGCGTGTCGCTATCGCGCGTGCGCTGGTGAATAGTCCTTCCATCATTCTCGCCGATGAACCCACCGGTAACCTTGACACGAAGACCTCTTACGATATTATGAATCTTTTTCAGGAGCTTCATGACAAAGGCAATACGATTATCATGGTGACACATGAAGACGATATAGCCCACTACGCTCACCGAATCATCCGCCTTCGTGACGGACTCATTGAGTGGGATAGAAAAAATGATAAGGTTAACCGCGCGGGTGTTTTTGTTCCGGCTTCACATTAATTCAAAATCCGAACTTTAATCAATCCATCATCTCAGGGATGATTTTTATTCCAGGTTCATTAGCTTTGAATCATGAAAATCTACACCAAAACCGGTGATCTTGGCACTACCTCTCTTTTCGGCGGTAAGCGTGTTTCAAAGGCGGATCTGAGAATCGAAACCTATGGAACGATCGATGAACTCAATTCATGGATCGGTGTCGTTCGGGATCAGGTTATCAATACGCTTCGCAAGGATATTTTCCTCGAGATCCAGGACAGGCTATTTACGATAGGCTCTATTTTGGCTACTGAACCCGGCAATGTCAAAGTAAAAATCCCAACGCTGGCCGAAGAAGATATTATTTTTTTAGAGAGAGAAATTGATGTCATGGATGCCGCTCTTCCACCCATGCGGTCATTTGTATTACCTGGCGGCAATGAATCGGTTTCCTTCGGACATATCGCCCGAACAGTTTGCCGAAGGAGTGAACGTTTGGTCATTGGCTTGAATAGCTCCGAAACCGTGGACCCTCTGGTGATTAAATACCTAAATCGCCTTTCGGATTATTTGTTCGTTTTGACCCGTAAAATGGCCCTGGAGCTCGGAATTGAAGAAGCACCATGGAAGCCACGCATGTAAGATCGACCCTACCAATCGTTAAGGAAACACCTTAATTTTTGGTAAATTGCATATGAAAGGGGTCTTTTCAGCGCGAAAAAAATGCATCAGGCCGGTCAATCGCCCATTCCCTTATACATTATTTTTGGTCTTTTTTGTTGAAATTCCATGCGAAGGAATTTTCATTTGGCCTTGTGCCCACGGCAACTTAAACGATAGATGCTAGTTGAAATATGGTAGCCTCAAAAAATATTGCAGTACAAAAAGTTAAGCTTTCAAGATTACCCGATGTTGATTTTAACGACCTTCCTTTTGGCAAAGTTTATACAGACCATATGTTTATGGCGGACTTTGCGGATGGAGCATGGAAGAATTTCAGGATTGTTCCTTTCGCTCACATGTTGGTGAGTCCTGCCACGCCGGCGATTCATTACGGGCAATCCATCTTTGAAGGTTTGAAAGCACACCATTCCCCTTCCGGTGAAACGCTCCTTTTCCGTCCTTTGGATAATCTAAAGCGTATGAATCTTTCCGCGCAGCGAATGGGAATGCCCTTTCTGCCGGATGAAATATTTATGGAAAGCCTTACTGAACTCATTACGCTGGACCGTAAATGGATCCCCAATTCAGCGGGGTCGTCTTTATATATCAGGCCGTTTATATTTTCCGCCGATGAATATATCGGTATCCGGCCATCGCTGACTTTTACTTATATGGTTATTCTAAGTCCGGTGGGTACTTATTATTCGAGTCCCGTGAAAGTAAAAATTGAAACGCATTATACCCGGGCCGCGCAGGGCGGAACAGGTTATGCCAAAGCCGGTGGTAATTATGGCGGCGCGATTTATCCAGCGAAATTGGCTCAGGACGAGGGTTATCATCAATTAATATGGACCGATGGAGTAGATCACCAATACATCGAAGAATCCGGCACCATGAATGTGATGTTCGTTATTCATGATACACTGGTAACGCCAGGCCTAAGCGATTCCATTCTGGCGGGCATCACCCGGGACAGTGTATTGAAACTGGCCAGGAAATGGGGTATGGCCGTTGAGGAAAGGAAAGTTTCGGTTAAGGAGATTGTTGAAGGTCTGAAAAAAGGAACGGTAAAAGAAGCATTTGGTGTAGGTACAGCAGCCACCATTGCCCACATTGAACTCATCGGCTATGAAGGAAAAAATTATATACTTCCTCCTGTAGAAAACCGGGAATTCGCAAATAAGGTATACGATGAGCTGGATGGCATAAAACACGGAATAGTCCCTGATCCTTTCGGTTGGATCTTAAAAATTTAAAATGGATAATTTATAGTATATGTTTTCATTGGCGGACATACTCTTCGCCAATTTTTTTATTTTTATACGTTTATTAAAGGAGTGTTATTGAAAATTATAAAACCGATATTTTTTTTGTTTTGGCTTGGGTTATCCTGGGTTGCTTATGGTCAAAAACAATTGGTAGTCTTAAAAAAAGAGCAGGTTTTGTTGCGTCTTTATCCCGGAGATGAAATTGTTTTCAAGTTAAAAGGTAGCCATGCCGTTAAAAGAACCTATGTTAATAATATTTCGGATACAGCGGTTGTCACCCATCGGGACACCGTGCCTTTTCATACCATTGAAAAAATATATTTTCATCAACCTAAATTCTACAATAAAATAGGGACAGCTTTAGTGATCCTTGGCGGCGGACTTTTTCTTATTGATCAGATCAATGTAGTGCTCGTAAATGGTCAGTCACCCAACCTTGATGATTGGGTGACCAGGGTTACACTCACTTCTCTTGTAATCGGTATACCAGCCATTTTAATTAAAAAGAAATCGCAAAAACTGAATTATCGTTACCGGCTCATGATGGTTACAAAGGGATCGGCTTTCTACCAACCAGATACCCGCGGCTATATTTCTCCCTACCTGGAGAACTGAACGATATACCCTATACCCTATACCCTATACCCTATACCTTATACCTTATACCTTATACCTTATACCCCTATACCCCTATACCCTATACCCTTGTATCCCTATTTCCTTATATTTGCACCTGAACTTAACATGACATCTATGACATCAGACAAGTTGAAAGACTTGAAGGCTCGAATGAGCGCCTTGAGGAGGTATCTTTGACTACGATCGCAAAGCAGTTGAAATAAAAGACGAAGAGCTCATTACCCAGCAGGCGGATTTTTGGAATAATCCCAAACAGGCTGAGGTAATGCTGAAAAATATCCGGCTAAAAAAAATCTGGACTGATTCCTATGACAAAGTCAATAAACTACTGGAAGACCTGGAAGTGTTGAATGAATTTCAGGAGGCAGGAGAGGTAAGCGAGGACGAAGTTGACCGTGAATACGTCAGGACAGCCAAGGCCATTGAGGAGCTTGAATTCAAAAAAATGCTGAGCAAAGATGAAGATCAGCTCAGTGCCATGGTGGAGATTAACCCCGGTGCCGGAGGCACGGAGAGTCAGGATTGGGCCGAAATGTTGAACCGCATGTATATTATGTGGGGTGAGAAAAGCGGTTATAAAGTGACGCAGGTTGATTATCAGTCAGGAGAGGTGGCGGGGATTAAGTCAGCGACATTGGAGATCGATGGTCCTTTCGCTTATGGAAAACTCAAAGCTGAGATTGGTGTTCACAGACTGGTTCGTATATCACCGTTCGATTCCAATGGGAGAAGGCACACATCCTTTGCGTCCGTTTTTGTATATCCCGTAATAGATGATACCATCAACATTGAAATCAACCCAGCCGATATTGAAATTCAGACCTCGCGGTCCGGCGGTGCAGGTGGCCAGAACGTTAATAAGGTAGAAACCAAAGTTCAGCTTACGCATAAGCCTTCTGGAATTGTAATTGTTTGTCAGGTCGAGCGATCCCAGCATGCGAACCGTGAAAAAGCCATGCAGATGTTGAAATCCCGGTTATACCAGGCGGAATTGGATAAGCGCAACTTAGCACGTGATAAGGTTGAGGCAGGTAAAATGCGCATTGATTTTGGTTCGCAGATCCGCAACTATGTGCTCCATCCTTATAAATTAGTAAAGGATGCGCGTACAGGAGTAGAAAGGTCCGATGCCAACAACGTGCTGGATGGCGACCTGGATGATTTTATTAAATCATTTCTTTTAGGGGCCCAGGAGGAACAAACGCAGAAAGCTTGATCTCCGCCTCGTGTCCATGAAAATTTATACGAAGCAATTCTGGCTTGTATGTTTAAGTTCTCTGTTGTTTTTTTCCAGCTTCAATATGATTATCCCGGAATTGCCGGGGTACCTTAGCAGGTTAGGTGGGGCTGAATTTAAGGGGTTGATCATCTCTTTATTTGCTGTGACAGCCATGCTGTCCCGACCATTTAGCGGGAAATTGTCAGATACCATAGGCAGGATACCAGTGATGATGGCCGGCGCCATTGTCTGTTTGATTTGCAGTTTAATCTACCCTATACTAACGTCAATCTCCGGTTTTTTTCTTTTGCGTCTGCTCCATGGCTTCTCCACCGGTTTTACACCAACAGGACAGACTGCATACATCTCTGATATCATTCCTCTTGAAAGAAGGGGGGAGGCAATGGGACTTCTTGGCACGGCAGGTTCTCTTGGCATGGCTGGGGGTCCGGCAATAGGCGGTACGTTGGCGAATAACTTCGGACTTGATGCAATGTTTTATTGTTCATCAGCATTCGGGTTAATTTCCATCCTGATTATACTGGGGATGAAGGAGACGTTGCCTGAACGGCATCGGTTTTCCATTGCGCATCTGAAAATTAGAAGGAATGATATTTTTGAATACAAGGTCTGGACGCCTTGCCTCATCATGGCCTTATGCGCATATTCTTACGGCGCTTTATTTACCGTCATTCCCGACTTTGGAGAATTCCTCGGCATCCGCAATAAAGGATTGTTATTTACCTGCCTTACTGTTGCGTCTTTACTCGTGAGACTATTGGGTGGCAAGGCCTCTGATCATTACGGACGCAAAGCTGTGTTGCGTATATCAACCGTGATCATGGTGATCGCAATGGTTATCATCGCGTCTGCCAACACTTCCCTGCAATTGATTATTGGTGTAACGGTTTATGGGTTTGCACAAGGTGTTACTTCACCTACATTGTTAGCCTGGGCTACGGACCTGAGTCCTCTCAACCGAAAGGGTCGCGGGTTATCATCCCTTTATATTTGCATGGAATTTGGTATCGGGATCGGCGCTTTCCTTTCCGGAATAATTTACGGGAACCACGCCGGAAATTTTTTCTCCACTTTTATTGTGTGCGGAATACTTTCAGGCGCAGCATTCATTTACCTGATGCTTCATCGTACCCAAACGGTAGCCCATCAAGACGGATCAACCCGTGAAAGTGTCAGCTGAAAGTAATAAGGCATGCGAAGCATCCATCCGGATGACAAAGAGAAAATTACATCTTTCTGACCTTACCGCTTCCCGAAGCATTTCTTTTCCCTAAGAGGCACTGGCCTCCGGGACCTGAGGCTTCGAGGTCCACTTATTATATATACTCAAAATTTTAATTCAGTTTCAAGCGCCAAGTAAACTTAACTTAACACTACATCTTCCTTACCTTGCCACTCCCGGAAGCATGACTGTTTACTTTACCGGGGTTACCCCGGTAACTAACGCTACCGCTACCTGAAATATTAGCATCCAGTTCATTCTTAACATTGATTTCAACATCCCCTGAGCCGGAAATCCTTACTTCACAGCGGTTGGTTTGTAAATCAGCAGCCAATACTTTCCCCGATCCGCTGATGTTTGTACTTACGTTGTCAACAGAACCGCTTGCTTCAATCCGGCCTGAACCAGAAACACCGAACGTTGCCTTGTTCTTAACGGTAGCCTCAAGCTTTACTTTGCCAGACCCACTTACGTCGCTGTCAAAACTTTCACAGTTTCCTTTCAGGTCGATGTCGCCCGAGCCTGAAACATCGGCTTCAACATGTCCCGATGCGTCTACATTTAGCGTTAGCGAGCCACTGCCACTGACATTCAGGTCGAGGTCACTTGTTTTTATGGTTGTTTGTCCGATTACGCTACCCGATCCACTGATACTTACACCTTCAATGTTTGGCATTGTTATGTACACCGTGATTTTATCATTGTCATTATCCCATTTAAACCATTTACCTTCTTTGCCGATGACCAGGCTGCTGCCTTCAACATCAGTTTCTACTTCCTCGAGAACATCTTTGTCACCTTCCAACTCCACTTTTTGTGGACTGCCTTGTTTCAGGTACAGTTTGCCGGGAAAGCGAAACGAGATCTTTGTGAATTTTTCAACATTTCTGACTTCGCGGGTTTGGGCATAGATCAGGGTTGAGGTGACCAGCATCACCAATAGGGTAAGAATAGAATGTTTTTTCATGGGTACGGGTGTTTTCATGGTAGAGACCTGGCATCAGAAGAAAAGGTTGCATGCAGGGTCATCAATTACTTTCTTTGAGACGCAAAAATCCTCTAAAAGGTTACCTATGGCTATTTTTTTACCATACGATCTCAAAACCTGCCGAGCGGCTTTTTAAGGATAAGGGAAGCCGTTTTTTATCGTTTGCCTATCCGGTCGATTCAGAAGGGGCGATTAAAGCATGGTTATCATTATTAAAGAAGGAGTATCACGATGCACGGCATCACTGTTTTGGATGGATTCTTGGTGCCGAGAAAAAATTATTTCGCGCTTTTGATGATGGGGAACCAAACCATTCTGCGGGCAGTCCCATCCTGGGGCAGATCCGGTCGAAGGACCTCACCAATGTGCTGATCGTGGTGATCAGATATTTTGGGGGAGTGAAATTGGGCGTGGGTGGATTGTCATAATTGCATTGCTAAAAAGACCCGATGAGACCTGATGTAGACACGTCTAAAGAATAATTCTGAAAGAGTTTATTGACCTACATTGACCTGGGTTAAACGCCTAGTGATAATTTTAATTTTGTATAACCTATTTTGCTTAACGGAATCCTTACACCGTTTTTTAACAACGCTACGTAACTATCTTTTTCCAGGGGTTCAATACGTGTTATTTGTGCGAGTTGTATAATGTAGGAACGATGTACGCGGATAAAATGGGAACCATTCAGCGTTTGTTCATAAAAATTCATCGTTTTCTTTTTGAGCAACATTTCTTTTGAAGTAAAGATTTTGACATAGTCGTCATACGCTTCCATGTATAATATCTCCGATACGGGAATGATCCGGATATTGGAACCTTCCTTGACTACAATCCGGTTTTTCTCTTCCGGATGACGAATCTCATGTGTTGCTGCCAAGGGTATTGAGTTGGCAGCAACGTGACGTGTTTGCACCCATTTTTTCAGCGCTTTGTCAAAGCGGTCCTTGCTGAAAGGTTTTAGTAAATAATCGATCGCCTGCGCCTCGAATGCTTTTATCGCATATTCATCAAAGGCGGTCGTAAAAATTACCGCTGGTGGTACATCAATTAACTCCAGCATTTCAAAGCCATTGATCTTTGGCATTTGAATGTCAAGGAAAATCAAATCGGGTTTATGTTGGGCGATAGCTTTTAGTCCTTCAAAACCATCGTTGCACTCCTGGGCAATAGAAATTTCAGGATAGGACTGCAGGTATTCGGCAACAATGCTTCTCGCCAATGGCTCGTCATCAATGAGTATAGTTTTGATCATGCGCTTGCTTTAGTGACTGAATTCATTTTGTTCGCATAACCAGCGTCGTTAAACCGTTTGATACGGGAATATAATGGATTTTTCATACCTGGACATTCCTGGTGGGATTCAAACTTTTCATTGTTCGACCTGGTGGCCATCCTTACGGTTTTTTGGTTAAGCAACCTGTATCCTGAAAAAACAGTGTTTTATCCGTGTTCCTCTCCGGGCTTGGAGTGAACCCTGTGTGTTGAATCGAGGCTTTCGGAAAGTTTTTCGAAGGCAGAAATTCCGGGTCACGCTGAAATTTTGGAGAAGACCAATCTTATTATGAGCACCCGATAGCCACCGGGTATCAACTTCACGAAAGTCCTTAACTTTCGTTCGCCGATGTTACACGTATATTTTGCCTGGAAGGTCATGTGCTCTGCGGTATTTTAATGGTGGTGGTGAATAAATTTTGTGATTGTGACGTCATGAGCAGGTCATTCCGTGAATATAATAAGTATAATCTCCGCCGAATTGAATTCAATCCAAAACCGGTGCCCCGCAGGGGACTGGATGTGGCGGGATCAAATGGGTTCTCGACCGATATTTGTAGTAAGTTATTTTCTGATGTAGCATGCAGCCTGATCGTTGTTTCGCCCGTGGTATCGTATAATCCGAACTTGATGGCATTTTCGACAACAGGCTGAAGTAGCAGTGAAGGCAACTTAAGACCGAGTGCGGCTTCTTCACATTCGATAACCGTTCTCAGCCGGTGGCCGAACCTTACTTTTTCAATGTCAAGATATAAGGTTAGATGGTTCAGTTCTTCTGACATTGTGACGATCTGCTGATCGTCCTTTTTTAAAGTGCCACGGAAAAAATCAGAAAGCTGCTGGATCATTTTTCGGGCTTCTTCAGGTCTTGACCCTGCAAGGGCACTGATCGAATTTAAACTGTTAAATAGAAAATGTGGCTGGAGTTGCGTCCTGAGCTGTGAAAGCTCAGCTTCGCGCGCCAGTTTTTCGGTATCCATTTTCCTGAGATCACTTTCTTGTTGCTCCCTGATAGAAAACCATAACCACGTGAGTACGCTGACCAATGTGATCATCAGCCAAATATACAATCCCCGAATAAGAAGGGAGCGTTCAAGGAAATCGTTATACGCAGCATCGTTGTTTATAATAAGCGGGGTTAAATAGGGTACGATAGCCACACAAAGAAAGGCCAGTCCGATGCTCAAACCTAACCTGATTACCTGCCGGGGCTGATAAAATCGCATCATGCTCATCATACCATAGCCCGAAGCTGCAATCAGTAAATTGGTTAACAGAGAATCAAGTATAGCCGTACTCCATGATAAACCAAATGTACTGTGAAGCGCTAGCCCCTGAAGAGCCACCCAGCATAAACACCACGCTCCATATCCAATGGCGAGTTTGCGGAATGTAAAGTTCGGTATCACGAATGGCGATGTTAACTACGATATTGCCCTGGCATGCATTCTTATAAATATAGCCTTTTCGTGGATGCAATGAATATACGATTTGGCTTCCTCAGTTTCGTGAATATGAGAATATAATTCCATTCCGTCCTCCAGATTCTTCAGTTGTAAAACTTCAGCCACATTAATAAATTCCCATTTTACGGTGTTCAGGTTTTCATTCACAAAGCAATCCTCCTCCAGCAGGCCAATGGTTCTGGCTTTCAGAAAAGCTTCCTCAACAGAAGTCGCCGCAATTAATCTCAACTGCTCATCAAATTGTGGTTTTTGCTCCATGTTTGCAGTGGATATTTTGAATACGATTTTTGAGATATACCAGTTCATAACGAATGCTTGTAATAGGATGAAAAATAAATACATAAAGACATAGCCATTAATAACTTTTGATATCGATGCCTCCGAAGATACAAGTGCCTTTCAAAACAAGGACTCTACTGTTTTCCTCGGTTGAAGGATTGCTCAACATAGGACGTTTATCTTCCACCCCACCAAAAATGGCCACGAGATCTTTAGACTGAATCTTCCAGTGTGGAGGTACAATGAGTTTAGTTCCTCCAAAAATCTGAGTAAGGTCAAGAACAATAACCCCGGTTACATCGGCTTGCATGAGGTTTAATTCTGTCCCGCCAAAAATCGTAACGGCTTCACCACCCCTGAAATTTTTTGAAATAACATTCTTTTTCACACCACCGAACAACACGGTTGAATCCAGATAATCATCGGCTGCGTTTTCGGTATAGGCCTGTCCGGCATCCCACTTTTTCCAGTCACGGTTTTTTTTTCCGGCCCGGAAAATGATAAACAATCCAATACCGATGATAATCAGGGGCCACAAAAAGTCTGCGACGTCATAAAACGGGTAAAAATCATCTATTAGGAGAAATGTCCCAATGAGGATGGGAATCACCCAGCCGAATCCTTTAAAGGAATGCCGGAAGCCGAGATAAACACCAAGTGCGATAAGGATGGTCTCAAAAGAAAATATCCATCCTGGAAAATCCATACCTGCCTGGCGAGCAAAAAATAATAAACCTATAGCGACGATAAATAATCCGGCCATAATCCGGCCCGAGCGATTATTCTCCGTCGGAGTATTTTGCGGTTGACCTGATGTGCCTGCAGCTGTGTTGTATGTTTCCATTTGTTTGTTGTTGATTAATAACCAAATATACGGGCATCGCTGCGGTCAGGCCATCGGAGATAGGCCAGTCATAGAGCCTGGTAGGTGAACAGCAGATTCTGGTAGGTGAATCAGGTAATCGGTAACAGCAATCTTTTAGGCTAATTTTCTGGTGGCTGCATACTGTAGCATTCGCTCCAGGAGTGGTATTTAAACCGTAATGGATTAATTTATAATCAGCCATTCAACAGATAACAATATCAATATTGCTATCAAGACGGAATAGTAGGTCAATTGAGAGGTGAAGTTAGTAAAGGGTATTGGGCTCTTATAAGACCTTATTAAGCCTTGCATACTGCAATAACATAATGGTTTTGGCATCCTTAATTTCCCCGCTACGCACCATGTCAAAAGCTTTGTCGAAACTTAGTTCCAGCACTTCGATATTCTCCTGCTCATGATCCACCCCCCCGCCTTCATTAACTTTTTGATCCCTCGAATATTCACCAATAAAAAAATAAAGTATTTCTGTAACAGAACCGGGGGACATGTAGGCTTCATAAATTTTTTCAACATGCGAGATCCGATAGCCAGTCTCTTCTTCCGTTTCCCTCCTTATGCAGTCTTCAGCATTATCCTCGTCAAGTAGCCCGGCGCATGCTTCTATCATCATGCCATCAGGGTTTCCGTTTACAAAGGTGGGTAGTCTGAATTGCCGGGTAAGCACCACCGTTTTGTCCTGTCGATTGTATAACAATATTACGGCGCCATTACCGCGGTCGTACGCCTCCCGTGTCTGCTCAACCGTTTCTCCATTTTTAGAGGTGATTTGATAGGTATATTTAAACAATTTATACCAGTTGTCTGAAAGCAATTTTTTCTCGGAGATCTTGACGGTGAAACTCATAGAATACATGTTGTGAAAGATGAATACAATAAGATGGGGTATGGATGGTATTGGAATAAAAGGGATACACCAAGCGGACATCTCAACGTGCGCAAGTGGCTAGAGTGAGGTGATATCAGAATGAAAAGCGGATCATTATTTAGTGACTACTGAATTCTTTTGCGTTTCAATTTTTCGAATAACTCCAGGCAGACCCAGGCATCGGTGGCCGCGTATTCAATTTGCTTCTGCGTAAACGTAATGCTTTCCCAATTGGAGGTCTGAGCGCTCTTGGAAATTCTGAACCCGAGTAAGAGAGCTGTTAATTTTTTTACGCTTTCAACCTGCAAACCAGCTTCTTTGGCCAAAGTGGAAAGGTCGAAACAACTGGCCGGATCAAAATTCGTCAATTTTTGTAAAGCTTTTAAATCATCTCTGATGCCAACACCCGCTTTAATAATTTTGGGGTTTGAGAAAAGACCAGCAAGTTCTGCGGTCACTCCTGTGTGATTGAGCCGAATCAGAAAAACTTTGTTGGGAATGGCCAATTGAAGCAATGATACCTGAAAAGTCTGCCCTTTTTTAAAGCTCGGGCGCGTCTCGGTATCAAAGCCTACCACTTTTTGTTGTACAATTTCCTTAACAATCTTAGCAAGTTGTTCAGCCTCACTGATAACCTGCGTCTTACCCTCAAATGTTTTTAAGGGCAGATTGTTGATTTCTTCCGGGGATATACTGATCCTCAGTATATCCAGGCCAGTGATCAGATCTTCCTTTTCGTTGAGTTTAACATCCATGCAAAAAATAGAATTTATGCCCAAAAAATTACCATCAAGGCAGATAAAAGGTGCGTTAAGTTAACTTAAATATTTCTAACTAAGGAGTGTTTTAGCAGGATTGTAGCGTATCGCGGAATGGAAAAACGGATTCTCCGGACTGGTTTATTTTGCTATTTTGGCACTAATTCCAACCTTAATCAAATGGCAAACCCCCTTTTCCGGAAAAAATCTATCTCGAGCATTCTTGAGGACGTTAAGCAAGGATCAATTGAGGATCAGGGAAGCGGGCTGAAAAAGATCCTGGGGGTGCGCGATTTAACTTCTATGGGTATTGCCGCCATTCTCGGCGCGGGGATTTTTTCAACTATCGGGTCGGCGGCCTATAACGGTGGGCCGGGGATTTCGCTTCTATTTATTATCACGGCCGTTACGTGCGGGTTTTCGGCCCTGTGCTATGCAGAGTTTGCCAGCAGGGTACCGATTGCAGGGAGTGCTTACACCTATGCCTACGTTTCTTTCGGCGAACTGATTGCCTGGATTATCGGGTGGGCGCTGATACTGGAATATGCCATCGGGAATATTGTGGTAGCCATTTCATGGAGTGGTTATTTTAACAATTTGCTGGAAGGTTTTGGATTGCATTTCCCCCCTTGGTTAACCACGGACCCCGGCACCGCAAAGCTGGCTTATCTACAGGTGGAGCAGACAATCGCACAAGGCCTTCCCCTAAACCCCAATCTTGAATTTGTACAGAGCGCCTGGCAAACGGCACCCATTTTATTTGGAGAACGAATCTTTATTAACCTGCCTGCCTTCGTTATTGTTTGCCTGATCAGCATACTCACCTATATAGGTATGAAGGAAAGTAAAAAAATGACCAACTTCATGGTCATTTTCAAGGTTATCGTCGTCATTTTAGTCATCATCATTGGGTTCTTTTATGTAGAACCAACCAATTGGACGCCCTTTATGCCCAATGGTTTTGAAGGTGTTCTAAGGGGAGTATCGGCAATTTTTTTTGCCTACATCGGATTTGATGCCATTTCAACCACTGCCGAAGAATGCAGGAATCCCCAACGTGATCTTCCCCGGGGAATGATCTATTCCCTCCTCATCTGCACAGTGCTTTATATTCTCATTGCTTTTGTGTTGACGGGCATGGTATCGTACACTGAGTTAAAGGTGTCGGACCCCTTAGCCTATGTCTTCGATCGTGTTGGTCAGAAATGGATAGGCTATATTGTTTCTATCAGTGCAGTGGTGGCCACGACCAGCGTTTTACTGATTTTTCAGCTTGGTCAGCCACGAATCTGGATGAGTATGAGTCGCGACGGCTTGCTCCCAAAAGCCTTCGGCAAAATTCACCCAAAATATCAGACACCATGGTTCTCTACGATTGTAACCGGGGTCATTGTCGCCATTCCCTCCCTGTTTATGGCCAGTGACCTTATGACGGATCTTACCAGTATCGGGACGCTGTTCGCTTTTGTGTTGGTGTCAGCGGGGGTGTTAATGTTGCCGCGCGTAGCGGATTTAAGGGGCGCAGGAAATCCTACAGGAAAATTCCGGCTGCCTTATTTAAATGGAAAATTTATTGTCCCCTTGTTATACATCATATTTTTATTCTTCGTTCGTGGCCGGATATCCGCTAGTCTTGAAAATATCACACATGATGGTTTCCAGGAAATATTATTCCTGATATTCATAGCGTTGGGTAGCTTGGTAAGCATCCTCACCTTCCTTCGTAATTATTCTGTTATCCCCATCATGGGTGTTTTATTCTGCTCTTATCTCCTTGTTGAAATTCCGGCGCTCTCCTGGTTGTATTTTTTTATCTGGCTAGCCGTAGGGCTTATTGTCTATTTTAGTTACGGATATTGGAGGAGCAAGCTGGCCGCTGGTTCACGATCACTATAGGCAACTCACAAAAAAACTTAATATGAAAGCAAAATTATTATTACGGATTGCCGCCTTCATGATTTGGTTCACCTAGGTCATGGGGTGGGCCATTTGACTTGGGATAAACAGGACGATCCCAGCATGCAGGAGGTCGTCAATTCCATGGTCGGCTATAAGACAGAATTTATGGGTGCGACCAGAAGTATGGGTGATTACTTTAATGGTTATAGTCTGATCATGTTTTTTGTTTACGGAATGTCTATTAGTATTTTATGGCATGCTTCTGCCTTCCCTGAAAATCAAAAAGCAACTACCCGAAAGATGATTTATCCCCTTGGGATTGCTTATGTGGCTTTTGGCGTCATCGAGTTTTACAACTTTTTTCCATTCGCGGCGATCATGAGCTTGGGTGCGGGTATCTTAATTTTAATCTCAATATTCGGCAGGAGAGAAGTGAACTGAGATCAGCTTTCGGTTACCTTATAGTGAACCCCGCGTTCTTTTAAATACCCGATAATAAATCTAAAATTGTTATCATCTTCACCTAAAAACTCGGGCGGTGAAATACCCAGCCTGGAGAATTCCCCATCCAGAAGAAGGTTGACTGCGGCGGTGCAGGTATAGCCAGTAGTTCTCGCCATGGATAAAGTGCCTGTGGTCTTATCGGTGTGATCAAGAAGGTTGTATTCGTAAATTTTCTCGGTTCCATTTTCCACACCTGAAATCCGGATTCGCATAACGGTAAATTCTGCTTCTCCGGGTTTCAGCTTCCATTTCGGGAATAAAAGTTTTGAAGTCACATCAATAGGTCTGACCTTGATTCCATTGACGTCGATTTCTTCATACGAGAAAAAGCCGGATTCACGCAGAACTCTTAAATATTCAATGCACCCCGGGTAGCGCAAGGTCTTCTCAATCATATTAGGAATACCTGGCATGGTCTTGATCAACGACCGAAGGCCATCCGAATTCCACGATTCCAATGTTCCGACTTCCCTGAATGAAATAAGTTCCGGATCTGATAGCGCTTCTTTCACCACAACGGCCCCATGCTGCACGTAACGCGCCGGCCGGATATATTCTTCAATAACATCGATCGGTGAAAAGACAGCTTTATACTCAAAGGGCCACTCCCTGACTACCGGTAAACCGCCCACGAGACATTCGTAGGAATGTACCTTCATGTGTTGGTTGTGGTAGCCAAGGATAATATTTCCCATGCCGGGCGCAACCCCACAGTCTGTAACAATGGTTACCTGATTCTTTTTTGCAAGAGCATCCAGTTCAAAGGGATCTTCTGGGAAAAATGAAATGTCAACCATATTTCGATGTGCCTCAATTACGGTCCGGGCGGTTTGAAAACCTAAATAACCGGGAACAGCACCGATGATCAGGTCAAAAGGTTCCAGCAAAGGACGGAGTTGGTCGGTATCCGATATATCCGCCTGTAATCCTTTTACTCCATGGACTTCCAAACCTTTCAGGGCGGTTTCACTTATGTCTATCGAGGTAACGTCATTTTTTTTTGCAAGGTCAATGGCAATGGCCTTGCCGACCAATCCCGCGCCCAAAACAGCTATTTTATTTTTCATAGTTTTCAATCATTAACGAGAAACGGGATCGTTCCATTTTCCACCGCCTTCTGTCCGGATAAATTCCAGAATTCTAGGACACTGCGGGTGGATTGCATACATTCATCCTGAAATCGAATTTTTTTATGATCGACCCCGCCAAGATAATTGAAAAAGCAAAACACTCTTCATTTTATTTAAAGGTCTTGAACTGGTCTGTCAACCGAATGATTCCATTTAATAAGCCCCATGGTTTTAAAATTATTTCGATCGGCGACAATCATCTTAAAACGAGTATTCCCTTTAATAAAAAAAACTTTAATCATATCCGGGGTCTTCACGCCTGCGCACTGGCCACCATTTCCGAATTTACAACGGGTTTTTTATTGGTTTCAAAACTGGACGCCAAAAAATATCGTCTGATTATGCAGCGGTTAGAAATGGATTATCACTATCAGGGTAAAATGAATGCGACAGCTGAATTTTCAACGTCTGACAAATGGTTTGAAGAATTTATTTACCTGCCCTTAAGATTAAACGATGCCATCGTTATTCCGTGCGAGATTAAAATCCATGATGAAAAGGGAAATCATCTTACCACGGGCAAAGTTTTCTGGCAGATAAAAAACTGGAATAAGGTGAAGACTAAAGTGGAAGTTTAAAGCAACTTGACCTTATCGTGAATACTGATTAACTTGGTAATTAAAGCATCCACTATGCGTAAAATAGACCAACTTTTGTCGGAGTATGGTGAAAGTCATCAGGACCACACCAATAAGATCATTCACTGGATTTGCGTACCCCTGATCTTTTTCAGCCTTGTAGGTTTAATCGCATCAATACCCTCTGACAACGTCCAACGATTTTTAGGTCAGGATAATCCTTATGCCAATTGGGCTGTGGTGGTTTTGATCTTTGTATTGATCTATTATGTTTCCCTCTCAGTTTCATTAAGTGTGGGAATGATGCTATTCGGAGTTTTGTGCCTTTTCGTCGCCAGGTTGATTACACAATTAGACATTGCTCCACTGTGGCTTATATCGCTGATCCTTTTTGTCATCGCATGGATCGGGCAGTTTTACGGCCACAAGGTGGAAGGGAAGAAACCTTCTTTTTTCAAGGATATCCAGTTTCTGCTAATAGGCCCTGCGTGGTTAATGCATTTTATTTATCGTAAATTAGGAATTCCCTATTGATTGAAAGATTACATTTTTCATGAAGGCACAATTCCTTCTGATTTTATATTGGAGTACGAGGAGGGAATCTTTAATCTTTCCTCTTTCAGATGCCGGCACGACCCCCAACATTGGATTTCTTTCTATATACTGAACCCAAATAGAAAAAAAGCGCTGGGGGGTATCCATATGCATATTGATGGCACCGTCGCACGAAGTCCTTTCAGAGCGCCCTTTGGCTCTTTGGAATTTTCAACGCACATCACGCCCATGCTTTTGTATGACTTTTTGGTATTTATTGAAATCACGCTTTTAAGAAAAGGTGTAACAGATGTTTTTCTGAAAAACCCTCCCCATGATTATGCCCCGGAAAGGTTATCGTTGTTAGAAACATTTTTGTTAAATGAATCGTACCGGATCTTTTCGGCGGAGGTCACCTCGATTATTCCGGTCTCTGAAAAAATTTTCTCCCAGGTCATTCGTCATTCAGAAAATCTGCGATTGCATCAGGCACAAAATGCAAGCTTTAATTTCGCACAGCTTCCTCCATGGCAACTGGAGGATGTTTATCGATTTCTTGCCGGCTGCCATCGCGAAAAGGGTTACAATCTTTCTATAACGGAAGAGGATTTAAAAAGTACCGCAATGGAATTTCCGGATCGTTACCTTTTGTTTGCAGTATTTCTACAGGGTAAGATCGTGGCTGCATCCATTTCAATACGCATTAATGAAAAGATCCTCTATAATTTCTTAGCCAATCACGAACGCCAATACAACGCCTTGAGTCCGATGGTTTTGCTGCTGGAGGGGGTGTACAAATTCTGCAGGGATAACCACATTTCTTTAATGGATCTTGGCACCTCAGCCTCAAGGGAGAAACCAAATTTCAAACTACTTGATTTTAAAATGCATATGGGTGGCGTCCCGTCCTCCAAATTTACGTTTCATAAAAAGATAAGCTAATGCGTTTACCCCCGGTTACGGTCATTTGTTTATGTTATAACCAGGAGCGGTTTGTAAGGGAATCGATTCTCTCAGTGCTAAATCAAAACTATCCGAATATTCAACTCGTTGTCATCGATGATGCCAGTCTGGATAACAGTGTGGGTGTCATCACGGAGATTCTGGAAGAATATCCGCAGATCAGATTCATTCCCCTTCAGGCAAATTCTGGCAGCTGCCGCGCCTTCAATCATGGGTTATTGTTTGCTTATGGCGAATACATTATTGATCTCGCCGCCGACGACATACTTTTACCTGACAGAATATATAAAGGTGTTCTGGCTTTAACAAAGGCTGGTGATACCTTTGGCATTAACTTTACGGATGCTGACTGGATACAGGAGAATGGCTCGCCTGTGTTCCGTCATTCTCAGCGATTTCCCCACCATACAATTCCGGAAGGAAACATCTATAGGTTTCTGATAGAACGGTTTTTTATTTGTTCTCCAACGATGATGTTCAGGCGCAAGGTCATGGATTCCCTGGGAGGCTACGATGAAAGGCTCGCCTACGAGGATTTTGATTTTTGGATCCGGTCTTCCAGGAATTATCACTACTGCTATTCGCCCGAAGTACTCGTCAAAAAAAGGATCGTTAAAAATTCTATGTCGGCGAGACAATTCACTTTCTTGAGCCCGCAATTAACATCCACTTTTCTGGTTTGTGAAAAAATTATGATTCTCAATAGAAACAGGGAGGAACAAAAATCACTTGGCAATAGAATCCGGTATGAAATGGGCGTGTGCCTGCGGTTTCTAAATTTTCCATTGATGCTGCGGTATGCGGGCTTGTACCTGAGGAACAGGTCGAGAAAATATAGGAAACTATCATTGTTGCCCGAAGAAATTTATTGATTTTTTTGAACAAAGCCGGAATGTAAAATAATTGCCTCCCCTCCTTGAAAATGAGGGGAAAAGGGTCCGGCCTGCGCTATTTCCTGTTATCCTTTCCGGTAACCATGCCAAGATAATTTTCGTACCGGCTCAAGGCGATTTCGCCTCTTTCAACGGCTTCAATTATGGCACATTTGGGTTCATTAAAATGAACGCAACGCG